>NZ_VFEB01000138.1:0-339627 GCF_007858795.1 Vibrio sp. T20
CAACTACCTTGAAAAACGCCGCAGCTTGCGTTGCTCAACTTAGCTATTGATAGCAAACTTAGAGCAAGTGACTTGATCGTTCTCAGAGTTTGCGATGTATCTTCGCAAGATAAGATATTTAACCGCGTTAAGCATATCCAGCGCAAAACAGGTATTGAAGTTCAATTTGAGATAACGACAAGAACTCAACAGAGTCTAATGACATGGATTTTGATGGCTTCGCTACATGACAACAATTTTATTTTCCCAAGCCAAAGGCGAAATCAACAACCGATTAGCTATTCGTACTATCGATACTTAGTGAGGAGATGGGCTTCTAATCTGGGGTTGGATCCTAACTTGTATGGCACTCACTCGATGAGGCGAACAAAAGCGACGTTAGTCTACGCAAAAACAAAAAATATCCGAGCGGTGCAGCTACTACTTGGTCATACCAAGGTAGATAATACAATCCGCTATCTTGGGGTTGAATTAGAAGATGCATTGTTGCTTTCAGAAGGTACTGAGTGTTAATCGAAAAGGAACCTAAATACTTAGGTGTTTCAATTGCCATTACGCTGAAAGTTGTTACCCATTCATCGCTACACTTGATTATTTTCAATACGTTAAGTGCAAATACTACTAATCTGTCCAAGGTTTAGAGGACCTTGAACAGATTAGGTATACACAAGCTTAAATTAAACGTTGGAACGCGCGTTTTTCTTCTTTGATTTATAGGCTTTCATTGAAATTTTTAAAGCAAGCTGTTTTTGTTTAATTGAAATGAGCTGTCTAGTTACGACCTTATGGTGTAACTCTGTGATAAAGTTTTTTTCCCAAGGCGTAAGGCGGTCAAACCTCAATAAAATAGTGTCATTGAGTACATTGAACAACTCGTATTGGCTTTTATCCATTCGACTGCTAAGCATTCAATTAGAGCACTTAGCTAGAGAAATGACGTTAAGGCTTTCTACTTTCTCATTTTTTCCTAAGGTAATGATTCGATAAGAGATCCCACTCTCTAATAGTGGTCTTATTTCGATGTTGTCACAAAAACTAACGGCGACTTTTTCTACTAAGCGGTCCATATTCAAAGTTTTCTTTTTTACGAAAACAAGAGTGACACTATCGCCCTCTGACTGTGTATTTACGAGTGTGATTGAGCCTAACTCTTGTGGAAGTTGGCTTGAAATAACTGTCGCTCTATAATCGGCAAGTCCATTAGATTTTATTGGGCTTATCTGACAACCGTTAAGCATGACACTGACGAAGAGAATTACAGTTGTTCGTAGCATTATGCGCTCCTTCTTCCTTTCTTCTCCCTTTAGGAGCCTTAAAATATTTATGGATACAACGTGAAGACATAGAAGATAAGAGCGCACTGTAATCTAAACTGAATGTGACTTTTTCCCCTACAAATAGTGGTTTCTGTGAGGATTCAAGGACAAGATGATCACTGGTTGAAGACATGATCTTAATCCCATTCGGAGCCTTAAGCCCGCTGACACAAACATCTTGGCGGCCTAATGCTAGAATAGCTTGTGAGACCTCCCCTCTATCTTGAAGGTTTTCTTTTTCACCAAAAGCATTTAACCCCCGACTCCCCCAAGGCAAAGTCGGTTTAGTCTTGGATTCAATCACTTCAGCGGTCAAAGAAACCGCATCCGTATGTAAGCCTTTGATATTTTCGTGCTCTAAAGGCTCACAGCCTAAAAAAATTGCTTCTCCTATACGAAGGTTATTGACTCGAGTTAAGCCTGTTCTCTGAAGAGCCCAGTTAACTGAAGCAGAATTACCCCCTGAAATAATTTCTAGACTGACCCCAAATGTAGCTTCAATTCCATCGGCAAGCACAGAAAGAATACTCATATTTTGATCATCTGGAGCGACACCATACCGACAGGCTAAATTCGTACCAATTCCTTTTATCGTGATGTTTGGTAAAGAAATAATCTCTCGGATAAAATCAATCACGCGATTTGGCATCACACCTTCTCTGAGATCGCCAAGCTCAACCATAATAATGATACCGTGATAGCAATTTTGTTGTTCCGCTGCATGTGAAAGCCTCTGAATCACTTCAACTTCAGAGTTTAAACTCATATCACTGTATTTTATTACGCTCGCCACTTGACTGAGCATGGGTGTACGTATCAGCATTTTAGGGATAGCAATGCCAGATTCAGTCATCTTTTGAAGATTTTCGATTCTTGAATCGGCTAACATTGTTGCGCCAGCATCAATAAGAACTTGTGCGATGATAGGGTGGCCGAGGAAGGCTTTTGTTACAGGCGTAACGGATATATTTTTCAGTGAGAGCTGAGAAATCAGGAACTGAGCGTTATGATGAACTTTCCCACAATCGATGTCTAACCTAGGGTAGTTCACCCTTTTTCGGCCAGTTTACTTGCTATTATAGGAAAGGCTGACGTTACGATGTGCAGTAGATGTTCAACAGGCTGTGACAAGACATCAGTAACCGGTAAACCAAATTCGGTAGTGTAAGTGTCTATCGCACAACGTGTTTCATCCAACGACATATCTTCATGATTCAGTGTTAGTCCAATAACATTGGTATTAGAAAACGTTTCGATAAGATTGATTTCTGAGGCAATCGAAGGCATTGAGCAATCAGGAAAATCACTACGATATAAACGTTTAGGGGCATGTTGCAGTATCACACCCGTTGGACAACTGCCACGTAAGATAAAAGCGCTGGTTGAAAACGCAGGGTGACTCAAGGCTCCTTGCCCTTCAATAATAATCAGATCCGGATTTTCTTTTTCATAGGCCTGTACAATGACAGATTCCAACTCACCGGCACAAAATTGTGAAGGAACAGCATCGAGTGCAACGCAGTATTGTGCGCCCTGCATAATGCCTGTTTGACCAGTGGCAATCAGAACGACGTTAAGGCCTTTTTTAGTCAGTTCATTCGCCAATATTGTTGCTGTTGTTCGTTTTCCTAGCGCGCAATCCGTCCCCATTACAGCAATTCTCGGACATTTAACGTTGTGTATTTTCCCGCTAAACGTTTTCAGATCGCCTTTACTTTTGGGTTTGCGAGTATCGAATATTCGAACGTTATTCTTTAAACTGGCTTCTAAAAATAGAGGATCATCGGTTAGGAATTCATGTAAGCCATTTACGATGTTCATTCCTAGTGACATGGCATTTAAAATGATGCTTTTATCTAAGTCAGATAAAAAGCCGCTTGATGGCGCAATGCCAAAAATGAAGTAATCAGGAATGCTTTCTGCGTGAATGATAGCTTCTTCAGCATTAGCAAGGATAGGTATTCCATTGGCTTTGTTATCAAGAACTTCACCAGCATCTAAGCCAGCAGACTCACTATCAATAACCGATAGAATACGATAGCTTAACGAATGTCTCACTAACCCATTAGCGGTTTTACCATCAATTTTACCAAAATTACCTTCGCAATATATAATCGCAGAAGGGATGACAGGTTTTACTTTCTGAGCAAGTGGTAACCAAGGTGCAAAATGGGGTACGTCGTTGTTGATTTCTACATTTTCAATTCTAGTGAGTTTGAAGATGTTTCTTAACTTTTGAGTTGAAATGGACATAATTAAAGCCTGCGGTGAGGCTTAGGAGGGCAACTAAGGAGTGCCGAGATGCGAGTTCGGAAAAGAAAAGAAGTCCCCACTAAGCGGTAAGGATAACAACCAAGGTAACACACTCACCAGACTTTTGTTGGTTATTATTAATACGCTTTCTAAGTCTATCACTTTCAGGCTTCACCCATACTAACGTGACTGATTAGAGATCTA
The DNA here is from genome assembly GCF_007858795.1 of Vibrio sp. T20. Taxonomy (NCBI): domain Bacteria; kingdom Pseudomonadati; phylum Pseudomonadota; class Gammaproteobacteria; order Vibrionales; family Vibrionaceae; genus Vibrio; species Vibrio sp. T20. Next base: position 3,774 of record NZ_VFEB01000138.1, read on the forward strand.
AGACTCATTGTTCAACGTCGCCGTAGCAACCTCTCAGCTTTAAGGTTTCAAGATACTTTTTCTAATATCAGTTAAGTGAATTAGAGTTTTGAGTTTAACGCGTTTTTGTCCAGAACCTTCACAGTTGGCACTTCGTAACGCAGAAGTACCCCAATACGTGTTTAGAACGCATGAAACCATCATGAGATTTATTTGTGAAACAGGCTGTTTCCCAATTTGTGTAACAGGCTGCGCACAAATTACTCTGAATCAAAAATGCCTCAAACCTTCTCAGAACCTGCGAACGGAACACCTGACCAGTACACCAATAGACCAATAGATCAAGTTAATCTAATCCGTACTTTGATCTCTTGTCCGGAACTTTTCCGTAATTCGCCCCCCATAACTACATGCCGATTCACATAACAGGTCGATACCAGTTGAGTTTCATAATTAATGGCAGCAGCATAGACGGAATACAAAGACGGAAAAAATCCGTCTATAAATCGTTAAGCATACAAAATTGAGTGACTTATTCATTGTGAGAATAGATATATGAAGAAGCTGGATGCTTATCGCAAAGCATTGAAGGATTGCGAAAAGATTGCTCAGGAAGAATTCAAAGCGGCAGTAAAGCTTAGTAAGCGTTGCGATCAAATTGTTAACAACCTAAACAATGAATTTAACGATATTGCATGGAAGGCAGAACAAGTTACCGCCAAGGATCAGGTTGCGGCAAAGGGATTGACTGATATTCAAAGCAGCTTGGGTGCCGGTTATGAGTTGCTCAGGGCTAAGCAAGCAAAGGCTTTAGAACAGCAGAAAGAGTCACTAAAAAGCTTTAGCGTTATGTTGTTTGGTCGCACTATGGCGGGTAAAAGCACTATACGTGAAGCCATCACTGGAGGGGATGGATCAACTATAGGGATGGGGGCGCAAAGAACGACCCGAGACGTGCGTCAGTATGACTGGAATCATCTTCGTATTATAGATACACCAGGGTTTGGTGCTTATAACGGTGAGGAAGATACAGAGATAGCACGCAGCATTCTTGAACAATCAGATGTGGTTCTCTTTTTACTCAGCGATGACAGTATTCAGGAGTCAACATTTACCGAGCTGAAATACGCCTATCAGCTGAACAAGCCTTTAATATTTGTTGTGAACGTGAAGAAAAACCTGGAGAAGAATGTTCATCGAAAAAAGGCGATAAAAGATCCCGATAGCTATATCTACAATGCTTCAGACTTGGAAGGACACAAGGAAAGGTTGCGAAATGAAGCTGCAAAGCTGGGGATGAACCCAAGATATATCCATATTGTCCCTATACATGCTCAAGCAGCTTTTTTGTCGACTCAGGAAGCCTATAGCGATCAAAAAGAAGATCTTTATCGAGTCAGTCGAATGGATAATCTTCTGACGCTATTAACAGATGAAATTACGCATAAAGGCCGTGCTAGGCGAGTTCAAACGCTATTAGGCTCGACATTAACCCATACGGATGATCTTGAGACATTGATTCGTTCCCAGAAAGAATCAGTGAAAGGGCTGCTCAAGGAATATGCTAATACCCAGAAGCGTGTTTATATATGGCACGAACGCCAGTCAAAACGGGTGCCGGACAAGATTGAAAAAGATGTCGGACGCGCTTTTGCTCCGTTAATGAAGTCAATATCAAGTTTTGTTGATGACAATATTCAGTCTAAGTATTTTGGCAATAGACTTGAAGATCACATTGCTTCTTTTGATTTAAAAGAACACTGCAAAAATGTGGCAAATAATATAGCTGAAGAGCTTGCTGCTGATCTTGAACAATTCAATCGGGATATGGCTAAGAATATAGAGCTTGGTGGCAAGCTCAATATGGAGGGAAGTAAAAGGTCATTTGATCCTTTCGATTATAAACGCATGAATGGTTGGACAGCAGCCGGGCTGGGTGCTCTTTCTGCCATTGCTTTTGCAAATAGCTGGAATCCCATTGGTTGGGGGCTAGCAGCGGCAGGCTTCGTGTTTGGTTTATTTCAAATGTTCTCTGATTCAAAAACCAAGAAGCTACAAATGGAAAAGCGTAGTCGAACTAAAGAGATTCGTGATGAAATAGCAGTGCAACGGGATAATTCGATTAAAGAAATCACAAAATGGTTTCACAAGGATATCGAACGAAAGCAGATACTTCAGGTTAAATCGGACTTAAATGAGGTCTGCATTGGGCTTGAGAGGTTTATTCAGTCTCTCGAAAAAGCGTTTCTCCAGCTTGATCAATTAGAACATGACATAAACGAAAGGTACTTGCTGCGGTCTATGGATATCGTGGCTTCAGATAAGTATCAAAAACCACAGTTTAAACGCATAGTCCGCCAACCCGGTTACGCTTGCTATTTCACCGTCACCAATCATTTTAAAGAGCCTGAGCTGCTCTCGTCGTTGCAGACACTTTTGGGTGAGCGGGTTAGAGTAGTATACGAAAACTCGGTAGAAAAGATGCTTTCTCATATGTTGGGTCTTAGGAAAGATAGGGCTCGAGTCGAAGGTGAAAATGGAGAGTATTTCATTTTTGCTAAAGAAGAAGATCTTGGACGGATTATTGGAAAGCAGGGGCGCAATATTATGTTGGCTGCTGCTATTTGTAATATCAAGTTATCTGCAAAACCAATGCATGAAATGAGTGAGGTTTGTCATTAATGGAAGAGTTGAAGTTTAATCAGGCTAAACAGATGGTATCGGCATTTATCGCTGATTTGTCTAAGAGAAATAAGTTAACTGAACTGGACCTCAGTTTTCCGAATCAAGACGAGTATCAAAATTCAAAGCTAAATATCGCTTTTGTTGGCCAATATAGCTCTGGGAAATCCTCTCTAATTAAAGGATTAACAGGACTTGATGACATTCCCATTGGCTCAGGCGTGACAACCGATCAAGTGACTAAGTATGACTACAAAGATCTGGTTGTATGGGATACCCCTGGCATACTTGCTGGTGAAAGGGAGCAGCATGATGAAGCATCATTTGCAGCGATGGATCAAGCGGATTTGTTGGTTTACGTGATTACAAATGAACTGTTTGACGATGTTGTTGGGGCTGCATTTAGAGATCTATGTTTTACAAAAGGAAGAGAAAAAGAAATTCTTCTGGTAGTAAATAAATCTCAACGCGATTCAGGTACTGTGGAGACCAAATTAAATGGGATTGCTGAGGTTTTAGAACCCAGAATACCGGAAGACTTTCCTATTGTATTTGTTGATGCAGAGTCATATTTCGAGTCATTAAAAGAAGAGGATGAAGAAGATAGAGCAGAGTTAATGGCTCTATCCAACTTTAGTGGCTTTATCGAAGCTATTGACAAATTTTCCCAAGAGAGAGGTTTGCTAGGCAAGGTGACTACACCGTTAGCCGCTATACACACTCAGTTAGAAGAGTTACTAGGCAAGTTGGCCGCTGAAGATCCGACGCAGGAAGCGCTGGTTGAACTGCTTCAGCAAAAGATGAGGATATTAAAGTCTAGTCAAAAGCAGCTTCAAGAGCAGTTTGATGGCAATTTAGCTGAAATGGAGCAAAATATTCTACTTATTGGTGATGAGCTGGCGGAGTCAGTGGATGATGGCCTCAATGAGGCGGATTTTAAGCAAATACAGCAGCGCTCTGCAGGTGATGTTCTTGCTCAAGTTAAGCAAACCCAGCTGAAACTTGAGAAAATCGTCGATTCAGCTTTAAGTACTCTTGAATCTGATCTGCAAGAGCTGGATACAAGCCCGCTAGCAGAGTCACTCAAAGCCGCTTTGAGCGATCATTTTCAAGCTACACATCAACTTAATGCTAATGCAGATATTGATATTGAAACGCATAATATCGGCGATAAATATGAGAGTTCGGTAAAAACACAGCAGACTCTTAAGTCCGCAGAGAAAGGATTCTCATGGTTATCAAATCAGGCGATCAATAAGACTGCTAAAGAAGGGATGAAAGCAGCATCGGGCAGTAACCTCCACAAAGCAGTCCTGGAGGTAGGACACTTTTTTGGCGCCAAATTTAAACCTTATCAAGCTATTAATATTGCTGAAAAAATTGGCTCAGCTGCGAAGTTTATCGGGCCGGTTATGGCGTTAATCGGCGTAATCGTACAAATCAATGACGACATTCATCAAGAGAAACGCGCTGCAGACCTAATAGCTGCTAGACGCGATATTAGGAAGAATTATCGGGAAATATTTCTTGAGTTGAAAATTGAGTTTGTTAAACGTATGGATGAGTTATCAACATCTTTCTATACGACTGAAATTCGCCATGTTTCTGAAGCATTGCAAGACTTACAGAGCACATCAGAAGCGAATATTGAACAGCGGCAACAAATTGAAAAGGCGATATCTGAACTAAACAATGTGCGCGATAGATTTGTCCTTGGGTAGAGTTACGAACGGATCTGCACCAGCAATACTGGACAACGCACTAAGTGATTTTTCAATACGAAAAGTTATCCGTGTGGAGCTAAATTAGTACATGACCAAACACGGAATTGTCCAAGAGTTTCTTAGGTTGAATTTCTACCCTTGGCACTTTCTAGCTTGAAAGTGCCCCATTGTGTGTTTTGAATAAGGTTCTACATTACGGCTAGTAGTCCATTATGTTATAAACTAATCTAATGTCATTTTCGAATCGAGAAACGACTTATGAGCAAGAAAAATCTATCAGAAAAAGAACTGCTTAAGGGTATTACACCTAATACTGCCCACGCTGATGGGCTTGCTACAGTTTCATTAGATGAAGTGGGACTAGAACCCTCAGAAAGCGACTATAAAGCCGTTTTGAAAAGAATTGAATCCTTGTTTGATGTGGCTGAACCAGGCACACCCGAAGGTGATGAGCTTGAAAAGCTAGTAACTTGGGTTGAAGGGTATGAAGAAGATCACTTCCCATTTTAAACTAGCTAACCTTCAGTTTAACCTCAATCAATTTAGATGGCAGTAAAATAATTTGTGCAAGAAGTCCTTGCACAATTGCTCTTACTTTCAGATACGACAAAGCCACAGGCTTTGTATAACAGCTACATACAGAATGTTTTCATTAATTTGAATTCTGGGTGCGGTGCCGGGTATTTCATCACCAAATATGGGAGGGAGAGTACCTTAGGCTTATCGTATGTCCTCGGTGGGCTGCTTTGCAATTACGTTAGATTCAAATTGATACCATTACTTCTGGCCAGACAGTAAATAGTAACTCAAAGAATAAAGCAGGGATAACCGAGGCTCTCGCTATTAGTGTAAAGCGAAGAACCGAATGCAGCAAGCCTACCTCCTCAAAGAAACAAGCTAACGCAGTTCATAGCTATCACGCCTCTGACCCAAGAGGTTAATTCAAATAGTCACTCGACTAAAAGGTTTAATTATCATGGTCGAACACAGCACTCTATTAGTTGATCCTTTTGGTCGAAGTTAGGATTTGAGCATAATCTCGACCAGAAAAGTAAATGTTCTTTCTTTTTCGACTAAAAAGTTTAAAAGAATTGGTCGAGAGATTGTCGGCCTTGTCGCGTCTAATGAAAATGCCAGCATTGTTAGAGTGGCCTCAGTTATTGCTCCTGAAACATTCAATATCGATAAGCATTAATCCTCCTCCGGAACGCAGAAGTGAAGTTTTTGAGATTTTCTATGTGGGCCTATTGGTGCTCACTACTTCCTGGGAAATTTCTCCAAGCTCTCGCTACTAATAAACTAGCAAACCTCTCTGTTTAGGACCGTTTTTTAAGTAATATGCTCGCCCTCTAATGCTTACTATTATCAACAATGATCCAACAGGGTTCATCCTTAAGATTATGATTTGTAACTATTAAAATCTTTAATCTTACTTTGAGAACTTTTAAGTAATCACACATCGCAAGTTGCGATGCGCAAGTTGCGATGCGGAGTGAAAACTATCTAGAGTCTTGCTCTCTGTTAGGTAGGCTACATATGGCTCTGATTAGAAAACTAGAGGTACCTATCATCGTAACTCAGAGATACCCCAATGTTTCAGGAGCCACAGTAAAACCCATAGGATTAGCTAATGAACAATTACCGAGGAATCCTCAGTAGTTGCAGAGTTTGCAACAACCCCTACATGCCCAATTTGTCCAACAACCTGTTGGACAAATTTTAATACCTAATTTTTGCAAGAGGGTCTTGCAAAAATGCGAAACAAGTTGTTTCGTAAATCGTCTTTGCCCCTTTCCTTGTTAGAGTAAAGGCCCTTTCACATTCTGTTAATTGAACCTTGCCTTATCAATATTAATGAAACGATAGACTATTACTCAATCAGTTTTGCTGTTGTTCATTCTCATTATACGCAGAGCTGTCACACAGTTTGCTGATATACGTTGAGTTGCTTACTTAAGGCGAGCAGAATAGGAGGGAGAAGCAACTATATGTTGTAAATTATTGCTCTCATTGACATTTATCCGTTCAGAATTACAGGACTGTGTTTTTGAAAGCCCCTGCTTTGTTTTTAGGTTTTGTTATATGAAAATCACCTCTTTCGCTTTGAAAAACTACCGAAGACTAGCCGACGTCAACTTGGTGCTAGATGATAAAACAACTGTCCTTGTCGGAGCTAATAATAGTGGAAAAACGTCCTGTATAGGGGCGCTACACACCTTCCTGAAAAGCCCAGACAATCTAAAAGTTCGAGATATATCGAAGCGTAATTGGAAGGAAATCCAAAAACTAGGCAAACAAATCGAACAAGAATTCCCTACTAGCGAGAAAATGCAGGAACTATCGGATGTTCTTATCAGTCTACTGCCGAGTTTAGACATAGAGATCACTGCAGAAGTGAATGAGGCATACAAGGTTCGTGACATCCTGCCAGATCTGGAATGGCGCGGTGGTGCGTTATTTGTTCGCATAACTTACGAAGCAACTGATATTTCTAAACTGTGTCGTGAGTTTGTTGATATGAGAGGCGTTGTATCCAAATATACAGGTAAGGTAAGTTTGTGGCCCAAAGATCTATGTGATTTCTTGGAGAAAGGTCGTAACCTCAGTAAATTCATTAAGCAAAAGCATTACATTTTGAGCAAAGGAGTCGAGCCTACTTCGAAAGAGGTTTTGCAGCCCCTAAAATCTGACGCTTTGAAAAAGTTAATTAGAGTCGATGTTCAATCTGAGCAACGCGGCTCAGGTGATGAAGATAAAACGGAGCAAAAAGGACCATATTCGGAAAAGCAGCGGCTCAATAAGCTACTTCGAGGATATTACGATCGTATCTTGAACCCCGAAGATTTTCCTGAGCCAGAAGACCTTGAGGTCTTGGGACATCAGCAAAACCTAGAAGAGGGGTTTACCAGTAGATTGAACGCTCAGTTCAATGCACCCTTCGAAGAACTGAAAAGCATGGGATATCCCGGTATCGGCGGTAATCCGACTGTTGAAATTGCCGCGAAAATTAGCGGCACGGATGCTTTGCAAAAATCCTCATCGGTCCGATATCGTTTTGATACAAATGAAGAAGAGTTTCTTCCCGAAAGCTACTTAGGCCTTGGCTACCAAAATCTTATATATCTGACCTTTAGGCTTCTAGAGTTTCGTGACAAATGGATGCGCGTAGGAAAATCGGCTTCATCTGAGGATAAAGTCGAGGATCAGATAGAACCAATCCATTTAGTTTTACTCGAAGAGCCGGAAGTTAATCTTCACGCTCAAGTTCAGCGAGTGTTTGTATCGAAAGCTTATGATACTTTGCGGAACCACCCCGATTTGCGCGACAAGGCAACCCAAAAAGATAAGTCTGAATACCAAACACAGCTCGTGATTAGTACCCACTCAAGTCATATTATCAACGATATTGATTTCAAAGATTTACGTTACTTCCGACGAAATGATGCGAATAAGTCCATCAAAATGGATCATACATCAATTGCAAACATGTCAGAGCTTTTTGCGAAGGCAAAAGATGAGCTTTTGTTTGTTAGAAAACACTTGAAGCTAACTCATTGTGACATCTTCTTTGCCGATGGCGTTATTTTTGTTGAAGGCCAAGCCGAGAGCCTTCTTGTGCCTGAATTTATTTCCAAGAGCTTCCCGAAGTTGTCGAATCGGTACATCTCTATGCTTGAGGTGAACGGTGCGCACACGCACAAGTACAGAAATTTAGTCGAGAAGCTTGGAGTAGCAACTCTAGTGCTGACAGATCTTGATTCTGTTAATAATGAAGGGAAGTCTTGTTTCCCGAAAAAGAAGTCAGCTCAAAAAACTAATAATGATACCTTGAAGAAATGGCATCCAAAGAAAGAAGCGCTAGATGACTTGGTGGCCTTACCTCAAGCGAAACATGCTACAACAAGCGGAGATGCACCGCTTTATGTTGCCTATCAAAAACCAACACAGATTTCTGGAGAAATGATTTTATCCCGAACTTTTGAAGATGCGCTGATTTTGGCGAATTTCGAGGATGATTATTTCCAGAACATAAAAAAGCTCAAAGATGCGAAAACTGATTTTGAAAGCGGCACAGAACCGTTGTCGAAGTCACTTTATGACTATGTGCAAGGTTTAAAGAAGGGTGACTTTGCCTTCAATTGCCTCTTTCATCTTGCGGATAATGAGGCGAATAGCTTTAATCCCCCAGATTATATGAGCGATGGTCTTACGTGGTTGCAAGATCAACTGTCACCAAAAGCGTAGGGGGAAATTATGTCAGAGCAATTTTACTTGGCTGAAACCAAACCTATCGATCATGATAATAAAGTTGATGAAGGTATCCGAGAGTGTCTAAGTATAGGTTCGGGAAAAAGCTTCATCACCTTCGCAGGGGCGGGGTCAGGCAAAACCTACTCCCTGAAAAAGGCTCTAGAATTCCTGAAAGCTCAATATTCTGATGACTTTATTCTTAAGGGAAAGCAAATTGCTGTTGTGACCTTTACGAACAACGCAGCCGATGAAATAAAAGATCGGATTGAGCAAAGCCCAATCTTTGCGGTTTCGACAATTCATAGTTTTTGCTGGTCCGCTATTGCTGGTTTCAATGAGGATATTCGCAAGTGGTACTTGGAAAAAATCCCCACTGATTTAGAAGATCTTGAAGAAAAAGAACGGAAAGGTCGATCAGGCAAGGCTTCTGATGCTCGAAAAAGAGATATCATCCGTTTGACTAAAAAAATGGAATGGCTAGCAGAGCCACGATCTTTTATCTACGACCCAAATGGAGTCAACTCCTCCCCTAATTCGTTGTCGCATGCAGATGTCTTGAAAATTTTCTCAACTTTTTTGATTAATAAGCCGATGATGGCCGAAGTTATAGTAAATAAGTTCCCTTTTATATTTCTCGACGAAAGTCAGGATACCAACAAAGATGTAGTCAGTGCATTTTTTGAGCTGCAAGATACCAAATCGGATAAAGTTGTCATCGGCTTGTTTGGAGATACGATGCAGCGCATCTTTGGCGGGGGTGAACCTGAACTAGGCAACACAAAGCCAAGCGATTGGACCACTTTCAATAAGGAAATGAACCATCGGTCAGCACGACGTATCGTGGGGCTAGGCAATCAAATACGTAATGCAGGTGATGAACGGAAACAGTATGCCGAAGAAGGAGCAGCAGAAGGTTACGTACGATATTTCTTATTACAGCAAGGTGTTTTAGATAAAGATGACATCGAATTGAAAATTCGTGAGACTATGGCGGAAGTTACGGGCGATGCTGACTGGATAGATATTCAATCAAAAGAAACCGCTATCTTACTTCTGGAACATAAGATGGCTGGTCGTCGGCTTGGCTTTGATGCTCTTTGGGACAAGCTTTCAAAATCAGGCAAAATTAAAGATCGGATTTCTGAAGGTGAAAATACAGAGCTGAATTTTTTTGCTGGCATTGTTTTTCCTATTGCTGAGGCGAGTTTGAAGAAAAACCGATCTGAATTGATGTCTATCTTAAGGGAAACGAAGTCGCCGCTTCTGGAAGCCAGTGTGCTTGATGCTCATAAGGATGATCCGCTAGCGCTTGCCCGAGCAGCAGAACATGCGTTTAGATGTGTGATTTCAAATGTTGAGGTTAGCTTTCGTGAAGTTCTAGAAGTGCTTGCTGAGCATAACCTCCTAAGAATTCCAGCGAAATTGCAGTCTTTTGTAGCTACCACTGAAGAACGCGTGGTTGAATCAAAGCTAGATCAATCGGAAGCCATACTAGAGATTGAACCAGAACCTGAAGAGTGGGATGACAGCGAGATTTCTGCTTGGGCTGAAGCCTTGGAGACTAATTTCTTTCAAATTCGGAACTATAAAGAATACATTGAGGAGAACTCAATTTTTCGCACCCATCAAGGCGTGAAGGGCAACGAATTCGATCGTGTTATGGTTGTCATGGATGATGATGAAGCCGGCGGGTTCTTATTTTCCTACGAGCAGTATTTTGGCGTAAAGGAACTTTCTCTAAGTAGTAAGAAAAAGCAGGATGCGGGTGAAGAAACTGGTTTGGATCGCACTCGACGGTTGTTCTATGTTACATCTACACGAGCTAAGAGTAGTCTTGCCCATGTGATATACACTTCCGATGTAAACGGACTAAAGACAAATCTTATTGAAAGAAAATTTGCTCGAGAAGGTGAGATTATTGAGCTTTAAGGAAACAAGTCTAACGAATGGGAGCTAATCATACGTTTTTGTTTCTAGGGTTTTAACTTACTTTTACTAATCTTATATTGGCGAGCTACCACAAATAATTTAGCTCGCTTTTGTCCAAAAATGAGTTTAGTGGTTAGTGTATGATTGTGTGAACAGGTGAAATCGAACCACGATTTTGTCAGACTGAGTATGAATCAGTACATATAAAGTTAGATAAAAATATAGTAGAGACCACCAATTTTGGGTGGTCTAATTTTTTCATTTAGCACCTGAGCTCTTACAGAAAAATTAGATCTACACGTAAAAGTTAGATAAATGGCTTCTAGCCCTCGTTCTGTAAGGGGTTTCTAACTTTTAAGTCTAACTTTAAGTTAAGTGTGGTTTTTTTGTATAACACACAGAGCTCAACGAATTAATACAAGAAAACAAATACCAAAGGAAAGTAAAGTGGCTGAATTTAAATACAAAGATCTTTCTCAAGAAGAACAAGATAAGCTGGATGCAGCAACCTTTCGTCGCCTGTTAGCACACCTAGATAATAATAAAGATGTTCAGAACATCGATCTGATGATCTTGGCTGGTTTCTGCCGTAACTGTTTCAGCAAATGGTACAAAGCGGAAGCTGAGCAACAAGGCTTGGACTTGGATATCGATGACGCTCGTGAACGCGTATATGGCATGACTTACGATGAGTGGAAACAAAACCATCAGCCTAAAGCGACGCCTGAACAACTAGCAGCATTTGAAGCGAAGCAAAAACCAGAATAGAACTGGCTAATTTGGTTATCAAAGATATAAAAAAGAGCCCATCAAGGGCTCTTTTCTACTTCGAACTATCGGCTGATATGAACTTAAGCCAGTTCACCCGTCTGCGAGAAAGCTTCTAGCTTTGCCGCGTACGGTTGTAGGTCACCGATATTCAGATTTACCCACTCGTCATTGAAGTAAGTGTCTAGGTAACGCTCACCGCTGTCACACAGTAAAGTTACGATCGACCCTTTCTCGCCACGCGCTTTCATTTCACTGGCTAGCTGAAGCACACCGTACATGTTAGTACCGGTTGATGCGCCAACCTTGCGGCCAAGAATGTCAGATAACCAATGTGTCGTTGCGATACTTGCGGCATCTGGGATTTTACGCATTTCGTCAACCACACCAGGAATGAAGCTTGGCTCTGCTCGTGGGCGACCAATGCCTTCAATCTTGCTGAATGTACTGCCTTTCACGTTCGCATTGCCGGTTTGGAAGTATTCGTGGAAGACAGAGTTCTCAGGGTCGACAACACAAAGCTTAGTTTCATGCTGTTGGTAGCGAATGAAGCGGCCGATAGTTGCAGAAGTACCGCCAGTACCTGGGCTCATTACTACCCAAGCTGGAACTGGGTGATCTTCCATCTGCATTTGATTGAAAATCGAGTTAGCGATGTTGTTGTTACCACGCCAGTCGGTTGCGCGCTCAGCGTAGGTAAATTGGTCCATGTAGTGACCATTCAGCTCTTCTGCTAAACGACGAGACTCATCGTAAATTTCATCTGATCGGTCAACAAGGTGCGCTTGGCCGCCGTAGAATTCAATCTGCTCAATTTTCTTCTTCGCTGTGCACTTTGGCATTACTGCAATAAATGGCAGGCCAAGTAGGCGAGCAAAGTACGCTTCAGATACCGCAGTGCTGCCTGATGAAGATTCAATGATTGTTGTTTCTGGGCCAACCCAACCGTTACAGATAGCGTATAAGAAGAGAGAACGCGCTAAGCGGTGCTTTAAAGAGCCTGTAGGGTGTGTGCTTTCATCTTTAAGGTAAACATCAATGCCTTCGATACTTGGTAGATCGAGCTTGATAAGGTGCGTATCCGCTGAGCGTTGGTAATCCGCTTCAATTTTACGAATCGCGTTGTTAATCCATTGATGGTCAGTGCACATAAGCGTTCTCCTGATCGAGTGTAGGAATTCTTTGTAATTGGTATGGTTCTAATTTATCTATAATTCGAGAGAAAAACTTTGCCATATTTGCTTTGTTTTGCTTAAATTGTAGAAAATTATTCTCTTTAAATTCGATTTGGTGAAAGTGTGATTGATGCTGTAGACAAAAAAATATTAGGGTTACTGCAAGAAGACAGCACGTTGTCATTGAACGATATTTCTGAAGCGGTCAATCTCACCACAACGCCCTGTTGGAAAAGGCTTAAGCGCCTTGAAGAGAACGGCATTATTGAGAAAAGAGTCGCGTTACTGAACCCGGAAAAATTGGACCTTTCCTTTACCGCGTTCGTATTGGTGAAAACCAGTGATCATTCTCATGAGTGGTATGGGCGTTTTGTGAATACCGTGTCGGAATTTCCAGAAGTGATGGAGTTCTATCGCATGGCTGGCGAATATGATTATATGATGAAGGTTCAGGTTAAAGACATGAAGTGCTTTGATGATTTCTACAAGCGCTTGGTGAATAGTATTGATGGTATCTCTAATGTGACCTCGACATTTGCGATGGAACCATTGAAGTACACGACAGCATTGCCGCTTTAAGCTACGCCTAGTTACTCATTAACTATCATGTCAGTTTAGATATCGCCCCTGCGATAAAGAAAAGGATTATTCATGTTTGCAAAAGTATCTACCGCTATCCAACTAGTATTGGCGATCGCCATTTTTTACCTTGGCTACACCATTTACTCATTCACCAATAAAGTCGGTGATATTGTCGATACCTATCCGCAGGCTATTGAGGATTTATCGGTATTGACTAAAGGTCTTAAAGTTGAAGAGTGGCTAGAGTTTGCATCTCATGTCGACGAGCTAGCCCCTCGAGTTTTAGATACTGTCGAAGAGGTGAGAAAGACCATCGATGACGTGAATCAAACCGTAGCGTCGGTCGACAACAAAATCCCTGCGATATTAGATGAAGTTAAAAATGTTCGAACGGAAGTTGAGCAGGTAAGAACTGATGTTATTCCACCAACATTAACTGAGTTAAAACGATATCGCGTCGACGTAATGCCACCAATGCTTGCGGAAAGTAAGTCTTACCGTGAACAGACTATTCCTGTCATTGTCACTGAATCTGAAATGCTACGAGCGGAAGTTCCGGGTATTTTGGCACAAGCTAATTTGTTAGCTGATAAGAGTAAAGAGCTCGCTCAGGGAGCCGCAGAAGGGGCGGTGAAAGGCGTAGTGTTATCACCATTTAACTTATTGCGAGATGCGGGGGATGGTATAAAAACTCGCGTACAAGGCGAGTTTGAACCCGCAGAATAGGGGAGTTAGGGCTTGGTTTTCTAGTTTGGTGAGTTGTCATATTTAATAGAAAGAGGCTAGGTGTGACACCTAGCCTCTTTCTATTTTGATGTGGCTTGTTTATTCAATTTAGAAGTAATTATTCGTCACTTAGTAAAACGCATCACACCTTCTTGTACTGCCGTCGCTACTAGCTCACCTTTTTGGTTAAAGATCTCGCCGCGCACTAGGCCACGAGTGTTAGCTGCCGTTGGACTTTCAATCGCGTAAAGCAGCCATTCATCCATCTTGAATGGGCGGTGGAACCAGATGGAGTGGTCAATCGTCGCCACTTGGAAGTTTGGTGTCATGATAGAGACTTCGTGAGGGTGAAGTGCCGTAACCAAGAACCCCCAATCGGATGCGTAAGCAAGCAGGTATTGATGAATCAATTGATTGTCTGGCATCGCGCCATTTGCTCTTACCCAAAGATATTGTTTCGCTTCCGTCTTTTTAGGATTGAGTGGATTCACGACCGTAACAGGGCGCATCTCAATCGGCTTTTCGCCACAGAAGGTTTTGCGTAGTTTCTCTGGTAAGAATTCCGCAATGTGGCTCGCTAATTCAGTTTCAGATGCAAAGTTCTCTGGTCCAGGAATATCTGGCATAGCAATTTGGTGTTCAAAGCCTGGCGCATCGCCATGATAAGAAGCCGTGAGATAGAAAATAGGGCGACCATTTTGAATCGCTTTAACACGGCGCGTGCTGAAGCTGCGTCCATCTCTTAGGTTCTCAACATCGTAAATAATGGGTTTTTCAGGGTCGCCGGGAAATAGAAAGTAACTGTGGAACGAGTGCACACTGCGGTCGTCTTGAACAGTGTAACGAGCAGCAGAAAGCGCTTGCCCTAATACTTGACCGCCGTATACCTGTGGCAGACCTAGGTTCTCACTTTGCCCGCGGAACAGACCTTCTTCTAGTTTCTCTAGCTGAAGTAAATTGAGTAATTCTTTTAAAGGTTGACTCATCGCCAGCATGCCTCTTGGTAAAATAGGTGTCAGATTATGGTGTTAATCATTTAGCTTAGTCAGATATCTGTCAATAAATCATAGGGTTTCGAGACAGAATATGAAAGCTCTCTTATAATTGCTGAGTAGATTTGCCGAGTCCGGCAAACATGTTGAGAGAAATTGAATATGAAAAAGGCTCTAATTCTTATTACGTCTTTAGTATCGTTTGGCCTACTTGTGGGTTGCCAAGCAACATCAGAAACAAACGCTTCTCAAGAAGTGGTTGCAGAGAACGCTCAAGTGATTTCAGGAACAGTAAGCTATCGCGAAAGAATTGCATTGCCCGAGAATGCAGTGGTTACCGTAACGCTAGAAGATATTTCACTGGCTGACGCACCATCGACCGTTATCGCGACTCAAGAATTCACTACTGACGGTAAGCAAGTACCGTTCGCATTCGAGTTGAGCTACGACAACAACAAGATTCAACCGAACCACCGCTACAACATGCGCGCAACGATTCATGTTGACGGCAAACTGCGTTTCACAACTGACACAATTAAGTCAGTGATTACCGATGTAGAAAACACGCAACAAGCAGATCTACGCTTGGTTGGTGTTCGTTAATTAGAAATGGATGCCAATATTAAGGCATCTTGGTTAGTTAGTTAGTAAGTTGATTAGCTAATTCGTCTACTCGCTAACTAGGTGATTAGTGGCAGCTCTAGGGCTGCCATTTGTATATTCTGAGTTTAACCTTTCCTGCATCACTCACTTCAATCCCTTCTTCGACCAGATACTTCTTCTGGCGGTCAAACGAATCACCTTTCAAAGATATCTCGCCCTTACTGTTGATCACTCGATACCAAGGCAGTTTGCTACCTTCTGGTAAGTTACCTAATGCTTTACCGACATGTCGTGCATACCCCGGAAAACCTGAAAAACGTGCTATGTCTCCATAAGTTGTTACTTTTCCATATGGAATTTGGTGAATCACTGCAAAGATTTGGGGCAAAAATTGGTCCATACTAAATGTTCCTAGTTCATAAATACCAATCACAGTAAGTAAGTGTTCAAAAATAGCGCAGGGAAAAAGCTTGAGAACAAGACAGATTTTTCGATAAGTAGTTATTCTACAATCAAAAAATCTAACGAGGTTATCGAGCTTTTTAACAAGCTAGGGGGACCAGTTAATTACTACGATTAGTATGGTACCACGGATCGGTAGAAGGAGAGGGCTATGGTATTTTCAACGTTTCAGTTCTTGATAACCACATTATTAGCCGTTGTTTGTGCGAGAGCAATCAGTTTAAGTGAGGGAGATATCCCAGTGCTTGCAATGGTCATCCCTGCATTATGGATATTACCGCAGGGCGGCATTGCAGGATTAATTCTGCTGGTTTCCATGACGACTTACGGCTTAACGCTGCCCCTACAGCCCATCACGCTCTCTGTTAGTGCGTGGGTGCTATTCCCATTGTTGATGGTGGTCTTTTCAAAACGCAGTAGCTTGTCGGTTGTTATTATTTCGGGGTTAATTGTCGCGACTCTACAAGTCGGGATTATGGTGACCCAATCCGCAGGTAAGCTTGATGGCGCACCTTGGGTTACCACACTGCAAACCTTGTCGATCATCATGATTTGGTGGGCGGCGAATCACCTTAAGCCAGCCAGCCGGCACAGCTGGTGGTCATTAGGCTTGATTCTTCCATTATGGATGGCCGATTTACCTTACGCGGCTTTGGTTGCCTTGTGTGTTACAGGCATCATGGCATCGATGGAAACACTCACTCGCTTGAAGACCTTCCGTTGGAATAAGTTACTGTGTTGGACATTGCCGACAGTTGGCTTTGCCGCACTAGTGATTACACCCAGCATAGAGGTACCAAGCCCAGTCTTTGTGGTGTGGTTATGTTTGTTGGGCACCGCATGGATGACAGACTACATCATCCGCACGGAAGAGAACGAAGACACCGACCTCTAGCTGAAGTGAATGATATTCGGCTCGTAGTGATACAAGCGAGCACATGTGACTTGAATGAATGCGTTATGAAACAAAGACAAAGGTGATGCTTTATCCGACAGTTTTACGGTGTGTTGGGTAAAGGGTAATCACTTGAACCACATTTGTTTAAAAAGAGTCGCTTTGTGCTTGCAATGGTTGCTGCGATGCTTAATAATCCAATCACTCTTTGAGGCAAGCCTCTTAGAAAAAGAATCTATGGAGGCTCTGGTCCTCCCGCAACACTAACTTGTGAACTCGGTCAGGCCTGGAAGGGAGCAGCCGCAGCAGGCGACGTGTGTGCCGGGATGTGGCTGGGGCTTCCACCCTTTTGAAGCCTGCAATATATGTTCGCATAAATTGCAGGCTTTCTTCATATTTGCACCATAAGTCTTCATAGTCTATTTTTTTGTTGTAGGTTTACAACAAAAGTGATTTTGCTATGTTCGACCAAACCAAGAAATCATCTCACGTACACAACATCTGTAAGTTCATGAGCTTGAAGAATGATGCGGTTGTTCGCACTCTCTCTATTTTGGAGTTCGATTTCTGTTTTCACCTCGAATATAACGCAAATGTTAAAAGTTTTACCTCTCAACCTTTTGGCTTCCACTATCAATTCAATAATCGTAAGTGCCGATATACCCCAGACTTTTTAGTAGCGGATCACAACGAGCAGTCAACCCTCTTCGAAGTAAAACACTCTAGTCAGATTCTCAAACCTGATTTCAGGAATAGATTTGAAGAGAAACAAAGAGTTGCGTTGAATGAGTTTAACAGACGCTTGGTTTTAGTTACTGAGAAGCAAATTAGAATGGGACCAACTTTAGATAACTTCAAGCTACTACACCGTTACTCCGGATTGCGGACAGTGACTGAGTTTCAAAAGTTAGTGTTGGCGTTTATTCAACGGAAACAAATGGTGAAGTTACAAGAGGTGTCTTTGTATTTCGGTTTATCGGAGCAGGACACACTTATTTCTACTCTACCTTGGATCTCTTCGGGGCAAGTTAAAACAGACCTAAACGGTATTGGGTTTGGTCTCGAAACTTACGTTTGGTGTTAACCATGCCATCGGACTCTAATAACATTTTTGGGTTCTTTGATGAATTTGAAGCTTCAGAAGGAGAGCCTCAGCAACTTCCAATAGAGCTAATTCAAGAACCTATTGAAATTTCTTCGACTATTGACTCTCAATCACCGAAGGTACAGCAAGAAGTTATTCGTCGTATCAAAATCATCGCGTTCGTAGAGAAGCGTTTAAAAGGCGGATGGACCGAAAAAAACTTGAACCCTCTCTTAAGTCTCGTGGAATCAGAATTACAGCTCACTCCCCCGAGTTGGAGAACTTTAGCAACTTGGAAAAAATCCTACTTTGAAGCAGGTAGAGAGCCATGGGCACTCATACCCAAGCATACGTATAAGGGCAACAGCCGAGGAGAAATGGATTCACAAGCCTTGATTAATGAGGCGATTAAGAACGTATACCTGACTCGCGAACGGCTAAGTGTCGCAGAAGCATACCGATATTATAAGAGTCGAGTGATTCAAATAAATCGAGAGATTGTCGAAGGGAAAATTAAGCCAATTGCCGAACGCTCTTTTTATAATCGAATACATGCTCTACCTCCTTATGAAGTCGCGATTGCAAGGTTTGGTAAACGATTTGCAAATCGAAAGTTTCGAGCAGTTGGCCAACAAGTAGCTGCGACAAAACCAATGGAATATGTCGAAATTGACCATACCCCAGTTCCAGTTATTCTGATTGATGATGAGTTAGATATTCCTTTGGGGCGACCCTACCTGACGATGCTTTATGATCGCTTCAGTAAATGTATCGTTGGGTGCAGTATCAACTTTAGAGAGCCTAGTTTTGATTCTGTGAGGAAGGCGTTATTGAACTCGCTGCTAGATAAGAGTTGGGTAAAGCAAAGATATCCATCTATTGATAATGAATGGCCTTGCCACGGTAAGATTGACTGTTTAGTTGTCGACAATGGTGCCGAGTTTTGGAGCCAAAGCTTAGAAGATTCGTTACGGCCTCTAGTGTCTGATATCCAATACAGTCAAGCAGCTAAACCTTGGCGAAAGTCAGGGATCGAAAAGCTGTTTGATCAGATGAATAAAGGGTTAGTGAATTCACTACCTGGAAAAACATTCACCAACCCTACTCAACTACAAGATTACAACCCAAAGAAGGATGCGGTGGTTAGAGTTTCTGTATTTCTTGAATTACTTCATAAATGGATTGTCGATTATTACCACATGGCACCAGATTCAAGAGAACGTGATATTCCATACCACAAGTGGAACCAATCGGAATGGACTCCCTCCTACTACGTTGGTGCTGAGAAGGAGCAGTTGAGAGTTGAGCTAGGTTTGCTTAGACACCGAACTATTGGAGTGGTAGGGATTAGACTACATAACTTACGTTATCAGTCCTCCGAACTTATTGAATACCGTAAATATTGGGCATCTAACAATGGTAAAAAGCTTTTTGTTAGGACCAAAACAGACCCCTCTGATATCAGCTACATCCATGTTTACCTAGAATCGGAAAAGAGGTACATAAAAGTTCCAGCGGTAGACAACTGTGGATATACAAAAGGACTGTCCCTTTTTGAACATGAGCGCATACAAAAAGTACGCAGGCTTAACACTAAGCAGCTTGCTGATGATGAGGCGCTTGCGGATACATTTCTGTATATGAAGAAGCGTATTCAGGAAGAAACCGATAGGTTCCGCAGTGCCAAAAGTAATAAGGGTAGCTTGCCTAAAACGGGTAACACTTCGAAATTAGCAAAATTTAATGATGTGGGCTCAGAGGGGCCAAGCTCAATCAGTACGGCTCCGGCCAAAAAAGAAGCTGCGGTCGTGTTCGATGTTTCAGAACAAGTAGCTGATGATGATTTTGAAGATATTGAGGGGTATTGATTTGAACTTAACATCTAGACAGTTTAAGCAACTAAAATTCTTTGAAACCAGCTTTATCGAGTATCCAGCTATAACTGAAATCTACTCCATTTTCGATCAGCTTCGTTTTAATCACTCCCTTGGAGGTGAACCGGAGTCTTTCTTGTTAACTGGTGAGGCCGGAAGTGGAAAGACGGCTTTGATTAACAACTATATATCACGCTTTCCGCCGAGTTCAACTTGGAGTAAACAACCTGTTCTTAGCACCAGAGTTCCAAGCCGCATAAATGAACAGAACACGCTTACGCAGTTTTTAGTCGATTTAGATGGAAAGTCAGGTGGAAGAGGTACCCGACGACGTAATGAAATTGCTCTTGGTGAGGCTGTCGTAAAGCAACTTAAACGTAAATCTGTTGAGCTGATTATCGTCAATGAAATTCAAGAGCTTGTGGAGTTTTCTACAGCAGAAGAAAGGCAGGCTATTGCTAATACGTTCAAATACATAAGTGAAGAAGCAAAAGTCTCGTTTGTGTTGGTTGGTATGCCTTATGCTGATGTGATAGCGACAGAGCCGCAATGGAACTCACGATTAAGTTGGAGACGAAAGATTAACTATTTCAAGCTGTTGAAAGCTAACAGCCATTCGAGTGGAACGGCATCTTATAGTTTTGACTTGGAGCAAAAAAAGCACTTTGCTAAATTTGTCGCTGGTTTGAGTGCGAGAATGGGCTTTGATGAACCGCCGGTGCTTACAAAAAATGAAGTGTTATATCCTTTGTTTATTATGTGTAGAGGGGAGTGCCGAGCGTTAAAGCACTTCTTGAAAGACGCACTACTTATGAGTTTCAGTGAGAACGTTGATACGATAGACAAAGAGATATTGTCACGTACCTTTTCATTTAAGTTCCCCTACTTGGACAACCCTTTTAATTGTTCTATCGAGGAGCTTCGTCTTCATCAAATTGACTCTGGATCGTCTTACAACCTGAATGCCATTGCCGTAGAAGATAAGATACTTGCTCCGCGATTTACGGATGCAATTCCATTGAGTATGTTATTGAGCAAAAATGGACTTAAAGCTTAAGTATTACTTCTCGCTCTTTAGGTTATCCAACAACACCGTCTTCTCTTCATCACTCATCTTATCAATGGCACATGCTAACTCAGCGCTCAATTCGCTCCTACAGAAAAAGTAGTTTAGCGGCACATCTAACTCTTCAGCCATACGTTCAAGCGTACCAATATCGGGTACATGCCTGCCTTTCTCGTAATGATTCATACGACCGCTAGCAGAACTCTGCTCCATACCAATTTTCACCCCTAAATCTTTTTGGGTGATCTTGGCTTTTTTACGCGCAGCTTTGAGCCTCGCTGGGATTGGGTTGTCTTTTTGCACTTACACATTTCTTTTCAACCTTTAGATAACTTAGATTGTCTAAGTTTTACTGATTTTTGTATACTTAGCAATCCTAAGTTTTTTATTACCTGTAAGAGTCACATGAAGAAAGTAACCAGAATTAACCCTCACATGTTTAACCTATTGATTGAAAAAGGGATGGACAATTTCTCCGTCACAGAAGCTAGGGATGCTTTGCTAAACAGTGCTTCAGCCTTCCCGAGCAAGGACGATGCGCGGAAGTATGTTTATAAGCAACTTCTATCATTTGAGGAGAAAGGCTGGCTTTCTGTCATTGGGGCTCGTAGAGACAAACGCTACCATAAAACTAACGAATTCAAAGCGCTCACAATTGAGCCTAGAGTAGCTAGAAATAGGCAAGCTAAGGTCGATTCAATAGCTGTTCAAACTTCAGAGTGCTCTCTAAATGCACTAGAGCAAGAGAAGAAGCAGCATGAAGGCGAGTTGGCGATTACTCTAGGCGAGATTGAGGAATACCAATCGTTGTTAACGCGTTTCCCAAACAACAAGCAAGATATGCAGCCGCTATTTAATGCGGCAAGAGAACGCTCAGCCAAGCTATTAGGCAGAATTAATGCACTAACCAACTGGATGCAAGTTGCGCAAAGCAAGGCTCCTCAATGTTAAGAGCATGGCAAGCCGAGTGTGCAGCTCAAGCTATCGAGAAATTTACTTCAAACAATCATTCACATTTTTTCTGCCAAGCGACCCCTGGAGCGGGTAAAACCGTTATGGCCGCCGAGGTCGCGAGTCGGTTATTTGAACAAGGCATGATTGATCTAGTGCTGTGTTTCTCTCCCTCCCTGACTGTTGCTGAGGGGATGCAAAAGACCTTTTCATGGAAATTGGAATGTTCCTTTAATGGAGGCTTGGGTTCTCTTGGGGGCTCTTACACCTATCAATCCATCCATTTTTTAGATGAAAACTTCTGGAACACCGTCAGTAAATATCGAGTCTTAGTCGTATTTGATGAGATCCACCATTGTTCGTTTGATGATGAGGGGCGGTCAAATTCATGGGGGCTAGAAATTGTCTCGAAGATCCAAGGCTTTGCTCGTTATACTCTGGCGCTATCGGGTACTCCTTGGCGTTCTGATCGGCTACCGATTGTCATGGCCGAGTATTCTGATCCTGATGGCAAGGTTGTTTGCGATTACCAATACGGCTTGCAACAGGCTGTTGAAGATAAGGTATGCCGCCGCCCTAAAATCGTTTTAATCGATAATGAACATCTGAGTGTTAAGGCTGGCAGTGACAATCAACACTTCGCCTCTATTCTTGATTGCCTTAAACAATCCGATGTCTCTTATCAAAGCGTCATCCACAACGAAGACGCTATGAATTACATATTGAATAGTGGTTGCCAAAGGCTAGCGCAGATAAGGCAAGAGTCCCCAAGTGCTGGAGGCTTGGTGGTTGCATCTTCTATTAAGCACGCTAAAGATATTCAAAAGCGACTTGTTGAGCACTTTAATCAATCAGCATGCATCGTGACTTATCATCACGATAATCCGTTACATGAAATTGAGTCTTTTCGTCACTCAAAGGTTCAGTGGATAGTCAGTGTTGGGATGATAAGTGAAGGAACGGATATTCCAAGGCTGCAGGTTTGCTGTCATATGAGTTCGGTAAAAACGGAGCTTTACTTTAGGCAAGTGCTCGGGCGAATTTTAAGAATCAGTGACTCACCCAATCAAGAAGCGTGGTTGTATACCTTTGCCGAAGAAAGTTTGATTGGGTTTGCTGAAAGAATTGAGCAGGATATTCCAGAAGCTTGCATGTTAATTAAGCCCAATATGAACTTTGAAGTTTACGAGAACTCTACTTCAAACCCGGAATGTCAGAACAATGAGGTGGGCAGTTTGACTTTTACCGATACGAACAATTTGATCGTTTGGAGAGATAGGTTGAGCCCAGTTTTAGAATCATCTCCTTGGCTCCATAGAGAGCTTTATTTTGGAAGCTTCAAGGAAAGGGTGTTATCGGCGTTTTTGAGTTGACTGATTTCTTGTCCAAATACGAGTGCATTCGCGATATAGCGATGACTACAAGAGTCATAAAATACATTGTTAAATCCGATACAAAATAACTCTTTACCTGCTCACTGCGAAATTCATTTTGATGCCACTCTTTTTTAAGTGTGAGGCGGCAGTTGCTTCATTGATGTTGTTGCTGATGGTACTGGTACTTTGCTTCTATTTTTCTTTTCTGAAGTGAGCAACTCGGTGAATCGTGACTTTGTTTCTTACAATGGGAGACCCTAGGTATATATTCAACCCCTTGAATTTGTTGTTTTGAACAGTGAGTGATTGCTTACATATTTTTTGGCTTGAGTTTTATCCATAAATAACAAAGGGATATTGCTTGCTTGTGTGTGACTTGAACACTATATTGTGTTTTTGCTAATCACAAGTTCCATATGTAGTGGTGTTCGTTGTTTTGGTAATAGTGGTAAGCAATGTTAGGGATTTTTAGGAACGTCTTCATATTGAGGAGGCTCAATGAGCATTCAAGCCAAATTTTTAAAATTTCACGACCAGATTAAGATAAGCCGTGAGGATAGTGCGTACAAGGACGCTAGAGAAAAGGATGACAGTATTTTAAAGGACGTTAAAAGTGCATTAAAAGACGAAGGTTATCCAGTCATTGAAAATTTTCTTCAAGGCTCCATGTCAACAGCCACTGGGGTTAAGAATCCTAAGGAAGACTTCGATATTGATAGAGCGGTAGTTATAGCGTTTGATGACTCACCAAGTGATCCAGTTGAAGTGAAAAAAATAGTACTAAAGGTATTAGAAGACAGAGGCTTTAAAAATGCCAAGATTAAAAAGCCATGTGTAACTGCTGATTATACAAGCAAAAATCTACATATCGACATCCCTATCTACCGGAAGGCGAATGATGCGTATGAGCTAGCCATCGGTAAGAAAAACTCTAGTGAAGAAAACAGGGAATGGTCAGGTTCAGATCCTAAAGGTCTTAAAGATTGGATCAACGACTCCTCAGACTACTATGGTTCGGCAAGCAAAAAACTTGAGCAATATAAGCGTCTCGTTAGATACCTTAAACGCTGGAGAGATAATAAATTCAGCTCGGCGGTTGCTAAGAAGATTTTTTCTATAGGTTTAACGGTGATGGCAAAAGAGCAATTCACCCCAAGCTTTGATGATAGTGGCAAAGCTAATGACCTGATTGCGTTGCGAGACACGGTTGACGCTATTATTAGAGGGACCTACTTTGGCTATCAAGGTAACGAAGAATATAAAGTAAAAGCATTTTTACCTAAGTCCCCTTGGAGAGATATTTTTGATGGAAGCAGTAAAAATACAGGTACTCAGTTTTATAACAAGCTGAAATCACTGAGAGATAATCTAGACAAAGCGATTGATGAAACAGACTTGGTCAAGCAGTGCGAGATTTTAAACAAAATCTTTGGTGATGATTTTGAAGTTCCAAGTAGTTCGTCCAACCTTAAAAAAGCTACATATGCAACATCTGGAGCAGCAGGTACGTCACAGGGGGCTTGATGATTTCGGTTGAAAAAGTTGCTGACTATTTAAACAGTAAAGGTTTTGATTGCAAGGTGATCAATTTTGACAAAATTGATGTTATTTCCGTCGAACTTGAAATTGAACATAAACAAATAGAGTTGATACACTTTCCAACATCAGAGATCACTCATTTACCTACATTTTTACTCATGAAACCAAGTGACGTAGGTCATTTGGCGCATGTTCTTAACATTAATATTCATGGAACCGAGTTTGGCAGCATCTGTGTTAATGATAGAGATTCTGTTTCAGTTAATTTTAACATGCCATTGCTGGCTATTGAGGAGTCTCTGAATCGCCATATCGCCATCTTGAAAAGAGCGATGACAGAGCACGATTGGAACAGAAAAGAGCTCTTACGAGAATTTAAGTCTTGCTGGTTAAATGTTTGTGATTTTGATGATAGACCTGTGCTTTTAACTAATGATAATGGCAAGTTAGAAGAGATCGATGTTTATAAACCAGTAAACAAACAAGCCTTTGGTGTTAGGTCTTACTATTTGGCGCAATCCAGAGATACTGATCTAGCAGCCGTAGCTAAGGTTTACTGGCAGGACAGTTCCGCACGAAGTTTAGCAGGTAAAGCCATTATCCTACCCTTAACGCAAATCGATCCTGCGCCACTCAAAAAAGAACATTTAGCAGCTTGGTACTTAGAGACTTTATCCAAACAAAGAACTGATGTTTTGGAAAAAGTGAGGGATAACTATGGTCGTTGGAAGACTCATGAGTACTGGGTTATCTTCAATGCTAATGTTCCGTCAGGAAGGAGTTGGTTTTGCTTGTCTTTCAAAAGCAAAACAAAACGCAAGCATTCATTACCGTTAACAGAGGAACAACTAGAGCACTGGAAGGTTAAAGCTGTACCTATAAGGCTGTTTAATAGAGAAGCAGTGTTGCCAAGAGGTGGCGCTAGTTTGGATTTAGAAACAAGCCGAGTTGCCTTGGTTGGAGCTGGTTCTGTTGGTAGCGAAATCGCTCATAAACTATCTGCTGCTGGTGTTCAAAATTTGGATATTTATGATGATGACATTTATCAGATAGATAACTTATATCGGCATATTTTACCTGAGGAGTATTTAAGTCTACACAAGTCTACAGGTCTCAGTTTTCACCTAGCTCGCCAGTTTTTATGGTCGAAGGCAACTCACTCAATCAAGAGATTACTGGACCTTAGAAACGCTCAATTGCTTAACTCTTATGACTTGATTGTTATAGCTATCGGCAGCCCGACCCATGAGCGGCTTTTTAAAGAGTATTTGTTAGAAACAGGCATAAAAGTTCCAGTAATTAATACTTGGCTTGAAGGTTTTGGGGTCGGTGGACATGCGACATTAGACATACCGGAAAGTACAGGTTGTTTACTGTGTGCTTATGTTTGTCCTGATACTTTGACTAGAGGACTTAGTTCAAATCTTAATTTTATCGAACCAAATCAAAATATCACCATCAACATGTCAGGCTGCGGTGAACAATTTATTTCTTATGGCGCTATATGCTCTGCACAAACGGCCTTAATTGCGAGTGACTTGGCTATTAAATTTCTTGAGGGGCAGATTGAAACCAGTTCAAAAGTTAGCTGGAAAGGTACTGATCATCATTCCAAAGCTCATGGAATAACACTTACAAACAGGTTTTATCAGTTTAATAGCTCATTAGAGATTAAGCCTCTGGTTCATGAGGATTGTGATGTCTGTAACTGATGAAGATATACTATTTTGGGGTTCAACTATTGAATTGAGAGTCAACAAGCAGGTCTATGAATGTTGGCTGGAACATCGTCAAATGAATCCTAAAGATACTGAGCATTTTGGGGTTTTGATTGGCTCACGGGTTGAAGGTGAAAGAAGTATTTGGATTGATAGGTGCACAACACCACAGAAAAAAGACATCAGTCAGCGATCATTCTTTGTAATGAAGGATACAACTCACCAACAAATAATAGATAAAGCATTCGAACAATCTAGTGGTGAACTCGGTTATATCGGTACTTGGCACACACATCCTCAAAATGCACCAGAGCCCTCAAGCATCGATTTAAATGACTGGGAACAATGTACGTTACGAAACCCCGATCGGCAACTAGTCTTTGTTATCGTGGGCAATAAGCAGGTGAATCTTTACATCAAAATTAACGGCGATTTAGAAGTAGCAACGAGGAAAATTGATGGGTAATAAAGCAGAACAGTTCTGTAACCAAGCAGCTAGCTCTCCATTAGATTCGGAGGATACCTTCCATAGCTTTGTCGACAATCTACGAAAGTTGGTTACTTGGGAGCAAGTTGGGGTTTTAACTGATGAAGGCAATCGAAATATTATTATTTTACTGATGCTTGGGGAGGAATTAACTGCCACATTGCGTCTTTGTTTGGAACCAAAACTTACGGCACTTTGCATAAAGAACCTGTCGAGTGAACAAAGAAATATCACTTACAGATGCATTCAAGGCTACACAATTACTAATGATGATCTTTTGCATTTGGAAAGCATTAAAAGCATTTGGTTGAAGGCAAATGCTCAGGGAGTCGAGTTAGCTCTGGATAAAGTAGAGTCATTGTTCGCCCGCTTTGAAAGCGAAAGGAAAGAAATAGGTCGTGGTCCAGACTTTACAAAAGCTACCAAAGAAACCGTTTGGCGGGATAGTTTCGGACGTTGTATGTTTGCCGGATGTGGGGAAAAGCTTGATTACGATGAGGTTTCTGGTATTACAGGCAACTATGCATATTTGGCTCACAATGTTGCATCGTCAGAGCAAGGAGCTCGAGGTATTGCGATGTTGTCAAAAGAGCTGTCAAATAATCCGAATAATGTATTGCTATTGTGCGATAAACATCACAGACTCATAGATAAAGTTGCCGCAAGTGATTACCCTGCTTCGGTGTTGTCTACAATGCGTTCAGAGTTTATTACAGTTGCTAATAATTTACTTGATGGTTTAAAGAATCAACCAATCCCTGTTTATGCTGTTTTGTGGCCTGTCAATTCTCAGACTGTTTCTCCCCCTTCTTACCTTCAAATCGCCAATAGCCTTTCTGTAATCAAAAAAAGGATGCACCAGCAGATCAATGTGTTAAGTAATAATGAAGAACTCTTAGCTGACTCTCCAGAAACATTTTGGAGTGTGATGCCACTAGTTATTAAAACTGCTGCTGATAAAATCATTCAACAAACCAAAGATTTTGGTTTCAATGCTGCGCTCTTTGGTTTTGGGCCAACTTCTGCGCTTATTGGTTTAGGGGCTAAAATCGGAAATAAAAATTCTGTTACTCCAATGCTCAGATTCAGAGAAAGCGGAAGTTGGTTATGGCCTGCATTAGAACCTATTGGTGAGTTCTATGAAATAGATGGGCTTGGTAATCTAGAAAGTGGTGATGATTTTATAATAAACGTAGCGCTAACCGCAGAGCCAGAAAGCTTAGTTGAAGCTTCTCAGTTAGTTTCTGAAACGACAGGAGCTCAAATTATTACAATTCGAGCGACAAAACCATTTATGGGGAATGGGGCTATACCGCACCCAGAGGATGGAAAGGCCTTTACTATGGCTCTTCAGGTATTGCTTCATGACCTAAAGTCTAAATATGGTGCACAAACTATTCATTTGTTCCCTTGTGCGTCAAATGCTGCATCTGTATTTATTGGGCAAGCATATGACACGCACCACCCTAAAGTTATAGTCTATGATTTTGACAGTGGAACTATGGTGCCAAGATTAAGCTTAGAAAACGAAAACCACAAATGTAGTGTATCGGTTGTGAAGTAAAGGTTAAGCAATGCGAAGACTAACAGTCTATAACTATTGTTGATAAAGTAGCTGCGATTAGAACAAGAAATACCTTTTGGGTAAATAAGTCCTCCTTTTGGGGCATATCAAGAAGAAAAAAGCCGATCCTTTATCGAGAGGGTTCGGCTTTTTGTAGATAAATAAGATAATTAACTGATGGAGATTATGATTTTCTCTGAGCGAGCAAGCAGCACATTATCATGGACTACAAAAGCTTCCACGAAATGGTCTCCTTTGTAAGATGTACTCTCTTCTCGAACTTGTTTACCTAATTCAAAGCCACCCCTTAATTGACCTTTTGCAGCAGCTTCTGCTCCGGTATTAGTTACTTGCCAATAAATCTCACACATTTCGTCTATGTTATTTATGATCTCAAAACGCAAATTATGCTTCTTGGGTATCAGTGAACCGAATTTAAGTTTATTCACGAAATGTTGAGAAAAATCTTGTTTGTATTTTACTTCAACATCTAAAGCAATCTCAGAACCGTCTGATTTCCAAGGGTGAGGAAGATAGTGTGAGGGTATAGACACAAATCGTTCGTTAAGAGCTTCAAGAGATACAGACTCTGATTTCTTGGTTTGGGTTGCTTTGACTGAAAAGAATTGATCACCAAATACTTTACGCCATTTTTCTATAGAGAGATTTTTATCTGTTTCTTCATAAGCTTCGTTGACCCAGCCTGTATACTTTGAAACGAATACTCTAAAATTCTGGAATTTGGTCTCGTTCCAGTGTCTTGTAAAATACTCGCCACTTTGTACTGGGTTCTCAATATCTGGCATACAAGAATGTTGTTGTAAGTCATGATCTAGTCTGTTTATTAGAGTTCTAAACGATGTAGGTAAGTCTTTGAAATCTTCAGAAAATAAATCATAGGAATCCATCACTTGTTTACCTAAAAGAGTGGTGAGAAGTATCGACTTACAGGAAAAAGTACATTTGATATCTCGTAAATACTTAAATAGTCGTATGGACTTTATAAGATTGTTGTTACCAGTAGTCTTATTCTTACCCGAGATCCAAGCTTTATACGCTTCAGGATCTGTAGATTCATATTCGTTTGTAGAACGGTTACAAATTGAATAAGTATAAAAATTCTCAAGCCAGCCTATAGTCTCTTCAACTATGCAAGGAACTAAATCGATATGCATATCATCTGCATAGTCAAGACTAATACAGCGAGTGTTATAGTGGACCTTATCTTTATATGTTGGGTGATTTTTAAAGACTTGGTAGATGTTGTGAATGTAGTCTTTCGGTCCCCATTCATCGTGTTGGTCAACAAAAATTACGACGTCTGCGTCAAATTCACGACCAGCAACAGGTTTAATAATAGTACGGTGACCGTAAGAACCTTGGGATGAATACTTTTTGTAAATACTACCGTATTGGCTTGAATCTTTGATTGCCTTCGTGACGGTAGGAACTGCCGTTTCAAGCTTGCTTAGTCTTGTCTGATTCAGGTTGACGACATCATTCAACAAGTGATTGAACGCTTTTATATGCTTCATGGATTATTGCTCTTCAAATTGGACAGGTGAGTTGCTAGCTGGGTCTAGTACTAGGCACCAAGGATAACTTTGAGAACTTTGTTCAAAGTGATGGATTTTTTTTATGAATTGAAAATGGTTTTGGTCGAACTCACCACCAAGTCTCATAATGAACGAAGCTTGACCCGTAATAGTTAAATGAATTTCTTTTAGGTTAGGAAAAGAGGGAATAGTTGAATTGATATAGTTTCTGATACTAGAGACAATTTCTACTTGGGCAACTTCAGAAAATAAGTTACCAACATCTTTGTTTTTTACCTCGAGCTTTGAAACAGCATCTAAGCCGACGTCATTCATAAAATTAACATGGTCATTACCAAATGATATCTCGATAGATAGTCCCCACTTAGTAACATCGCTTGCCTCTTGACCATCTTTAAAAGTAAGAGTGAATTCGTCTTTTAGGCGAACACCTCGATCTCTGGCATCACGTGTATCCACCCATCTACCTTTTTGGGGGCGACTCTTGTCTCTGTTCCAACAATAATAGTTTACAAGCCTACGATTTCCGACCAAGAAACCTAAGGTAAAACATTGTGGTATATGAGCTAGTGAACCCAAAGATAAAGGTTTCATTGGTTCGTGTGTGTTCATTGTAGACAGCTTCTTTAGCTTGAAATCACCTAAACGATCACATGACCGACTCAGCCAGTCAGTAGTTGGTTCTTGCGACTGTTGTTCCAAATAGAGCTCGTCATGTAGACCAGCTTGATCTATTGTCATTTCAAATTGATCGCATAATTTGGGTGCAGGGCTATTAGTCAGTGAGCGCAAGTCGATACTCTTAGCTCTTTTCGAGCTTGATGCTTCGCCTTTTATGCGTTCATAAATTTCGATACAACAGCCAACACAAAACATCAGAATCCCTATCATATAACCCAGATTCGTTAGCATGCTTGCAATCGATGAGCTGTAAGGGTCAATGACAATGTTTAAGTCCCCGTGGCTAATATTGATTACAAAAGATACACCGGCAGTAATCAGTACTAGCCTCAAAGAAGAGGTCATTAAATAGCGAGCAGAAGATAGCCGCTTTTGGCATATCACATACAAAAAATCTAAAAGTTGAAGAAACAAGAGACACTCCTACAAAACTAATTTATAAATTTAATCATTGTAAATTTTATGGATAATATCTCTTTTGAATAATTGAACATAGAATTATCTGTCAGCCTAATTTATTGATAAATAAATCAATTTACATAGTAATGTTAGATTATTAGATGTTATAGCTATGTCGACTTTACCCCGTGATACAACACGGGATTCACAACGAACAGCATTTGAAGAATGGGTAACTTTTAAGCTTACTTGGCCTAATACCGTCACTTTGATAGAAATAAGTATCTCTGAGCTAGAAAGTACCACTAGTAAAATTGATGATGTTTCATTATGGAAATCACTAAAGTTTATGGTTGCAATATACAAAATATCTCCGATACTAAAACTTAGAAATTCTAAGTTTTAGTGGTGGCATGTGAACACGGACATTCAACTTTACCCTAACGAATCGCTCGAAAGCTTCTTGTTGCGCTTATCGCATGAACAAGGCTACGAGCGATTTTCTCATTTCGCCGAAGACATCTGGTTCGACACCATGGATCAGCATGAGGCGATGGCTGGTGCTTTCCCTCTAGAGCTCAACCTAGTCAATATCTACCACGCTCAAACCACAAGCCAAATGCGAGTGCGGGTTCTTATCCACCTTGAGAACCAACTAAAGCTCAATAACTTTGGTGTACTGCGCCTAGCGTTATCGCATTCAAAAGCTCAATTCTCTCCGCAATATAAAGCCGTACATAGATTCGGTTCTGACTACCCTTATGCTTTTCTTCGTAAACGCTTCACGCCTATATGCCCTCTGTGTATTGACGAAGCTCCTTACATTCGACAGCAGTGGCAATTTATTTCTCACCAAGCTTGTGAGCACCATGGCTGTAAACTGATTCATCACTGTCCTGAGTGTAAGTCGAGACTTGAATATCAAAGTACCGAGGGTATTAGCCAATGTGAATGTGGTTTTGAACTTCGAAACTCGCCAGTCGAAGATGCGTCAGAGGCTGAGGTATTAGTTGCTCAATGGTTGTCAGGGAATGATTCAAAACCCTTGGGATTACTAAAGGGAGAAATGACGTTATCTGAGCGCTATGGTTTTTTACTTTGGTATATAAATCGCTATGGTGATATTGATGACCTCAGTTTCGAATCATTCATTGAATATTGTGGCGCTTGGCCAACGTCATTGTGGCAAGACCTCGATGCTTTGAAAGAGAAGGCAGAACTCGTTCGAGTCAAAGATTGGAAGAAGGTATTTTTCAATGAAGCCTTTGGTGCTCTGCTTAAAGGTTGCCGTCAGTTACCCAGTCGGCAGCTGAGCCAAAATATCGTACTTACTCAGGTGTTAGCTTACTTTACAAAGCTAGTGGCAACAGTGCCTTCAAGCGCTAAAGGAAATATCGGTGATGTACTGCTCAGCCCCTTAGAAGCTTCCACATTGCTCTCTTGTACAACGGATGAAGTGTATCGGCTGTATGAGTTTGGTGAGATTAAAGCCGCGATCAGGCCGCGAATGCATACAAAGATAGCGAGTCATGAATCGGCGTTTACTTTAAGAAGTGTCATCGAAACAAAGTTGACTCGAATGAGCTCTGAAAGTGATGGTTTAAGTGTGTATCTACCTGAGTGGTAATTATGACGAAATTAAGTGACTTATTAACAATTGAAGACGAAGCAGTAAAGCAGTCTGCTTTAAAGAAGATGTTCATGCCCTATACGGAAGATGTCTGTGTTGATGGGTGTGAAAAAGAAGCGCTAACGATCTTGCTCAATCTCAGTTCAAGCCATCAATCAGATAGATGCTTGGATTGGTTGGATGTTGCCCGAGCTAAAAGGCATTTAAAAGCGGCTGAGAACCTAGAGGCGTCCCTTGGTGAAATCAAATGGTTCCATACTCATAATCTCAAGTTTCCAGACTGCCGAGTTAAAGATCAGCGGATAATTGCACAGCCTCTTGCTACAACCGAGGCGTTTATCTCAAGCTCAGTATTAGAACAACGTTTGGGGTGGGCGCATAACTCTGCGGTGTATCGCCATACATTGTGGTTATTGAATCCTTTTCGTTGGCAATCACAGTCCGTGAGTCTTCTTTTACTTATTCAGCAAGAAACCCCTGTTTGGCTCGATCTGCTTAAAGAGTTTGGTTTGGGTGTTAAGTCACTTACTCGCTTACAAAATACACTGGCAGAAGAGCTCCCTGAGAATAGTTTTCCCGACAGTGTCAGTACTTACAGCAAGCAACTACGGTTTCCATGGGAGGATGATTATGTCTCGGTGACCCCTGTGGTCAGTCATGCTATTCAGAGCGAGTTAGAGGTGAGATCGAGAAGTCGAGAAAGTAAGCTCAGCTTTGTGTCTTCGTCATTGCCAAACTCGGCAAGTATCGGGAATCTGTGTGGCAGTTTAGGTGGGCATATGAAAGTCCTTAACTACCCGCTAGACGTCAAACTAGCGCAGGGTGGGACGTTAACTGAAAGTCGCAAAAAGAGTGGTCACTACTTTGATGACTATCAGGTAACTAACGTTAAAATCTGTCAGGTGTTAAATCATCTAATTGGTTCAGAGCCATCAAAAACACAGAAGCAAAGGGAGATCGCTCGTAAGGTTAGAAGTAAGATATTGCGAAAGCAGATAGCCCTGTGGATGCTTCCATTAATTGAGTTAAGAGATATCGTTGATGCTGACCCTAATCAACAGCAATTGGAACATGATGACACTTTGGCTCAAGCCTTTTTGACCCAACCAGAATCGGATTTGGGCTCTTTAGCTAGTGAGTTTAACCGTTGCTTACATCTCGCGTTTCAGAATAACAAGTATGCCGCCAAGTTTGCCTATCATCCTAAGCTAATGCAGGTCGTCAAAGCCCAAATCGTATGGATACTTGAACAGCTCAGTAAACCAAATGGCAATGAAGATAAGGTAACGTGTGAGCAGTATATCTATTTGTCATCAATGAGAGTGCAAGATGCGGTCGCAATGAGTAGCTCATACCTGTGTGGTGCTCCTTCTTTGACGGCTATTTGGGGGTTCATGCACCATTACCAAAGAGAGTTTAATAAGCTAGTTAATTGTGATTCCTCGTTTGAGTTTTCGAGTTTCTCTTTTTATGTTCGAAGCGAGAAGATTCAACCGACAGCGAAGCTTACCGAACCCAACTCAGTCGCGAAAGCGCGAACGGTTTCGAACGCTAAGCGACCAACCATTCGTAGTGAACGATTGGCGGACCTAGAAATAGACTTAGTTATCAGAGTCCATAGCGACAGCCGAATTTCAGATTTTAAGTCCGCGCTTAAAACGGCACTTCCAGTCGCTTTCGCCGGAGGGGCATTATACCAACCACAGCTATCGACGCAGATTGAGTGGCTAAGGACATTTACCAGCAGGAGCGAGCTTTTCTATGCCATAAAAGGGTTACCAGCATACGGGCGATGGTTATATCCAAGTGAAAATCAGCCGAGTGATTTTGATGAGCTAGAGCGTTTAATAACGAAAGACGCTGATAATTTGCCAGCTTCCATCGGCTACCATTTGTTAGAGCGTCCAGCTAAACGGGACAACTCAATCACCAGTTGTCACGCTTATGCAGAGAATGTGATAGGGCTTGCTCAGCGAGTAAACCCGATAGAAGTGCGCTTTAGTGGAAGAGATCACTTTTTAAACCACGCCTTTTGGTCGATAGAATGCAGTAGCGAAACTATTCTTATAAAAAACTATAGGGATTAATCGTTTATGGAACTTTGCACTCAGCTGAACTACGTTCGATCACTCTCTGCTGGCAAAGCATATTTCTACTATCTATCTAAAAGTGGTGAGATGTGTCCCCTTGAAGTTGATAGAACTAGGTTGCGCGCACCAAAAGGTGGTTATGCAGAAGCGTATAAAGGGGGCAAGTTCGTAGCAAAGAATGTTGCTCCACAAGATTTAGCTCACTCCAATCCTCAGTTCATCGAAGAGTGTTACGTAAAGCCAGGTGTCGATGATATCTACTGTGCATTCCCGCTTCGAATTCGAGCCAATTCTCTAACCCCTGATATCTGTAGTGACGATGAAGTGCGCAGTAAACTTTCGTTACTGGCTAATACTTATAAAGAGCTCAATGGGTATCAGGAGCTCGCTCATCGATACGCGAAGAATATACTGCTTGGCCGTTGGCTTTGGAGAAACAGGGAGTGTCGAAAGCTGTCGATAGAAGTGACCACCAGTGATTCAGAAACCTTGATTGTAGAAAACGCAACAAAGCTTTCTTGGTATGGTCATTGGGATGAGGCTTCAGCAGAATGCCTAGAAAAGCTCACCGCCTATTTGATGCGAGCCCTTTCCGATCCGACCGAATATTTCTATATGGATGTCAAAGCTAAAATCGGAGTTGGTTGGGGAGATGAGGTTTACCCAAGCCAAGAGTTTTTAGATAGCCGAGAAGATGGTGTTCCTACTAAGCAGTTAGCTACCGTCGAACTATTGAACGGAAAGGAAACTGTTGCATTTCATGGTCAAAAAATTGGTGCAGCGTTGCAATCGATTGACGATTGGTGGCATGAAAACGCAGATAAACCATTAAGAGTGAACGAATATGGGGCAGATCGAGAATACGTTATAGCAAGGCGACACGTGTCCCATGGAAATGATTTCTATCAACTGCTCAGAAATACAGAGAACTGGATTGAAAGTATGACAGCTTCTCAAGTCATCCCAAATGATGTGCACTTCATCATGTCTGTCTTGATCAAAGGCGGCCTATTCAATTGTTCTAAAGCGAAGTAAGGGATAGATATGACTAAGCGTTACTATTTCTTAATACGTTACATGCCTGCACAAGCCGACCATGAATTATTGGCAGGACGGTGTATATCCCAAATGCACTTGTTTATGGTCAATAACCGACAAGCCATCAATAAAATAGGTGTGAGCTTTCCCGACTGGAGTGATGTTACGGTTGGTCAAACCATAGCTTTTGTTGCCGAAGATAAAGAGATCATGGTTGGACTCTCTTTTCAGCCCTATTTCTCTGTGATGGTGAATGAAGGTTTGTTTGAGATTTCTAGTGTTTGTGAGGTGCCAGACACTGCGATAGAGGTGAGGTTTACCCGTAACCAAACGATTGGAAAAAGCTTTTTAGGCTCTAAGAAACGCCGAATCAAACGCAGTATGGCGAGAGCCGAACAATCTGGTGCTGAACCATCGTTACCAGTCACTAATGAAGAGCGGGTCATCGATAGTTTTCATCGAATACCAATCTCCAGCGCTTCATCTGGGGAAGGTTATATGTTGTTTGTACAAAAGGAGTTTGTCGGTGAGCGCGGTGCAGCAAACTTTAATAGCTATGGTTTAGCCACCAATCAAGAAAGAAAAGGCACGGTACCTGAGTTACGTGTTTGCCCCTTTTTTGACAGCCCTTTTTTAGAGATTTAAAAACAAGGACTTACAGAAGTAAGAAGAAAAAGGGTATTTTATGGATTTGCGATGTAAACCCGTGGAATTAACAGCTTAGCGACTATAGTTAACAGTGTCCTGCCGCATAGGCAGCTAAGAAAATAGCAAACTCATCAAGCGGCACTTTGATGCTGTGTCCTGCCGCATAGGCAGCTAAGAATAGGCCAGGAAGAAAGCAACCTGCCTGCTGAACAAGCAGTTAAGAATCAAAACCATCATGTTTAGGCTTGATGGTTTTTTGTTGGGCATGTTGATATTAAACTGTTAAGACAAAATTTTTCCAAGTAGTAAAGTGAGTATGAGATGAGTGATGTTTTGAATATGGTGCATGAGACAGTAAACGACTTATACGAAAGTGGTGCTGTAGATCAAGCAACGTTAAACCAGGTTGAGAAGATATGTTTAACCGTAGCCGATGATGATGGTGGAGATCAGGAAAGTAAAGAAAGCTCTTAGTTATCGAATTTTGACAAGCGCCTTCGGTAATTAAGCGCTTGATGATCACAATACTAGCTTGATCTCAGCTAGCGCATTTTTGCCCCAAAATGTGTTTCAGCAATTAAAACTTACATTATTTTTGTTTGTTTTTTGTTCACACCTTGAAAGGTCCCGATGTTGCCCACAGATCGTGAATGAGGAATAACCTCGATAAAATTAAGGATATAGTCATGGGTTTGAAACCGGGTCCAAAACCAATCGCTAAATCGACAGGAAAGCCAGATCAACGTCGACGTGACAATAAAAAAACTCCAGGAAATACTCCAGGGTTAAAACCTAGTAAATCCTCAAAATGAGGAAAAGGTTACTTATCACAGTAACTTGATCTCCAATGCTGAGCCGGAACTAGTTGTGCTGGCTCTTCCTAGCTCTAAAATGCCCCATTATTAGTTTCGCTCAACAAGCTCGTGTTCGTAAACAGCGGTAATTTACCCAAACTGAGCTTATGTTAGGATTACTATAGTTATGCAGCATTTGTGAATTTCTTTGTTGAGTGTGGTGAAGTTACTTCAGGATAAAAACATCTTAGCCCCACTACTCTGAACGTTAATTAGATGGAACGCCCCACACCAACGCTAAAAATAGTGATGTAGAGGAACATTTCAAGATGCTGTTATTTAGTTATTGATATATATCGGGAAGACTATCTTACATCCTCCCCCCGTCGCCAGTGGTGAGAGGGGAGGGGGACGCAGATTGCAATACTGAAATTAGTAAGGCATCAAAGCGGTTTCGATCAAAAAGAAGTGCTGTGTCAGTTCGCCTTTCTCCAATTCGTGACAGATTTTGCGGGCTGGGAGAAAACCATTATTCTCAAGCAGATCATCAAGGCGATCTAAACAGTAGCCCCAAAAGAGTCCTTCAAACACTTGAATCTGAGTATTGTCGTCGATGATTAGGTTTCTGTCGATCAACTTGCCTTCATCTTCATGCCATATTCTGCGACAGAGTTGATAGTGTGGGTTATCACTCAACAATCCGCCCTCATGCATATATGTCCAGGTTCCGTCGCCAGCCACTAGGCTTTTCATGAACGCCAGATCCATTAGCTCAATCACCAGTTTACCCTCGGGCTTTAGGTTGCTTCTGAGCTGCGCAAGTAAGCCGTCCAGATCCTTAAGATTATTGGCAATACCAAACAGCATCAGCACCAAGTCAAACTGGGTATCCAGTTTGAACTGGTTGAGGTCCGCGACCTGATAGTGTTCATAATGACTGGCTTGCTGTTGCGCATAGTGAATCGCCGCTGGAGAAATGTCGAATCCCGTACAGTGCACCTGTCGGTTTGCCAGCATCGAGGTATACAAACCCGGACCGCAGGCAAGATCCAAGACCTTATCGCCGGGTCTGAGATAGCGCTGGTAAAGAAAATCAACCTGCCGCTCGATTTCATCGAGTTTACGGCTGGCAAATTCACTGTTTTGATCCAAATGCTCTTTGAGCATACGTTCGCTAAAGGCCGGGTTACCAAAGTCCATCAGTAAGTGCGGGCACTCTTCTTGGCGGAGGAAGTCATTCAATAATTGCTTATTCATTGTGAGTACTCTTAAGCCGCCGTGACTTTAGCCCGTTGGAATTTCTTAATCTTCTTCATCGCCATCTTGCGTTTGAGCGGAGACAGGTAGTCGATGAAGATTTTGCCATGTAAGTGGTCGATTTCGTGTTGCATGACAATCGCCAGATAGTCATCGTCTTCGATGATAAATGCTTCTCCCTGGCGATTTAATGCTTGCACCTTGACTCGCTGGTGGCGTTGTACCTTGGCATACACACCAGGGACGGACAGGCACCCTTCTTCACTGTCAATCATTCCCTCATGCTCGATGATCTGAGGATTAATCATGATCAGTGGCTGATCACGACTTGCTGAGATATCAATAATAAGTACGGCTTCGCTGTGGCCAACTTGAGCGGCCGCAAGTCCAATACCATTATCGGTATCGTAAAGGGTGTCTAACATATCGTCGATCAATGTTTGCACGGTGCTGACGTCGTCAACGCTCTGATAGGTCACACGAAGTCTGTCATCTGGCACTTCGATAATAGGTCTGATAGCCATTGTTGTTTTCCTTTTATTTATTCTTGAATAACCAACGATTGTTGCGTGAGTAATGGTTCACTGATTGTCGAACTTACCCCTTGTATCATGTCGATAAACGCGGTGAATAAACGTTCTAGCATGGAGTAAGAATATAGGTCCTGAGCTCCTTCCACGACGACAGAGCCGCGGCCATTGTTGATGAAGACCGTAAATACGGTATCGAATCGGCAGTAACGGTTGTCGAGCTCTAGCGACTGCCCTGCTGGTAATGGGGCGTTGTCCTGACCATGAAATGCGAAGACGTTCTGGACCAGAGGCGCATAATTGTAGCATCGACGTATACCGGAAATATATGAAATTGTTTGATTAACAGGTCGATGTGCCAGAAATGCACGATTGATGTGAATGCGCTCGCGGAGGTCGTTAACGTCGGTGTTCGTTTCTGAAACGGACACGCGAGTCGGGATCACATCGACAAAATAGCCGATGGTGTCCAACAAACCGATATCCACCCTTGGTGAGTACGGGAACCCGATGACGATATCAGCGCGTTTTGCCACCCGTGATGCGGCGGACTGATATAGGGCTAATGCGGTTTCAAATAGGGTGCCCTGTGCGGCGCTGGCCAGTTGTGTGAGCTGACATAACTCCTCGGGAGTGATATCGAATTGTTGGCGAAAGCCGAGATTACTAGGTAGATCACAGCGGTCGTTAGAGGTGAACTTAAGGATACCCTCGTAGCCTTCAAACTGATTCGTCCAAAATGCCTTAAGTGATTCGTCTTGTTCGGATGGGGGCGCGGTCATGACAGCCTCGCTATAATCCAAGAAGTCGTACCCTGCTGGGGGAATCCCCTGTTGGTGGTAGACATCAATCAATGCCCTGAACATAAACCGCATGCTCGCGTCATCGGCGATGATGTGGTGGATATTGATAAAGACGACCGACTGTTGTGTCTCTGCGATGGATAGAAGGTCGAAACGGATCAGCGGACCGAGCTGAAGATCAAAGGGGGTTTCAGCTAGGGTTTGGCACACTGCGATGGCGTCGCTTAACGTTTCAACAGAATGGACGGTGAGATCTATTTCCTGTGGCTCGCGAGCACTCATGTGCAGGTTATCCTGTTCATCGAAGGTTAACGCGACATTTAACACACGGCTATGACGCATCAGGATGTTTACCGCCTGTTGTAATGGTTGAGCGTGCAACGGTTTATCGAACAGCCGGGCTTGTGGAATGTTGTACAAAGCTTTGTGAACGGCGAACTCGTGCGAAAAATACAGGTTGAGTTGCGCGAGGGTCACAGGATACGTTGCCCGTTGGGAGTGACTCAGTACAAGCGATGCACCATGCCCCTCATGTGTCAGCGCTGAGTTATCGCTTAGCCATAACGCCAGTTCAGCTACGGTTTGATGACGCAAAAAATCAACAAAGCTAATGCTGTGTCCGGTCAGGGCGCTTAATCGATGAAGGACTTTGGATACCAATAATGAATGGCCGCCAATATCAAAAAATCGTGCGGTGACACAGAACTGGTCATCATCAATAAACTCTGTCCAACAACGGTGGATCAGGGCTTCCAGATC
Source organism: Vibrio sp. T20 (assembly GCF_007858795.1). Lineage (NCBI taxonomy): Bacteria > Pseudomonadati > Pseudomonadota > Gammaproteobacteria > Vibrionales > Vibrionaceae > Vibrio > Vibrio sp. T20. The sequence goes on from NZ_VFEB01000138.1 coordinate 44,386, forward strand.
ATTGCGAGGGAGAATCGACGCCTCACTCGCATCGAATTCATACTGGCTGAGGGCCCGTTGGTCCACCTTACCGTTGACAGTCAGGGGCAGGTGTTCGACAAAAACCAACCCTGATGGCACTTGAAAGGGTTCAAGAGTGTTGCGCAGGTAACTCATCACGGTGCTGCGCATATCAGCGACATTGACGTCAGCGTTGTTGGGAACTAGATACGCGACGATGTGTTTGTCCGGTTTTTCAACCACGCCAACGTGGGCATTTTTGACCAGAGGGTGAGCCAACAGAACGTGGTTGATGCCTGACAGTTCAACCCGATGGCCACGGATTTTGACCAAATGATCGCGTCGACCTATATATTCGATGTCACCTTGCGGGTTGTACCGAGCCAGATCGCCACTCATATACAAATAGCGACAACCGTCAAGCGAGTAAAACGGATTGAAGCAATACTTTTCCTGATTGAGCTCAGGTCGATTGTGGTAATTGGGTTTGAGCCAGGGGGCCCCAATGGCGATTTCGCCTACCTGACCGCATTGACTGGCATGACGCTCAGCCCCAAGTAGATAGACGTGTGTATCATTGATCGGCTGCCCGATAGGGACGCAGTGATGATGATCGCGTAATGACAGGATATCAAACCAGGTCGCAAAGGTGGTTGTTTCGGTAGGGCCATATCCATTGACGAACTGAGTAAGATGGCAGTGGGGGCTGGCAAGGAACGCGCGCACCGTATTGAGGTTAAGCGCATCCCCGCCAATTAACAGTCCGGTTAGGTGTCTCAAGGTTTGCGGACGAGTTGTGGCAATATCGTTGAACAGCGAGACCGTTAGCCAAGCCGTGTTGATACCTTGAAGAGCCAGTTGACGCGATAGTTTGGGGTAGTCGAGCAAGGTTTCTTTATCAACGACCGCACAACTCAGCCCATTGACCAAAGGGACAAATATTTCCAGCAGTGAGGCGTCAAACGCTGGAGATGAGGCGACAAGAAAACGCGTCTGTTGCGACATCTGAAGAAAGTTCGGCGATTGGGTGAGTCGCAAGATTGAATCAAGGCAGATTTCAACGCCCTTGGGTGTCCCCGTCGAGCCGGAGGTATATAGCAAACAGGCTTCGTTTTCACTGTCGCTGGAAGGCGCTGAGGTATAGCGGGTGAAGTGGAGAGGGCTGGCACCGACTGTCGTCAAGAGTGCGTCTGGCTGCTCTGTTGAACTCAGACCTATGCTGCCACCTAACCTCGCATCATCAATGATGAATTGCAGCCTTTGCTGAGGGTAGCGACGATCAAGCGGAACAAACGAACAGCCGTTTAGCAATAGCGCAAAGATGGTCACAATATACTCATAGCTAAGCTCAAGTTGAACGCCGATACGCTGCCCGCGGGTGATGCCAGCGTGAGTCAGTGCCAGTCTCAGTTGCTGTACGTCGTCACTCAACTGACGATAGGGGTAGTGGGTATCATGGGTCACGACAGCAATTTGTTGGTCAAGGGATGCCCACATGTTGCCCAGCGTTTCCAATACCAGCTCAGGACGATAAGCAGGCCCTTTTTTCGGTGCGTGTTCGCCAAGCGAATGAGGGGGACTCACTGTGAGGTCGACGGATTCGTTAAGCCTTTGAGTGAAGAGGGTGCAGATGCTGTCCACATATTCTGGGTAAAGAAAGTGCGGATTAAATTCAAATTCGATCTCGATGTGCTGGTTGACGACAAAACAATGCGCAAACAGATCAAAACGCGCACTGACGGTCGGCAAAGGGAAAAACTGACTGTCACAGTGAGCGAGTGTTAACCCTCGGTCGTGCCCGGTATTTTGTAGGGCAATCCCAACTTGTAAGCGATCCAGATTGATTGAGGACTGATGCAGGTTCAGATGCTGTTGGATTTCATCAAGATAGGCTCCGGCATGACTCAGACAGTGCTGTAATGTCTGGTGGGCGGAGAGGGCATCGCTGTCACGCTGATAGCGAAAAGGAATGGTATTGACGAACATACCTATGGTGTCCGCAAAGCCTTCTCGATTGGCGGTGGGAATGGCTAAAACCACCTCTTCCAACGCAGAAAACTGACACAGGGCTTCGCCAAAGTGATGGGTTAACAGACTGAAAAGGCTAATTTTTTGTTCTTTAGCCTGAGCGAGTAACTTTTCACTCAGCTCACTTGGGAGTGAGACACGATGTGGGGGGATAAAAGACGATTGCGCGTCCGCCTGTGGCAGAGGTCGGGCGGCTTTGGGCAGCACGTCTGGTAAGCGACAATCAATCAGGTGCTGGCGCCAAAAAGCCAGATCGGCTTCCAGCGCGGACGAACAGCGCTGGTTAGCCATGGTTAGACAATACGCTTGATAGTCGTGCTGAACGGTGTCACTGAGCGGGTACCCCTTATGCAGACAATCATAATGATCACTGATGGCCTGCAGCAGCAGTTGGACCGACCAACCGTCCAAAATCAGATGGTTCGAGAACAACAGTAAGATGTGCTGGCTGGGGCCAGTGGTCAGTAAACGCACACGCAGCATCGGCCCGTGGTGCAGATCGAATGGCGTGGCGATTTCTTGCTCGAACGTGGACCGCCAGTCTGAGTCACTCAGGGCCTGAAAATCCAGCGCATGCTGAACCGGTTCCAATTGGACTTCACCGTTGCGATCGACAAACCGACAACTAAAGATGCCGTGCTGACTGACCGTATGCTGGCAGGCTGATTGGAAACGCTGATGATCGATGTCACCGCTCAGGGCATAGCCTAAGGCGATCACATTGTCTAATGGGCGCAACTGTTCAACGTACCAGAGACGGCGTTGAGCGGGGGAAATCGGCCAGGTTTTCTCCTGGGCAAATGACGTTGGCGAAGCCGCAGAGCGGTGGATGTCTAGTCGCTCAATCTGCGCTGTCAGAGCTTGAATACTCGGGTTGTCCAAAACCTGCTTGACGGTCAGTTTGATATTGAACTCTTCGTTCAACGCGTTGAGCAATTGGTAGATCTGTAATGAGTTTCCGCCTAGCTCAAAGAAACTGCGAGTGGTCGGAATGTCTGAGTCCTTGGTGTCCAGCACACTCTGATACAAGGCGTGTACCTTCTCTCCAATGGTACCCGTTGGCGCCAGCGGGCTTGAACCGTGAGACGCGCATGGACGAATGTGGTCTTCAATAGCCTCAATATCCAGTTTACCGTTTCGTGTCAGAGGGATCGCGCTCAATAAGACAAATCGCTCAGGGATCATGTAGGCGGGGAGGACTTCGGCAACGTCCTGACGTAACTGACGCTCTTGTTCGATGCTGTTGTCCGCGACTTCGATGTAGGCGACTAATCTTTCATTCAGTGTCGTCTTATCACAGCGCACATAGCACTGCTGAACAACCGTCTGCTGATGAAAGGCTTCTTCGACCTGAGTGAGATTGACACGCAGACCACGGACTTTGACTTCGTGATCCTTGCGGCTGACGAATTCTAAGTTCCCACACGGTAGCCGGCGCACCAGATCCCCGGTGCGGTAGTGTCGTTCGCCGTTATAAATAAAAAATTTGCGCTCGGTTTCATGTGGGCAGGTATAGCCTCGCGCTAAGCCAAGCCCTCGGGTGATCAACTCGCCGATCTGCCCGCCAGTGACGGCTTGGTTGTGCTCGTCGATGATGGCCACTTCCGTCCCTGTGATCGCACGGCCGATAGGCACACTGGTGTGACTATCGCTGAGCCCGAAAATATCGAAGGTGGTGGTGAAGGTCGTGTTTTCGGTCGGGCCATAGCCATTGAGGAAGGTGTCTAGCTGACAGTGGTCGCTGCGCAGGAACTTGCGTACCAGATCAAGATTGAGCGCGTCGCCGCCGATCATCAGCGTCTTTAGTGTGGATAACGCTTGTGGGTGGCGCGTGACCAGGGTGTTGAACAGTGCCACGGTCAACCAAAGGGTGCTGACATTACCGATGTTGATTTGGCGTTCAAACTGTTCAAAATCGAGCACATCCTGCTTCGCGATCACATAGATCTGCGCGCCATTAAGCAAGGGCAGCCAAATCTCAAGTGTCGAGGCGTCAAAGCCAATCGACGAACAGTGTGCGATGACGTCCTGAGTCTGACACGTGATGTTGTCACTATTACTGACCAGACGAAGTACGCCCGCATGTTCGATTTCGACCCCTTTTGGCCGCCCCGTCGATCCAGACGTATACATGATATACGCCAGCGGCGCCGAGGCGGGCTCAATCTCGGGCGTGGTTGTCGTGTCGTGCTGGTGTAAATCGTCATAAATATAGACAGGCACAGGGGGTTGGCTGAGAGGGCGAGCACTGATGATACAGGTCGCGCGACTGTCCTGGGCGATATACGTCAGTTGTGACTCCGAGAAACTATCGTCCACTGGCAGATAGGGACGCCCTGTTTTCAGGATGGCCAGCATGCTTACCACCGCAGCGACGCTGCGGTGCATAGAAACCATCACGGGCTCAGAACCATGAGGGTGGTGATTGAGGATCGCATTGGCGACCCGGTTGGCGGCGGCATCCAACTCGCCGTAGCTGAGTTGCTGATCGCCATCTGCGATGGCGATATCGTGGTAATGGCGTTGAACGACGTCAGCGAACTGGTGATGAATAAGATGCCTGTCACGACTGTACATGGTGGTCCCCAAAGAAATTAACGAGTTCTAAATATTCGACTAAGTGCGGGATAAATTGCTCAGGTTGCGGGAAGTTCAGCCCTTTAGCCTGCAATAACGCGTGCGTGTTATCGACGATGACATTGCCATAATCTGGAGCAATGATGTCGTCATCCGAGTTGTCGCTGAGGTAATAGGACAGGATGGGGTACAAGGCGTTATTGTGATCAGCATTGTGGGTCGCTTGTTGTCGCCATTCAGGCAGAGAGACCCCTTCTATTTGGTATCCTCGCGCCGCCAGGTGGTGAAACAGGTCATTCATTTGGGCCACGTAAGGGGTGGGCAGGTTGTAGACCTTGTTTTGATTGGCCAGACAGATGGTGACAATCAGTTCTGACATGAAATCGACGGGGGTGATGTTAATTTCATTGTCGATGACAGGGTAGCTGCCGAGCTGAAGACAGCCTTTCACATACAGCCAGATATGATCGTTTTCGGCATTGAAGGTCCCATGTAATGAATGACCCACAAGGCTTGAAGGACGGACGACATTGACCGAGAAGCCGCGTTCCATTGCTTGCTCTAGCAAGACTTCCGTTGCCCATTTGGAGCGCGCGTACCCATTAAGGTGCTTAGCGGGTTGGATTGCCCGAGTTGGCAACGACTCCACATAGTGGTTGTGACGGTCGAGTTCTGACACACAGGCCAGAGTCGACACAAAGTGAATGTGCTTGTGGCGACACTCGGCGGCGATCTCAAGGACGGAAAGCATGCTTAAGGTGTTGCTGGCTTTGAGTGTCGCGTAGTCGAGGATGTGGTTGACGTGAGCGGCGTTGTGCAGCACATCGGTGATTTCCTGACTGAGTTGCTCGTAGCAGGAAGGGGCCAATCCCAACTTTGGCTCAGCGACATTACCGCACACTACGCGGAGTTTTGTGCTGTCGGTGTCAGGGGCAAAGCGATCCAACTGAGCGAGCATACGTTGCATCGCGTGAGCGTTATCTTCGGCTCGGACTAACGCCACCACGTGAGTGACATCGGGTCGGTGTAAGAGCTGGGCGACCAAGTTAACACCGAGTAGCCCCGTGGCTCCTGTCACCAGAAAGACGCGATCGTCGGTCTCGGCTGGAGCCGACACTGGCCAGAGATCGGCGCGAAGACGTAAGTCATCGTAGTGCTCGGATTCGGACTCGCAGTGACGCCCACAAATCAAATCCGCCAGATGATTTATGGTCGGGGCGTCAATGAACTCACTGAGAGAAACAGTAAAGTCGAGGGCTTGCTTGACGCGTTTTGCCAACTGGGTGAAGACCAATGAATCTCCGCCGCACTCGAAGAAATGGCTATCGCCTGTCACATCAGTGCTGTCCAAGAGCTCCTCAAACAGAGAGGTCAGAGTGTTTACCACGGCGCCGCGATCTCGCTGGACGGAGGACGAAGCGGCCAGCAGATCAATGGTATGACTCAGGGTCGGCTCATTCATAAAGGCATGAAGCGGCAGCGTCATTGCGAGTTGAGAGCGGATTTCGGCGACCAGCGTAGAGAAGACCACCGACTCTCCGCCCATGTCAAAGAAATTGCGATTAGGCTCAATGTGGTCGACACCAAGCAGGTGGCAAAAAATGTCGGTGACCTTGCGCTCGATCGTTTCCCTCGAGAGGGCATTGGTTGAGGCGTCTGGGTTAGCCACCGCATGAGAGGCCCATTCCGAGAGGCGAGGATAGATATCATGGGTTGAGGCAACGCAATGTGACAAAGAGAGATGATCAAACACCCAGGAGAACGCGTTATCACAGTCCTGATGATTGATGGCTAATGCTTTGATTTCCGGCGAGAGTGTTGGGTCATCTTGGAGGTCCCAACCATCCCAGGAGATACTCATCCAACGCGTTGGTTGGTGCGAGCGAGTGACGACAAAGTCGTTCATAAACTGGTTGGCGTAGGCATAAACACCAAGATTAAAGCCGCCGAGTTGGGTGGAAATCGAAGACATTAACAGGCAAAAGTCTGGTTGATACTTATCACACAGCGATGCCAGAACCAGAGTACCGTCGACTTTGGCCTGATAGTGTTGAGCGATCGTCGACGTGGCGCTAGAGAATACGGGGTTGAGCCCCTCCAAGGCGGTGTAGGCAGCACAGTGAATGACACCATGCAGCGGTCCAAACTGATCATTGAACCCCGCCACTTTACTCATCAGTGTGGGGCCGTCTGCGACGTCAACATTGGCATAATGCACGCGAGGTGAATCGAGCAGCGCCGAGAGTGCCTGACGGTTCTCTAGTGGGTTCGTCAGGGCTTGAGGCAGGTCTGAGAGTAAGGCGACGACCTGCGAGCCTGGCTTACGTCCAGTGAGCACGACCTCAAGCTGAGTGTGCTCGATAAGGTATCGGGCCCAGCTCAAGCCTATTTTGCCCAACCCTCCGGTGATCATCACATAGCCGTTGCGTTGCCAGACGTAGGGTTCGCAACTGGCCTGAACGGGAACCAACGTCTTATGCCAGACAGACTGTTCGTCGACATAAACAGATGAGGCATGTTGGGTGAGCGCATCTAGATCCGTGGTGAGGATCCGCTCGTCGTCGGGTTGATGACCGATGAGACGTACGGTGAGGTGTGGCGCTTCTTGCGCAATGACCGTGATTAAACTGCTGAGTGCGCGTTGGTAACACTCGGATAACTCGTGACTCATCGTTGGATGGGCGACTTGCACAAGGATATAGCAAGTCTTAATGTCATCGGCGGTCAAGCGTTCCAGTTGCTCAAGAAAGGCAGATAACTGCGACGGAGTGATGTTCTCTCCGGCGTGAAAGCCGCGATAGATCAGCTGACCTTCACGTTGGTACCAGCCTGAGTAGTGTGCGACAGAAGACATTGAGCCTGCCGACCGCGTTGGCCTAGGATGGCATAGCCAACTGTCTTGATAAAACCATTGGTCGACTGTGCGTTTAAGTCCAGAGTCTGAGGACACAGGGGCTGGGGATTGATAAAACTCAGTCTGGTTAAAGCCAGGCCCTGGCAGGTTGCACTTTTGCCATGTCAAAGGTGGCAGGGAAGCCCAGGCCATCGTTCCGCCAAGAGACCAGAATTGGCCAAGGAAGTCGGTTAAAGCAGGGGCGTCGAGTCGGTCGGGCACCTTGAGTAGCACCGTCGACAATTCCGCCTTGTGCGCGATGAACATATTGGTCATCGAAGGACTGACGCCAATATCGGTCAATACACAGCGTGATGTATTTAACGCACGTAAGATTCCGGTCATCTGGACAGGCTGAAGCAGTTGCTCGATCCAGTATTCTGGGTTGGCGACGCGACGAAAAGCGACTTTTTTCCCTTTTAAGTTCGAGTAGAGATGGCCTTTCACTGAATGATAGGTGAGCGAAGTCAGGACTTCCCGTAACGGCGCCACGGCGCGGGAAAGCATCGGGTTGTGAAAGGCTTTATTGGTCTGGAGGATTTTGCAGCGAATCGCGTCTTTCTGCAGCCTGTCGGCTAATTGATGGACGGCTTGGGTTTCACCGGCCATGACCGTCATGTGTTCGCCATTGAACGCAGCAATGGTCAGCGTGCCTGATAAATACTGACGGGCACGGGCTTCGCCAGCGAAGATCGCGATCATCGCCCCCTCGTCACACGCTTGGATATGAGACGCTCGGCAGGCTATTAAACGCACCGCATCCTCCAGTGACCAAAGTCCAGCAATCGCAGCCGCTATCCACTCGCCAAGGCTGTGGCCAATGTAAGACTGGAACGAGACCCCTTGTTGTTTCAGTGTATGGGCCAGAGCGTATTGGATGGAAAACAGGATCGGTTGGGCGTATAGAGTCATCCGAGACTGCAGATCGGGGTCATAGTCAGGCTCCAGGGCGACGCGTTTGAGGTCCGCTGGCATACCGGGCTCACGCTCAAACAACGCGATGCACTGATCGAAGAGTTCGCGAAAGCGGGCACAGTGTTCGTACCTGCTCAGTGCCGCGCCCTGAATGGCGGCGCCTTGACCTTCGACCACCAGAACCGACTCTGGGTGAGAGATCGCGTGCACGACCTCCCGGCTCGGTGCTCTCAATGACTGGATAAGTTGTGGCACGGAGTCGGCGATATGATAGCGACGGTAAGGTTCATCGAGTCGACACTGTCTTTGGGTGCCTGTGATATCGGCGATGGTCGCCTCAGGATGGCATTCGAGCCAGTCGGCCAGCTTCAGCTCCTGGGTGGCCAGAGTACTATTGTGACGGCTGCTCAGTGGCACGGTATAAGGCTCAGCCTGAAGTAGGGGCTGGGGCTGGCGTGTGTCTGGTGAGGCCGACAGGATCAGGTGACAGTTGGTGCCCCCCATGCCAAATGAACTGACGGCCGCGTTTTGTTGCTGAGCCGGGTAAGCTGCGTTACTGGTCGGAACATAGAAGGGTTTCTCCTCCATCCTGAGTTCGGGATTGTAGGCTTCGAGGTAGGGTGACCCGAGCATCACATTGTGTTTCAGGGACAGGGCCACTTTGATCAAACCTGCGACACCGGCGGCGGTATCGGTATGGCCAATGTTCCATTTCACGCTACCTAATGCGTACTGTGTATCGGGTGTAGCTGACGGGTAACGACTGGCCAAAGCTTCGACTTCAATCGGGTCTCCGAGCGTCGTTGCCGTACCATGACATTCGATAAACGCGATGTCAGAGGGGGTTAACCCACTGGACGACAGGGCGCGTTCAATGACTTCGACCTGACCATCGATACTTGGCGCGGTGTAACCCACCTTGCGCGTACCGTCGTTATTGGTGGCTCCCCCTTTGATCAGGGCGTAAATAGGGTCATTATCGCGTAAGGCATCAGACAAACGTTTCAACACCACCACTCCGACGCCGCTGGCAGGCACGGTTCCGTCACTGTCAGCGGAAAAAGGCAGGCAGCGACCTTGCTTCGATAGGACACTGCCTTCCATGTACTCATACCCTTGCCCATGGGGAGTAATGATGCTGGCTCCGCCTGCTAAAGCGAGATCACTTTCTCCGGTGATAAGACTTTGGCACGCCTGATGGACCGCCACTAACGATGAGGAGCACGCAGTAGAAATGGTATAGGCAGGACCCTGTAAGTTGAGTTGGTAGGCGATCTGGGTTGCAACACAATGATGGCTGTTGCCTAAGGCCAGTGAGTATTGCAAGTGATTGTCTTTCTGATAGGGAGAATGAGCCAAACAGTGGGCGTAATACTGATTGGCGCCCACACTGAGGAAAGAGCCGATACGATTGTTGGCTTGGTGTTCAACCACATTGGCATCGGCCAGGGCCAGAACGCTGTGTTCTAATAGTTTGCGATGTTGCGGATCCATGAATTTGGCATCGCGAGGGGACAGGTTGAAGTAAGCCGCGTCAAAATGGTAAGGGGTATCCAGCTCCCCCTCAGCGGCGACTCGGCCGGCGTTGACTGAGCCGCTCGGCAGATCGGTGGCGACGTGATGATTCACCAGCAATTGCCAGTAATGATCTTTGTCCTCTGCCCCAGGAAAAGCGCAAGAAATGCCGACAATGGCGACATCGGTGACGTTGTTAGTATTTGAAATCATAATTATAAAAGTTGTCGTAGTAGATGGGCGCTGCAGGCATTGGACCAACAGCGCATGTAATCACTGTTCAATCAGGCTATCGATCAATTCGGCTTGTTCAGAGACGGTCGTGTGGGCGAAGAGGTCACTGACCTTCACGTCGAGGCTGAATTGCTTATTCAGCTCGCGCTGCAGCTTGAGCAGCAGCACCGAATTTCCGCCACATTCAAAGTACCTGTCGTCCAAATCTATCGCTGGGTTACCGAGTAGCTTGCGCCAGATGGTCAGGATAAGATCAGCGCTGTCCTCACTGGATTGCGTGTCGCAATGACGTTCATGGAGATGATGATGCAGTGCCGGGACGTCAATCTTGCCATGCGGCGTGAGGGGAAACTGCGCCACTTTTACGATCTGAGTTGGGCACATGTACGCAGGGAGGATGGCGTTTAAACGGTGCCGTATCGCGAGTTCATCGAGAGGGGTTTGGCAGAAAAACGTCACTAACTCACCGTTCAATTGTGTGGTGACAGATTGCAAGTGATCGTCACAAGATTGGAGAGCGCGATCAATTTCGTTGAGATTAACGCGGTAGCCATTGTGTTTGATCGTGTTGCCAACCCGGTGAGAGTAGACCAATTGGCCGTCAGCGTTCCACATCGCCATATCTGCAGTTTTGAAATAGCGAGTCCCGTCAATCGTCATGAAGCTTTGCTGAGTCAGGGAATCATCGTGTAGATAGCCTTCCGAAACGCAGGGCCCGCCAATGTAGATTTCCCCGATCTGATTAGGGGTTGTGATGGCCTGGCCATGTTGGTCGAGGAGCAAAAGGGTGCTGTTTGAGAGTGGCTGGCCTAACGGAAGGGGGGCTTGCCATTGCTGGCAGTGATGGGACACGTTCCACACTGACGTTTCAGAGGGCCCATAGCAATGTACTAACTCAAAGTCATAGTTCGTAAAGTCCTGTTTGAGCGCATTTGACTTCACTTCCTCGCCACCAAAGTAAAGTCGACGGAACGTCGGCTGGTGGATGAAGTGATTCAAGACCCCGAGATTGACCAGAGCTGTTGTGACAAAAGCCATCGTGATGTGATGTCGTTCAATCGCTTGTTTGAGTGCCGGGGCATTGAGCAGCGTTTTTTCTGGCAACAGGCACAGAGTGCCTCCATTGAGCAGCATGACCCAGAGTTCAAACTGAAAGGCATCGAAGGCGATCGAGGATAACTGTGGCATACAGTCAGTCGGAACGATATCACTATGGGTATCGATAAAACTCAAAATATTGGTGTGGCTGAGTTTGACGCCTTTCGGCTCGCCAGTCGAACCGGAAGTAAAAATCACGTTCATGATCGGGCTAGGGGGGTCAATCAGCGCTGGCGCGGTGTGAAGTGGCTCAACGAGCAGTAACGAATAGTCGAGCGTCAAGTCGACCGTCAGAGCGAGGGGCTGGTGGGTAATGACAGCGCGAGATTGCGATTTATCAACAATATATTGCTTACGCTGTTGAGGATAGGTGGTGTCTAAGCAGACATAGGTGCCGCCTGCCTTCAGCACACCCAATATCGAGACAACCAATTCAATGGATGACGGAAAGTGGAGCACAATAAGCTGGCCAGAGAGCCCCTGACTCACCAACGACTGAGCAACCAAGGCGGCGCGATGATTCAGTTGTTGGTAGGTCAGTTGTTCCTGTTCACTGCTCAGAGCGACCTTATTGGGCTGGGCGGCGACGATTTGGTTAAATCTCTTGATCACTGATGACATGTTCGATCCTAGCTACTGGTTTTGTTCATCATCAATTCCTTAAGTTATATGAGCTGACGACGTTGATTGAAGTTATTTATCGGTAATTAATGTATCTGGCACGTGCGTATGGGGTTGAGAGACGACTCTTAGAGAACGCTGTGTGCGGATTAACTTATATTATTGAAATTGTTAATAATTATTGAGGTTATTCTCCTCCCTAACAGTGCTCGCGCATCATCCATGCTCATAACAAAATGGTCAACGTTGCATATCAATTAGTTTGATATTGGTCCGATTTTGGACGAAGGGTTACCTATTTGTCTTGTCCATGAAAAAACATGGCTTGATGGCCATCGTATTGAGCAGTATGGTCGGGCTTTTATGTTCGAATTGGTGAGTTATGTATCGTGATTTTCTGAACCGTTTGGATTCTGTACCCGCGTCGAAAGCGGGAATCTCGCACATTGAACGCTATATCGCTCAGAGTGGGAGGGCGGTGTTGTCTCAATGTCATTTTGCTCTCCCTGATTGCGACCCTGAATTAGCGGCGACGCTCAATATTACTCTCCCCCTATCCGTACAACGAAGCGTAGCAAAGCGCCAGGCAGAGTTTATTGCTGGAAGGTACATGGCCAGTTTAAGTATGTCGGTCTTGTCAGTGGTTGAGCAGAAGGTCTTGATTGGTTCTCATCGAGAGCCACTGTGGCCACAAGACATGACTGGGGCCATATCCCATACCGGCGCTCATGCTGTGGCGCTGGTTGCAGAGCAGGCGGTTCACCCTTTTGTCGGTATCGATGTCGAACATTGGCTAGATGCGGTTACGGCAGCTGAGATAGAGTCGCAAATCTGTCAGGGGCGTGAATTGATGCTTTTGATCGAGCAAGGGTTGAAGCGTGAGGAGGCAACCTCGCTGATTTTTTCGGCCAAAGAGAGCTTGTTCAAAGCGACGTTTCCTTTAATAGGTCGGTATTTTGGGTTTGAAAGCGCCTGTGTCGTCGAGTTTGATAGGACCGACCAAACACTCGTTCTGGCGCTTGAGCCGTCTCTTGCACGGCACTGCTTAGGACAAAACTTATTTCGATGCGAGTGTTTTTTACAGGCGTCAACGGTGACAACTGTTATCTTAAGTTCTTCTCGTAGATAGTAGCTTTAGCGTTAACACATTATTTTCAATATCTATATATTGCCTGGGGTTTATGATTGATATCATATGTGCAGCCTAGCACGCTGACTGCTGCGCTGTTGGCAGTACACACCGAATGCAGAAGAAATTAAGCTTGTGCTAGAACAAGCTTAATTTCTAGCTGACGGTTGCTATAAGTACTTACAAATGCAAAGTTTAACCTTACTGTTTGAATACCTATGCATAACTTGTCCAATGTAAAACCAGATTGTGGCATCTTTTGATTAATAAAAGTTATCACAAAGGAATAAACTAGGTCTCTCATCTAACCAATAAATGTCCAAAAGTTTGTTACACACATGTCGATTATGTTTGTCGATTATGTCCTGCTAGAGGATTAATTGGAGCGTAGTAAATTTACTACGTTGAATCTTAGTCGTTGTTCAAATTTGCAGACTTTCGATGCAATGTTATGCGAACTTATGCTGCAAATAGTATTGTAAGTCTTTGATGTTTTGTTCGAGTTATGCTGACTTATCCTGCAAGCATCACCTTTAAAAAAGCCGTTACTTATTTATGTAGCGGCTTTTTGCTATCTGAAGTTTGTACAATGCTTGAGAACTTACCCGCTATTAATGTGTTCGCGACATGTCATTATTTTGCATCTTGATAGCACCTCAGCTTCAGCTTCAAAGACGTCTCTTATGTGGCGCCTGGGTCAGTAAAGGAGTTCACTCTTTTTTTGCAATCAATAAACCCACATTCTGATCTTTAAGGTGCAACAGCCTTGTCTTTACTTGACTTAGATTTCCGAAAGAATAGAAAGGTATATGAACAATTACCTTAAAGCCGGCTTCCAAAAGCATATCATGCCAAGTCTCTCTACTATTGAAGCAAACCCCCACGCCAGCCGTATTGGCACCCAACTTACTGGTGATTGGAGCTAGTGCTTTTGAAGCGGTCGTGTGGTAAATCAATTTGCTCGGCAAGTTACGGACTAAGGCCCCTTCATAAAAGTTTTCGAATATCACTACAAGTCCATCTGATGACAAGTGCTTGAACGCTTTGTCTAACGCTTGTTGCTGAATATTCTTGGTGGCTTCATATGAGTCACTGATGAAGTGGTGCAGTACCCAGTTAAATTGAATGATGTCGTAGGGAATAACTAATTCAAGATCTTGAAACAATGAGCACTTTAGCTCTTTGTTAGGGTGACCGCGATTTTTCTCCAGTAGTGTTTCTTCGGGTTCGACCAAGGTGACTCTTGAGTTAGTGTAATGAGACAATATCTTGTCAGCATAGACCCCGTTTCCTCCTCCGATATCCAACAAGTGAAATGGTTGGCGTGTTGGGTAAAGCATATCTAATTGTTTGATTAATATTTCAAACATTTTCGGATCAATGTATTCAGTGTCAAAAGATGTCGTTTGCTCTGAATGAAGTTTACGAACGCTATTTTCCATAGATGCTCCTTATTTATTTAGATACGAAGCATTTTTCGAGCCACGACGTTGTGCTTGAAATATAAGGCTTTTTCTTACAGCTAAGATTGGAGTGAAGCGTTTAGTTCAATTTGAAAGTCAAAATGCGACTAAAGGAAGATGAACGATAAAGCAGGGTATACAGAGCCTACTTTGTTTATGTCTTTACCATGAAGAATTGCTTGTTTTAACCAGTGACTCTAGCCCTTACTTGGTTCACTGTTCCTCAATGAGTCGTTAGAAGTGATTCACTTTGTTGGGATGTTGTTGATCGCCATTGGTTTGTCTGCCATCGATGGAAGATTGTGGCGCCGTATTAAGTTGGCAAAGGCTTGAGTTTAGTTTAATGGGCAAGGCACGATTGACCTTGCCATCATTAGTTAAAAATATTGCTGTGTTTACAATCAAAAGATACACAATCGCAGTCAGCAAGATTTGAAAGCCATCATACTATTCGTAAATACTGTATGAAAAATACTTACTTGCGATTTTTTGATGCTGACCATTGTCGATCAAGCGTTGTATACCGTCATCAATAAGATCTTTGAGTTCATTATCTTGTTTTCGTACCGCTACACCAATACCACGACCGAACCATTTTTCTTCTGTAAATTTAGGGCCTGTAAAGTGATAGTCTTTACCCTGATCAGTTTCAAGAAAGCCCGCATTGAGCCCCATAGAACCACCAAACACGGTATCGAGACGGCCGTTGAGTAAATCGGTAAAGGCTTCGTCGAATGAGCCATAACGTTTAATGTCTACATCAGGGTAGATTTCAGAAAGGTACTTATCACCGATTGTTGCACGTTGAACCCCGATAGTTAGGTCATTCAAGCTGTCGTCATTCATATTGATCTCTCGATCTTTCTTCATCACGAAACGAGTTGGGACTTTGGCGTATGGGATGGTGAAGTTAACTTTCTTTTCACGCTCTTCGGTAATCGTCATTGCTGCAATTATCGCATCGTTCTTACGACTCAAGAGCGAAGGGATAATACCGTCCCAATCTGTTTTGGAGATGATGCACTTTACCCCTAATTCGATACAAAGCGCGTTGGCTAAATCGACCTCAAAACCTTCAAGCTGACCATCTTGCGTTGTCCAGCTGAATGGTGGGTAAGCTCCTTCAACAGTAAAACGAATTTGCTTCCAATCCTTTGCGTATGTGAACACAGAGAAAACACTGACGAATGCAACAAGTATCCATTTCATTTGTTATTTCCTTATAGTAATAATGGATACTGATAATTAACTACTTGTTAACATTTTTCAATGCGAATACATATTGATGTGAGCAAAGGCATGCATAGTAATTAGTTAGCCCCAGTTCTATTGCCAGAAGTACTGTTAGCGTATTTAAGGATGTTAAATCAGTTATCCTCTTAATCTGCAGGCAGTACTACAGCAGACGATTTTTCCTCTCAAATGAAACCCAATTTATTTTCTTCCTTTGCTGGCTCGACTATAGGTTGGGGCTGTGACTTGTTACTGCGAGTGCAATGGCTGCAGTTAAAAGCGCTGAGCCACCGATTCTATTCAGGTACGTTGGGCGATCTTGCATAAACCCAAGAAGTTTCTTGGCAGATATGGCGTAAATCATAACCCACGTAAAATCCAACACTGCCATTGTGGGGCACATCACCAACATTTGTGATAACAAAGGTTTGGTTGGGTCAATGAACTGGGGGAAGAATGCGGTGAAAAACACAATCGCTTTGGGGTTGCCTGCTGCAACGAAGAACCCACTTAAATAGAGTCTGTGGCCTGAAATCTCGGTGGGTGAATTGTTGACGATTTGTGCTTCACACTCAGGTTTATCAAACAACATCTTGATACCCATATACAGCAATGTTGTGACCCCAAGCCACTTGATAACGGCGAACGCTAGTTCAGACGCTGACATTATGACGCCAAGTCCAATTGCAACAATGATCATCTGTATGAAGTTTGCTGAGATATCACCTAGTGCCGTAAAAATAGCTTTATTAACGCCATATTTCATTGAATGAATGACTCCCAACAAAATGCTGGGACCTGGCGTCATGGTTAAGATAAGTGAAGCGAGGCAGAAGGTTAGCCATGTTTCTATAGTCATTTGTTTTCTCCGGGTGACTAGTCTCTATTTTTCGGAAAAAGTAGTCTGCTAGCATAGAGATAGATATCAAAATAACTTGAGGTTATATAAATGGTTGAAGACTTGGAGAGCATTCCATCATTAGTTCCTAAATTACTTCTACAGCTAATAGCGCTCGGAAGTATCACTGATGCCGCTCAGGTATTAGGAGTCAGTCAACCCGCTGCGAGCAAAGCACTTCGACGTGCTGAAGATGTGTTAGGTTTCGCTTTAATTCGAAGAGACAGTCGTCCGTTACTGTTAACTGAGGAAGGAAGGCTAATTGCTGAGTTCGCTAAACAGCAAGAATTGCAAGGAGAAGTGCTATTAAGACAGCTTCGACTTATTCAAAAAGATGGTGCTGGACAGGTGAAAGTGGCTTCTTTTGGCGCATCCGCTTCCACGCATATTTTACCTAACCTAATTCATGCGATCAGCCAACACTTACCTCAAATTAAAATTGAAATAAGCGAGTTTACAGACGAAGAAGCATTACTGGCATTGCGAGAGGGGCGCGTAGATTTTGCAATCGCAGTTGATAAAGAGTATTGGGATCTAGATATCATCCCAGTTTTTACTGACCGTATGGTGGCTTTAGTTCATGAAGATGACCCTTTATCCCAGTTACCAGTTTTGTCGGCTGTGGATATCGAAGACCGAGATTTTATATTGAGTAAAGGGGGCAGCGAGGCGCTCATTAGAGAATGGTTTGCGCTATCAAAATCTCGCCTTAAGGAAAAACACACCATTGTTCAATTGACCTCGATACTTGCTTTGATTCGAGCGGGCTTAGGTGTTTCTATTGTTGCAGAGCTTGCCGTTCCAGAATCTCATCCCAGCGTAAATGTTATTCCTCTTGCGCCGGAGTACCCTCGTAATATTTGTGTAGCGAAAAGAGGTGGTTGTTTTTCTTCGAACGCAGCCAGGTTAACTTGGGAGTTTTTGAGTAAAAATAGGTCACACAGTTACCTAAGCAAAACGAGGTAATTAAGTGCGAAGAGACGTTCAGTTCTAATTTCCTAATTTAATTCGCAGGCAACACAACTGCAGACGCTTCTTCCTCTGAATCTTCTTTGTCTTCGACTTGTTCGGCTACCCAGTCAATTGTCTTTGTTAGATAAAGCTTGTTGGTTTCGGTATCACACCAACTTTTTGATAACCCTCTTCGATTAAACTCACTGCCAATCGCTGCCAGTGTTTGGTTGCTCGAACGTCCGTAATACAAGGTGTCGCACAGTTGCAGGTTCGACATCGATTGTGGGTATGTATTAACCGACGAGGAGTTCATACTTAGCGCTTTCGACTGGTTGTGAGTACAGCCAGTGAGGCTTAAGAAAAAGATCAATGCTAAGGTTTTCTTCATCATATTTCTGAACGGTTGCCAATGATTGGCGCGAATTATGAACATGATTAAGCCACTGATTTGTCAATTTTTCGCCAAGTACCTGCACAGCATGACTTTGCTCGCAATTAGAAAGTAATATCGAGCGATTTAATTCAACGACCAAAAAACGTATTAACGGCCAAATGCGCAATTTTGTACAAAAGTTGAAAGAGCCTATAGAGTAGACTGATAAGTCGCTCGATAATTAACAGGCTTGGGAATCGTTATGGAGAACAAGAAACGCTCTAAAGAAAAGGCCGAATATAAGATAACGGAAGAGTTCGGTGGCCTTGAAATCCTTAATGCTGAATACGAGAAGCAGAACTTCTCGCGCCATAGCCATGAGGGCTACACGCTTGGGGTTATTGAGCAAGGCGCTCAGCGTTTCTATCGAACGGGCGGACATCATATTGCACCACAAGATGCGATTATTCTCGTGAATGCCGATGAAGTTCATAGCGGGCACTCTGCCACAGAAGGCGGTTGGGCGTATCGAGCGATGTATCCACTCCCAGAGCAACTTGCCAAGATCACTCAAGAGTTAAACTTACCTAACTACGGTGCACCATACTTCCCAAGAGCGGTTGTAGAAGACCCTGAGCTCGCCAATCAATTGAGATTAGTCTTCAACACGATTGATGAGTCTGATAACCGCTTATTAAGAGAAACATTGATGTATGGGATGTTGGTTAAACTGATTAGCCGACACGGAAAATCGCCGCTTAAACCCCAACTAGATGGAAAAACTCAGCGCCAACTTGTCTTAGTGAAAGAGTTCTTAGATGACTTTCCACAAGCTGATGTGTCCTTAGAGGAGCTGTCAAAGTTAGCGGCTTTGAGCCCGTATCATTTAGTACGTTCCTTTCAAAAAGAGTTTGGTCTTCCGCCGCATGCGTATCAGATCCAATCTCGGCTAAGGCTTTCGCGTAAGTTATTGAAACAAGGACATACCATTTCAGATACCGCTCAAGAATGTGGCTTTCATGATCAAAGCCATTTTCATCGACACTTCAAAAAGGCCAATGGCTACACGCCGGGGCAATACGTCAAAATGCTCTAAACTTGCGTGGCTAAGGCATGGCTAACTTGTGTTAAGTGCGGCTAAGGTACGGTGAATTGGGGCATGAAATTGAGCAAGTTTGTACAATCGAACCGACTCAACTCCTCTTACATTGAATAGCCAATGTGAGAGAGAAAAGAATTATATGGATAGTGAAACAATGGATAGACGAACACAGTTATGGAAGGGCGTTTTAGCGGGAATGCCTTTGAGTATTGCGGTAATCCCTTGGGGAATTCTAGCCGGTTCATATGCGATAGATGCCGGATTGAATCAACTTCAAGCGCAAGCGATGTCGGCTATTTTGTTCGCAGGGTCGGCACAACTTGTTGCTGCAGGCATGTTCAAAGCGGGTATTGGCTTAGGTACTATGCTTCTGACCACACTGTTCATTACCTCAAGGCACTTTTTATACAGTGTATCGATGCGCGACAAAATCAGTCACCTTCCTGTGCGCTGGCGTCTATTACTTGGATTTTGGCTTACCGATGAGCTGTTTGCGATTTGCAGTGGGCAATCTCAGCAGGAATTTAATCGTTGGTACGCAGTTGGTGTAGGTGGGGTATTTTACTTTGTTTGGAATATTGCGAGCTTTGTTGG
Source organism: Vibrio sp. T20 (assembly GCF_007858795.1). Taxonomy (NCBI): domain Bacteria; kingdom Pseudomonadati; phylum Pseudomonadota; class Gammaproteobacteria; order Vibrionales; family Vibrionaceae; genus Vibrio; species Vibrio sp. T20. Next base: position 64,013 of record NZ_VFEB01000138.1, read on the forward strand.
CATTGTCGCCGGTAGTCAAATTCCGTCACTCAACGAAATTGGGCTCGACTTCGCGGTTGCAGCAACCTTTATCGCTTTGGTTTTTCCATTAATCCGCATTCTACCCGTCGTGGTATGTGTGGTTGTTTCTCTGGTCACTTCGGTTGCCATGTCGGTTAACAATATTGAGGGTGGACTAATGATTGCAGCGATTGCCGGTATGTTAGCGGGCTTTTTCAGCGAATCGTTCCAAGAGCGAAGCAACGGTAACAAGACAATCGTAGAGGGGAAATAGAGATGATTTGGTTAACGATATTACTCATGACTGCGATTGTTTTCTTTAGTCGGTATCTGTTTTTAGAACCTGCAATCCCGCTTCGGCTCAATCAAACCGCAAGACGCCTATTACGCTATTCAAGCCCAGCGGTACTGACAGCGATTTGGGGGCCCATTGTATTTGCTCCTGAACAAACATTTTGGCCAAGCCTTGAAAACCCATACTTGATAGGTGCGGTGGTGACTGGCTTGCTGATTTGGAAAACAGGCAATGTGCTGCTAACGATCGGCGTCAGCATGGCGGTGTTTTTGTTCTATAACCTCGTTGCGGTTGATTACCTTTTCTCTTGAGCTTCAATTTAGGTTTTATGTTTCTCCCATGATTTAAAGGCTATATAAATATGATTACTTGTTATGTTCGATATGTGATTGATCCTAAGAAGGTAAATGAGTTTGAGGCATACGCAAAAATGTGGATTCCTTTGGTCGCTAAATTTGGAGGCCAACACAATGGTTATTTCTTACCGTCGGAAGGGGCGAACAATATTGCCTTGGCGCTGTTTACCTTTGAAAGTTTGGCTGCTTATGAAGAGTATCGAATTAAGTCGCTGAGCGATGCTGAGTGTATTAAAGCGTTTGAATTTGCAGACGAAGTGGATTGCATCGTGAGTTATGAACGCAGTTTTTTTAGACCTGTTTTAGAGTGATAGACCTTGCAACGTATAGCGTGGTGGCATCTAATGTACTGATTCACTGTTTGTGTGTTTAGGTTTTGGTAAGGAGTTAGTTTGGCTAAGAAATATTATGTGGTTTGGAACGGTCGCACACCGGGTATTTTTACCACTTGGAACGAGTGTAAAGCGCAAGTTGATGGCTTTGCTGGTGCGAGATATAAATCGTTTCCAACACTAGGCGAGGCTGAGTCTGCTTTCGGTGGTAAAACGTCGTCTGCGTCAGGGTCTACGGCTACAAAGCCAAGCTCTACGGGTAAGTCGACGAAAGCAAAGGTGCCGCCTCTTTCAGAGCAGCAAATCACTGATATGCCTTTTGATATCAAGATCTTTACCGATGGTGCTTGTGAGCCAAACCCTGGTGAAGCAGGGACGGGGTTGGCGGTTTACCAAAACAACCAATTAACAGAATTGTGGTATGGCTTGTATCAGCCTGTTGGTACCAACAATACCGCCGAGTTACATGGCCTTAAACAGGCGTTTTTACTCGCAAAAGAGAAGTTAAACTCAGGTTTGTCTGTTGCGATTTATTGTGACTCTAAGTACTCGATAGATTGTATTACTAAGTGGGCAACTGGTTGGGAGAAAAAGGGCTGGACGAAGTCGGGCGGCGAGATCAAAAACCTCGATATTATTAAACCTGCCTATGCGCTCTACCAAGAACTGGCTTCAAAAATTACCATCTACCATGTGAATGGGCACGTTGGTATTGAAGGTAACGAATTGGCCGACAGAATGTCGATTGTGGCTATTTCATCGCAAGAGCAACAACTGACTCAATATCGTGATATCGAAGATATTGAATCTATTTTGGCACTGCGAGCTGGCTAGCTAGGCTTCTTAATGAAAAGCTAATAAAAGTTACTGAAAACCGAAGATCTCATAATTAGGTAGAAGATGCTAAATTGAGCGTTACATTTGAAGTTGATGTAGCGCTTTGCTTTTCTTGTGGAAGCTGGTGGTGCTTAGTTTCTTAAGTGTTAATTAGTTGCCTTAGTAGTAATTAGCTACTTTAGTTAGCTACTATTGAGCCGGGTCTTCTATCCAGCGAGATAATTGCTGAGCTTGTTTTATCGAATTAAAACTGTCCTTTACTCTTTGACGTGCCTTTAATCCCATTGACGTTTTATCATTGCTGCTCAACTGTGCAAAACGCTCAATCGCTTCTCTTAATTCCTCAACGTTCTTTTCGTTAACCACAAAACCGGTTTCAGGTGAGACGATCTCTTTGCATCCCATGATGTTGGTCGTAATGACGGGTGTGCCTACGGCCATCGCTTCTTTTAAAACGAGTGGTCCGGTATCCACACATCCTGTTTCAGAAAAGCAGAATGGTGCGATTAGGCTCTCATAGTTCGACAGTTTCTCTTTCACCCACTCGTTAGGTTTGGCGCCAAGAAAGGTCACGTTTCGAGTGAGCCCTTGCTCTTTTACCTGCAGTTTTAATTGTTGCTCTAAATCACCAGTACCGATGATATCAAGATGAATGTCAAGAGGTTGGGCTATCGGTGCTAATGCATCAATAAGGTGGTGGAGACCTTTTTGTTCAACTAACCGGCCAAGGAAAACAAAGCGAAGTTGTTTCGTTTCAGTTTTTGGATTGAGTTGGAATTGTTTGGTATTTACTCCGCAGTGTAGGAGCTTAACGTTTCCTTTCGCCATAGTATTGAAGTCCGCGAGCATGTCTTTGCAGACAGCGACCACAAAATCACTCGAAGAGATTTTCTGTTCAATATCATAAGCAAACTCGTAAACATCGTGGCCATGAGCGACAAACGAGCAAGTAATATTGAGAAGCTTTGCTGCTACGATAGCGTGAGCTGTGGTGTGCTGACAGAAATGTGCATGAACGTGTTCTACGTCTTTTTCTGCGAGTTGCAGTGCTAATTTGAATCCATAAGCGAACAGTGACTTTTTAGGCATACTGGTTTGCTTAGAAATAAATGAGATAGCTTTGAACAACCCTAGCCAGTTAATGTGGGTCACTTTACCCATCTGAACGTCTTTGCCAATTTCGACAATGTCGTAGTCAAATTGTTTTTCGCTGTTTTCAATTTTGAAGGTCATGACACAGACATCGTGTCCACAATCTTTCAAGGAGTCGACTTCTGTTTGAATGAAGGTCTCACTGAGTACAGGGTAGGTTGGCGCCACAAATGCTACTTTCTTCATTCCTTACTCCTCAAATCCATATGATTAAAGCGATTAAAGCGATCAAGCCAATGTAATAACCAATAAAGCAAGATACGAACCAAGATCTAATCGTAGCTTTGGCGGGCATTTCAATGGTTTTTTGAAGGCTATCCACCTAGAAGTGTCCCGTTTTCTCAAATTGATAGTCAAATTGAAGTTGTAGGTTTTTCGACCTGATGCGTTTTGTCGTCATTTTGGGAATGGACGCGTAGGTGGCTGATCTAGAAATGATTTTGTAGCTAGAAACTCTCGGCATAGAACATGCAACGTCAGCCATATAACGTATAAATCTGAGGGCGTCATTATGGCTAAAGTAAGTGTTGTTATTCCTACCTACAACTGCTTGGATTATCTGCCGAAAGCAATTGGCAGCGTACTAAAGCAGACTCATCAAGATGTTGAGCTCATTGTCATTGACGATAACAGTAACGATGGAACGTCTACGTATCTCGCGTCGATAGACGATGAACGCATTATTACCTTATCCACTTTGGGTGTTGGCGCACCTCAAGCAAGAAACCTTGGAATAGCGAAAGCAACGGGTAAATACATTGCTTTTTTAGATGCTGATGACTTCTGGCTACCCGAAAAACTCGAACACCAACTCGAATTTCACCAACGATACCCAGACCTCGCGATGAGCTTTACCAATTACGAACATCTCACTGAAGACTACCAAGTGATAGTCGATTGCTTTAGTTATTGGTCGCAGTTTCAAGATCAAGACGAGCTGTTCATCAATATCGAGAAGCCTTTAGAGTTCATTATTGAAAACAATGTCATTGGCACATCGACGGTCATGGTGAAAGCGGATGTGTTTTCTCAAACAGACGGTTTCAACCCTGATATCAAATACGCAGAAGATTGGGAGTTGTGGCTTCGAATGAGTGAAAATCATCAGATTGGTGTATTGAACTCAGTGCAAGTAGGCTACTTGATGAGATCGAGTTCCGTTACCCAAACGGAAAGCCTTAAATTGAGAAATTTGCAGTCTATAGAAGCTATTCTCCAGCGTTACCAAAATGACAGTCAACGATGGGACCTACCAACTTCGAGTTTCAAAATCGCAAAAGCAAGAATTCTGGAAGGTTACGCTGACTATTATCGAGGCTTACAAAAAAACCGACTGGCCATCTCATACAGTATCCGTTCGTTAGTTTTGGCTCCTCAAAAACGAACGTTACGACATCTTCTTGGGGACTGTAAGAGTTTCCTAACGCCTGCATGGTAGGGAATAGGTGTCTCCTATGGGTTCACTAAAACAGTCCGCCTATTACGCCATCGGTATTGTGATGATGAAAGGGATCTCACTTGTGATGATCCCCTATATCACCCATAAAATGACGTTGGCTGAATACGGTTCATTAGAGGCCATCGTCTTGCTGGCTGATATAGGGACGATCCTATTTAGTTTCGGTATTGTTGAGGCAATGTATCGATATGTGGGGGTGGCTGAGGGTGAAGAAAAGAGAAAGCTTGTCTCCAACTGTTTCACTTTGAGTGTTTTAGTCTGCGTGTTAGGAGGTGCCTTAATAGCTCTTAGTATGCCGCTGTTGTTATTGATGTTGCCAGTCGAGTTCCAGCCTTATCAAATCCTACTGCTATTGATCCCTACCATGCTAGATGGTGCGATTTCTATCCCGCTAACATTGATGCGAATGAATGCGATGGCCAAACGTTTTTGCATGCTCAATGTATTGAAGGCGAGTGTGCAAGCAGCAATGACCTTTATCCTACTGGAAGCAGGCTATGGCATTGATGGTGTTCTGATATCTTCCGCGGTGTCGAGTGTGTTGTTGATGCTGTGTTTATTACGTTATCAATGGCAAGAGATGGGTACATTTGGCAGCCTCAAGTACTCTGCTAAGATTCTAAAATTTGGGTTACCCACGTTAGTCGGTGGTGCTTCGATATACATGATTACAGGGCTAGATCGTTGGGTGATGGCGAGTTTCGTCGGCGTTGAAGAGCTTGCGATTTATGCGGTCAGCGGTAAGTTTGCGTTGATTCTAGGCTTACTGTTGCAGCCTTATGCACTTTGGTGGTTTCCAAATCGTGTTGCCATGCTTCAACAATCCGGTGGTCATAAAGTGTGTGCGGAGAGAGCGCTAGTAGGCGTTAATCTGGCCATTGTTTTGGGCTGTTTGATGATCCTCACTGTACCTGGATTTATTGATTTGATTCTACCAAGTAGTTATCAGTACGCGGGGACTATCGTCGTGGCACTCTTGGCTATTGGTGTAATAAAGAGTGCAGGGGATTACCTTAATCTAGGCTGCTTTAGTGGTGACTCAAGTCAATCGCAAATGTGGATACAGGGTGGGTGTGCAGCCTTAGCAGCCATTGGTTATTTTGTTGTGACACCTATCTATGAAGTATGGGGAGTTGTGATGGTGCTCTGTGGCACTTACGCCGTGAGATTGTTACTGCTCTATATCGTGAGCCAAAAGATGGAATATTTACCTTATGATCACCGTAAATGGATGGTCGCGGTGAGCATCGGTCTACTTGCGATTATCAGTGACAGGCTCCTTGGTTGGGTGCTGGTTGATGTGCATGATTTTGTTTTAGGCAGTCTTGTTGCGATAGTGACGTTAGTTGCCTTCATTCGATACTCTATTATCCCTGTACCACAGGCGCTACTCGATAAGTTTATGTTAGGTAAGCATTCGCATGTGGGTTGAATTCGTGTCACCCAAAGTACAGCGGGTAATCGGCACTTAGACACACAATCATCCGCGATAATAAAACGCTGTTCATAATCGGTCGAATTAGATAGTATTTATAAATTCAGTGAATGCTAGCGATGGGAAGATATATGAATAAGTGGATGCTGCTCCTTTCTCTGTTTTCAGCTACCTCATACAGCTCCTTTGATTTTTCAAGTGAGGGTATTACTGCTCCTGACTTCAATTCTCCGGATTTCAAGCCGCCTGAAGTTTCTCAACAGGAACAGCACAATATCGTTTGTGAAAGCGTGGTCTGCAATTCAACGTCTGCACGCCAGTCGGTTCCTGTTGTTGGTGAAGTGCCTGATAGAGAGCTTAACCAAACCATTGAAACTCTTGCGAGTGCTATCTATATCATCGGTGAAATTGGTGTCGCGGAAAACTTGTCTACGCCAGAATATGAGAAATTTTTTGAGAATTAGTTGAAAGGATACGACAGTAGGATTGGTACTGGTTTTAATAGCTGCTATAAAAGGTCGTATCTCATTTAATGATACGACAACCTTGGCGTATTGAGACTAGGAAATACCAATGGAAATATGGAAGTTGCTGCTGTTTATCCCTGCTTGTTTTGCGCTCAACATGACTCCGGGCCCTAACAATTTGTTATCAATGAACAACGCCCGTTGTTATGGATTTAAGGCCGCCTTTGTCGCTGGGTTAGGAAGAATCCTCGCTTTTTCTGGCATGATTGCTTTGGCTGCCTCTGGCTTAGCGGTTGTGCTTTATACCTCTGAAACTCTGTTCTTCCTTATCAAACTATTTGGTGCGATGTATCTGTTGTGGATCGCGTTCAACCTATGGCGCTCACAAGCGAGCCCGGTCGAGGAAATCGAACGAAATAAGAATTGGTTTGGTCTGGTTAAACAAGAATTGGCACTTGCCGCTGGCAACCCTAAAGCGATACTTATCTTCACCGCATTTCTTCCTCAATTTGTTGATGTTTCTGCGAACGTAAATACTCAATTCTTTGCTTTAGGTAGTATGTTCCTTGTGTTAGAAATGTTCGCGATTTCCATCTATGCGGCATTTGGCTTATATCTACGAAATTGGTTTTCAAAACCTCAAATGGCCAAGCGCTTCAATAAAGCATGTTCTGTGTTTCTTGCCTTGTCTGGTGCGAATTTGTTGGTGAGCCGTCAGTAGCTCTCATTTTGTTTGTTTAGTTTATCGTTAATCTTTTAAGGCCTATGTATGAATGTTGTCTGTGCGGAAAAACAAGAACTGGCTGATATCTACCAGCTTGAACACGCTTTGTTTGGCGAGCACGCCTATCCGCTGTTTTTCTTTCGTCAGGCGTTTGATTGCTGGGGGAAGGGCTTGTTGGTGGCGAAACAAGCTTCGCAGGTTGCGGGCTATGTGTTAATGACACCAACCGATAAACAACAGGAGTATTGGGTTTTGTCATTGGCTGTTGATACGGCTTACCGAGGCATGGGGATTGGCAGAAAGCTAATGCAGCAGGCGATAGAAACCTTGCCACAAAAATCCAAGCTGCTGCTTACCGTTGACCCAAATAACAACTCGGCTTGTGAACTGTATTTGTCGATGGGTTTCGTGACTATCAAGGAAGAGAGTAATTATTTCGGTGACGATGAGCCTCGTCAGGTCATGCAGCTCATCGTCTAGTTCCCGCTTCATGTATCTGTTTAGATGTAGGCATCGCATGCTTAAGTTAGCATCACGATACCGTGCATCAGCACCACGCTGGACGTTAATCGGGTTCGCATATCAAAATAGCCATCGGGGCCTTCACTTTGGTTCTCTTCTCTCATAGACCTTTCCGCTCGCCAAACCGCAATGTAGCCAATGATAAGAAGGATAATGGTGAGAAACTCTTGCTGCTCACCTAGCAACACCGACAGCCAAGCTGTCAACACAATAACATTGCTTAGAATCAGAGCCTTGTTGCTGGATGGGCTTTCGAAATTTTCGATGCCATTTCCCCACAAAATACCTGACAAAAAACTCAATATGACCACGCTGTAGGTGATGAAGAGTGTTTCGCCGCTCAAGCTAAATAATTGGCTGTCGGTGAGTGATAACAGTAGGCCGAATAAAAAGGGGATTAAACCCAAATAACCAAGCTTGGCCATGGTGTTGCGTGTTTGAGTTGCCTCCAAGTAATCTGAGCTCATAACTGCTGCTCTATTGCATTTTTGAGGGTACTACTGGTTGGCGATGTAGAACTCGGGAAAGTTGCAATCACTTTACCTTCTTTGCTGACCAAGAACTTGTAGAAATTCCATTTCGGTTTGATACCGGCTTGTTGTTGGATTTCGGAAAAGACTGGGTTTGCGTCAGGTCCAGACAGTGAAGCGCGCGCCATCATTGGAAAGGTGACGCCATAATCTAGGTAGCAGATTTTAGCGGATTGCTCCTCGCTTCCTCTGTCTTGGCGGAAATCATTACTTGGGAACCCAACAACCGTGAACCCTTGATCTTTATACGTTTGGTGAAGCTGCTCAAGTTGCTCGAACTGAGGCGTGAAACCGCATTGGCTTGCCGTATTTACGATCAATAAAGTCTTACCTTGAAACTCTTCACACAGCTCAATTTCTTCGTTTGAATTTAACAGTCTTTGTTTGCCTTTGAGTATCTCTGGGCAGCTTGCTGAAAAAGCGAATGAACTTGTTAGGCTCGCGATTAGGGCGGTGGAGCAAAGCAGTGAAGGTTTCATAGGTTTGGCTCATTTTAGTTGGCGTAACTGTTAGTACTCTTGCGCAGCGCGAAATGATCACTCTGCTAATCATTAACCGTCACTATTTATGAACGAATCAAGTGTCATCGCTGATGAGATATGGAGCGACCAAACGACTTATGTTCACCCTTGCACCAAGGCGAGCGGCTAACAGATACATGCCACCGATTTTACGATGGAGGAATAGTGCGTCTGCGGGTGGCGTGTGCCAATACTCTTGTTCCATGCTCAAGATGGTGCCAGCTTCACGAAGTCGTTGAGCTAAACCGCTGGCTTTAAAATCGTACTCTTCGTCGACCAACATCGGTTCACACGCCATAGTCACCAAGTTGAGAATGGCTTGGCGTTGTTCGGGGAGAATCGTCTCGCTAAAGAACCCTATTTGCTCTAACGCTTGGTTGAGTCCTTGCTCATCGTTGTTAATGACAGAGGAAAAGGCCAAGCGATAACCCTCGCTGAAGCGGTCGCTGTATTCTCGGGTTGCTCCAAAGTCTAACAGCCCAATCTGTCGAGTGTTTTCAACGTAGAGATAGTTGGCGAAGTTGGGGTCGGTTTGCACCATCTTAAAGTCGAACAATTCTCTGAACAGAAGTTCGAGCAAGCTGTGCATTACAAAGTCACGGGTGCTTTGATCGTAACTTTCTATTTGCTCTATCGAGACGCCCTCGATGAAGTCCATGGCGAGCACCGATTCAGAGGATACTTGAGGATGAATCTTAGGTACGACGAAGTGAGAGTGCTCCTTTAATGCATCATGATAACGAATCGCGTAGTCAGCCTCGCGAGCATAGTCTGCTTCATCGTGGAGCTGTTTCTTTGCCTCTTCTAATAAGCCTTTGTAGTCGACCGATTTGGGTATCAACCCAACAATATTAAGTAATGTGCCCACGTTGTCCACATCACTGTCGATGCTTTTTCGAATGCCTGGATATTGGACTTTGATGGCAAGTTTGTCTCCAGAGTCGCTATACGCTTGGTGAACCTGACCGATGGACGCACTGGCGATAGGCTTAAAGTTGAAGGAGATAAACTCCACCTTCCAGTTCATTCCGAGCGAATTTTCTAACACTTGATTGAGCTGTTTGGCTGGCAGAGGGTCAGCGTCTGAACGTAGGCGAGCAAGAATGTTGGCTAACTCTGGTTCAAGAATATCACCCGCATCCATCGACAGCATTTGACCGAGTTTCATCGCTGCTCCACGCAGGTGCGCGAGCTGGTCGGTCAGGCGAGCAATGTTCTGTGGCGTTAACAGCAAGTCTTTTGCCTTGGGTCTGTTGCCTTGTGCGATTTGCTTGGTGCCTTCTGTTAGTACGTTACCTGCGACTCTTGTCGCCAACGAGGCGAACTTACTAAATCTAGAAAGTCGATGAGTGGGAAGATTTCTCTCTTTTGCCGACATAAAGTCTCTCTCTGGGAATCTGGGTTCACTACAAAGTTCTATCAATCATTACACAACGTTATGTTTTGTTGTGATAACTTGTCGCGTGTAACAGTAAACAGAATTAAAAGGACAAAGCATGAAATTTATTTGGTTGAAAGTGGCCGTTACTGTATTGGTGTTCGCAGCACTGTTTGGCATCGTTTACTACAAAGTCGCCAGCGGCATATCTTAACTCAATACTATTTGATGCAGCTGTTTCCGTTGCAACGCGACTTTCCGGTTAGCCAGAACGAAATTTTATATCGATTCTTGGCAAACCGTAGATAGCACCAATCTGCCACTGGCTTGAACATCGTCCAACGTAACGGGGCATACAGCCAACCTTTTCCTACTAGCTTCCACGCTTGGTAAGTCACGTCTAGACCGAGCAGCAGCTTTCCGTTTTCGTCCAGTGCATGCAAAATTGTATTGGCTGCCTCGGCATCTATTTGTGGGTAGTTTGAAAACGCTTCACTGTAGATATCGATGGTCTGGATCTGATTTTTGGAATCAGACTTAGTCAGTGCTGCCATCTCTTTTGCGCAAAGTGGGCAGGTTCCATCGTAAAATATCGTCAGTTGTGTCATTGTTTTTCCGCCTGTGGCTTAGTTAGAAGAACCTTAAGTTGCCCGCTAAATCGGCACCCTTCACACGCTTGTTATTCGATAAGCTTAAAGTGGCTACGCTATTGTACCTTTTAAAGATCACTCTCCTCGTATCAAAGCTCTAAATATGTCTGACTTAGACACTTTGTTCACCCTTTCAAGTTCTTGATTATTTGGTCAAATCTCGACTTTATGGACAAATGATAACAAAGCGTCCAATAAAGGTGTGCCTTCAATATATAAACATCAACCAAATCAATTAGTTGAACTTGGCTTGGAATGTGCTCTATCGAACCTACGAATTGCTAAAGGATTTTCTCCAATTTGGGCAAGGCAGAAAACCCTAACAGCATAAGTATGAACAAATGGAGAGAGAACATGAAGGTTATAAATTATTTACTTAGTGTGCTTTTGTTGTTTAGTAGCCCCCAGTTGGCGTGGGCTACTGTTGATGTGATGGAACTTGATGGTAATGCGACCAGTGATAATAGTGGTATTGATTGGGACGATGTAAATGATCCCAATAGCATGGTTGGGATTGCAGAATTTTTCCAAAAAGACCGTAACGGTATCGACCAAATTTTTTGGAAGGGGGGATCAAAAGATGATTCCGACATTACGGATTGGGCGTTCCGTACTGCGTCACCACAACCAAAAGATGACTTTACTAATGCGTATGCTGCTGCCTTTGAAAGCGAAGGCGATTTGCTGATTTACTTTGGTGCAGACCGATATGCCAACAATGGTGATATGTACATTGGTTTCTGGTTCTTACAAGACCAAGTAGGATTACCAGATGGACAAACTAAGGGCGACTTTGTTGGGCAGCATGTCAATGGGGACATCCTTGTGCTGATTTCATTCCCACAAGCGAGCGGTGGTAACCCCTACATTGAAGTATTCCAATGGGATTTGAATAATGGTGATGTGACTGACAACATGACGAGAATTTTCCAAACTGACGGAGATCCTAAATCGAATGATTTTGTTGGTGCACGATGTGGCAGTGGCGCTGTCGGTGTCGAGAAGATATGTGCGATTTCAAATGATGATTCTATCGGGGCAATTGCTTTACCCAATGTACAAGGTTGGGATTATCTAGCTAAAACGGGTGAAACTACAACGATTCCAACAGAGAGCTTTGTGGAAGGTCGATTAAACTTGTCAGCTCTGTTAAATGATGAGTTTGGTATTGAGGATATTCCTTGTTTCAGTAGCTTCTTAGTGGAGTCACGAGCTTCCCGTTCGATTGATGCATCTTTGGCTGACTTCGTTGTCGGCTCATTCAGTTTATGTAGTATCAGCATAGCGGCGACTTGTAACACAACCAGTTTTACGGTTGATGGCATGTTCAATATCGATTATACCGTGACGGTGACCAACACTGGTCCTGGTTCGTTAGGCACCAATGGTGATTATGACGTGGCCTTTTTATCGGAGTCATCAATCTTAGGTGCGCTTCCTGTGGTTGGGAACGGTGATGAAGTGTGGAGCGTCGGTGAGTCATTCTCATTCATGGGTAATTACTTGTCTGTAAATAACGGTGCCGTCGGCGTGATAGATGGTTCAGTGGATCTTGATGGGCTTATCGTGAATGCTCAAGCTCCTGTGGCTTACAATTGTCCGCCAATCGACTTGAGTCCAATGGTTGAGATTTCTAAGGTATGTAATAGCTTCTTAGAGGTTGATAGTGGTCAAGTTGTGCTTAAAAAAACCTATGATGTTGAAATATGTAATACCGGTGATATCCCATTGGCCATTGAATCGCTGGTGGATTCTAAGGATGACTCTTTGAGCCGTTCTGACTTACCTACCGAAGTCGTCAACAGCAGTTATTACCTCGACTTCGCTTTACCTTGTGATGATCTTGAGGATGTGACCACATGTGGTGCTGGTAATATGTGTAGTGCATTAAGTGCCGACCCTGAGCTGTTTGCTTGTAAGACGGGTGAAGGAAAGTGGATACCGAACTTTGGTGATGCGATTGGTCAAGTGTGTACGCAAGTAAGCAAAACCTATGCGCCAAATGTGTTACCAACTGGAGTAGACGGAATGCTATCTAATCAAGTTACAGCAACGTTTGACTCGCTGTTCTTGCAAGAAGCATTTATGGAAACATCGAACATTGCAACCTGTGATGTTTGTCCATTTACTGTTCCAGAGCCATAAGCACTTTCATTAATTGAGTACAACTAAACTTTAAAGCAGCCTAGCTCGTTAGGCTGCTTTATTAGTTATTTAGTTATTTAGTTATTTAGTTATTTAGTTAGCTAGTTAGGCGACTTAAATTACTATCTGATGTTTTTTGATTAGCTTGTACAAGGTTGTCCGAGAAATAGACAACGCTTTAGCAGATTGGGAAATATTGTAGTGGTGTTGCTGAATCACTCGACGAACATTTTTTGAAGAAAGTCGAGTGTCACTCTCAGTGTCGGGCGACTCGTCTTTCAATTGAATCCCCATATGACGAGTAGAGAGGGCACTTGAATTAGAAAGAACAATCGCTCTTTTTATGCAGTTGAATAATTCTCGGACATTGCCCGGCCAATGGTACTGTTTCATTTGCTCAAGGGTGTCACTAGGCAGTTTGGTTTTGGATGCATATTTGTGCTTCAGCTCAAATCGAACCAAATCTTCTATGTCTTCTTTGTGATCATTGAGTGGCACTAAATCCAATGGAAGTACATTGATCCGGTGAAAGAGATCCTTTCGAAATTTACCCGCAGCAACGGCTTGTTCGATGTTGACGTTGGTGGCGAAAATCACACGGCAATCTACGGGCAATTGGTTGTTACTGCCTAATCGCTCTATCAAGTTATTTTCTAGAAAATGGAGTAAGTAGGTTTGCAGCGATAGTTCAAGGTCGCCGATCTCATCTAAAAATAGTGTGCCACCATTCGCTCTTTCTACATGTCCGACGTAGCGTTTGTTTGCTCCAGTGAACGAGCCTTTTTCAAAACCAAATAACTCGGAGTGAATCAGTGACTGTGGAATTGCGCCACAATTTACTGCGATAAAAGGTTTCTGGCTACGAGCTGAGGCTTCATGTATTAAACGTGCACATAGGCTTTTTCCTGTTCCTGTTTCCCCTTGAATCAGTACTGGAAAATCGTTGTTAGCGATCTTAGTTATTTTCTTTTTAAGTTGTTGGATGGTGCTGGATTGCCCCACCAATTGATATTCATGGCACGAGGAAGGCTTAGGTTTGTTTTGCTTGGTGTCTACCATGCCATATGCATGCCCTAAATTTCGACAAAGCCATTCTGTATCAATAGGTAGATGGTAATAATCCCAATAGGTTTGCTTAATGAGTGGTAAGTCGTGACTTGGTGGCAGGCTACAGATAGCGATTGCTTTTAAACTTGGAGAATGAGCCTTCAGTACTGAAATTTGCTCACATTGTTTGTCGATTGAAGATGATGTTAGACAGGAAACGACAATTGGTGCGCAGCAGTGGCTGCGGGAATTGAGCAAGTGAATGGCCTGCTCGCTAGTTTCTGCAATTTGAGCTTCCCATTTATGGAGACGCAGTTCCTCTACCCACTGTTTATGATGCAGGCATGCGGTGTTGCATAATAGAATCACGGAACGAGTTGTTGGTTCAGGTGATACTCTTTTTGATGGCATTGTGCTCACTCTTCATGTTTTCATCCATGATGAAACCTTTAGTAAGCCCCCTAAATATCCCATAAGCTTAGAAGCAAAATTCAATTAATTCGAGTACACAAATCTGATGGCGTTTGGCTGACATGTGTCATTCTCTCAAGCGGGAAATCCAATCTGGTGCTTTACTTACTGATATTTATGCTTATTAATAAAGGTATTCACGAATATCGTGTTTTTACTGTTTTGTTTATTGATGATCACACAGTAAACTCCGCGCTAGTCACTAACGATAAAGAGCTGATATTGATGATAATTAACGTAGCAAAAAAGTTCATTTTGGCAGCGTCTGCGCTGGTGCTAAGTGGTTGTGTGAGCTATAGCGTGACTGAACAAGAAATGACGAACTACCTACAAGATTCTGTGATGTTAGAGCAAGAAGTCGGTGTGCAAAACGTTATGTATGCGCAAGTGGCGGTTGATGACTTAGCGGTGCAAATTGGTCGATCTGATGCCGAGCGTGTGTCTGTTCTGGCGAATACCAATGCAAAGGTTCAAGTGTTTAACATGCCAAACATGGGGTTGGATTTAGACTTAGAGTTCAGCGCGATTCCTGAATACGACAAGGAAAGTGGTGAGGTTTACTTAAAGTCGCTGCGACTAGAACGCTTTGAGGAGAAGGGCAAACAACTTTCGCCAGAAATAGAGACACTACTCAAACCTGCGGTATCGATGATAGGTTTTGCTTTGTCTCAGTCTCCTGTTTACAAACTCGACAGCAATAAGGTTCAAGAGTCGTTGATTAAGTCATCGGAACCGAATCTAGTGATCAGAGACAACAAGCTGGTTATCGAACTGTTCGATTAACCCTACGTGCATTAGCTTTGACTAAGCTCCAACACATAATGGCTGCCTACTAGGTAGCCATTTTTGTTTGTGTTGAGTCGGTCATGACTGTTTTTAGTCGGTTTACTTACCTTGTCTATCAGTCTCATTTATTGAATTAGCCGCGTATCTCACCTTTACTTTACTCTTGTGAGCAAGTCATCGCTTCAGTCATCAAATCATAAAAAAGAAAAGGTGAACGAACTATGAAGAGTCCAGTAATCGCGGATAACAAACCCGTCAAAGTAGAGCTGACGAAGGGAGAGGAGTATTACTTCTGTACCTGTGGGAAATCGAAAAGCCAACCGTTTTGTGACGGTTCTCATGCAGGAACCGGCTTCAAACCGAAAAGCTTTGTCGCCGAAGAGAGTGGTGATGCGTACCTGTGCCGCTGTAAGTATTCTAACAACCTTCCTTTTTGCGATGGCACTCATAAACAGTTCACTGCGGAGCAAGTTGGGCAAGAGGGCCCTGAAGTTCATGTTCAAGCTGCTGCGCCAGATTTGTCTCCTGCTGCGAGTGCAACCAAAGAAGAACCGACCGTCGAGTTTATTCATCAGCTAGCGCGTGATGGTTTATCCAAGGTCGGGCATCATGGGCCAATGACCTCTATGGGCGTGCCAAGACACCTATTGCCTCACTGGGATGATATTCAAGTGATGGTTGCACAAATGGCGACCAAACCGTTATTGGAAAATGTGCCCGTCGGAACTGAGCTTATTATTGGGCCAAAAGCGAAAAAGCCGCTCAAATTGAACATCTCCTTGTTTGTTTCTGATATGAGTTTTGGGTCTTTGTCTGAAGAAGCGAAAATATCTTTAGCGACAGGCGCAGAGCTTGCAGGAACTGGGATTTGCTCCGGAGAGGGCGGAATGTTGCCTGAAGAGCAAGCGGCGAACTCACGTTACTTTTATGAATTAGCCAGCGCGCAATTTGGTTACGATGAAGCTAAGCTCAAAAATGTCCAAGCCTTCCATTTTAAAGGTGGGCAGGGTGCTAAAACCGGAACAGGCGGTCACTTACCGGGGGCGAAGAACATCGGCAAGATTGCAGAGGTGCGTGGTATTGAAGCAGGTACCGCCGCGATTTCCCCACCCACCTTTGTTGATCTAAAAACTGTCGAGGATTTCAAAAATTTTGCCGACCGAGTTCGAGAAGTGACGGGCGGTATCCCAATAGGCTTCAAGCTAAGTGCTAACCATATCGAAGAAGACATTCAGTTCGCATTAGATGCCAGTGCCGATTACATCATTCTAGACGGTCGAGGCGGCGGTACTGGGGCTGCGCCAGAAATGTTCCGAGACCATATCAGTGTGCCAACGATTCCAGCTTTGGCTCGCGCTAGAGCTTACCTTGATAAACAAGGCGTCAGTGACCGAGTTACATTGATCATCACGGGTGGTTTACGCGTTCCGATGGACTTTGTGAAAGCGATGGCGCTTGGTGCTGATGGCGTCGCTATCTCAAACAGCGCTATGCAGTCGATAGGGTGTGTGGCGGCGAGAATGTGTAACACTAATAATTGCCCGGCGGGTATTGCGACTCAAAAGGCCGACTTACGTCAGCGTTTAAATGTAGAGAAGGCCTCGAATCAGCTTAAAAATTTCTTCGAGGCGTCGACAGAATTAATGCAAGTGATGGCGAGAGCGTGTGGGCATGATCATCTGAATCAATTCAACCCTCACGATTTGGCTACATGGAATCGTGAGATGGCTGAATTATCGGGCGTTGCCTATTCTGGTGTTAGTCCACTCAATCCACTTAAGTAAACAGCATTTTGATACAGCACACCTACTGCATTTGTGGGTGTGCTTATTTTTGCCTGTGTCATACAACGCCATACTTCACCAGTCGTAATTTGCTGATTTATAGGTTTTTTTGAATTATTTTCTATTTTTTGAAAATATCGCTTTACCTCAAGTTAACTTGAGGTTTTATCATCCTCCCCAATCTAAATACACAGACAATCGCCTCTGAAACCATGAATGTGGAAAGGTGATACAAATGAATTAGGAACCAACAATGAAAGTACTAGCGATTGGCGCGACCAACAGTAAAGCATCGATTAACCAACAATTAGCAGCGTACACTGCAAGCTTAGCCGAGGGCGCGCAAGTAGAGGTGCTCGATCTTAATGATTTCGAGATGCCTATTTACAGTGAAGACAGAGAAAAAGAGTCCGGCGTTCATCACCACGCGCTGCGCTTTTTCAGCAAAATTGGCGAAGCTGATGCTGTGGTCATCTCTTTTGCAGAGTACAACGGTTCATACACCGCAGCCTTTAAGAATGTGTTTGATTGGACATCACGAATCGACATGAAAGTGTACCAAGGCAAACCTGTTGTTATGCTTTCCACATCACCAGGCCCAGGCGGCGCAAGTTCTGTGCTGTCGTCAGCGGTAAATTCGGCACCTTACTTTGATGCTGATGTGAAAGGCTCTATGTCGGTGCCAAGTTTCTACGACAACTTTGATGTAGAAACGGGAGAGATCATCAATGCCGAAATGGCCGAGAACTTGAAATCGATCATGAGTCAGATCTAACGGCTTCAGTGAGTGAGATAATTAATAAATCGATACATAGATACATAGATACATAGATACATAGATACATAGATAAACAGTTAGATACATAAATGGCCATCAAGCGATGGCCATTTAATTACGTCAGTGTCTATTGTGATAGCTCTGCAGCGGTGTCTACGAAGATACCTTGAATGTCTTTCGCTTCGCGTTCAGTTTGACCGCCATGCTTTAGGAATGCTGCAATAATGGCTGCTGTTTTTTGCTCTTTTGCACGCTCTAAGAAGTAACGCAATTCTAGCTCTGCACCCGCTTGCTCATCTTTGATTGAAGCTGCGATGATCTCTTTGTACATCACGATATCACGCACTTCCAACTGGCTGATCACACCGAGTGTCGCTGCTAAGAAATCTTCTAGCTCAGCCTTCGGCACGAACTGAGTAATGATGTTACGGCTTTCAGCTTGCTGAGCGGTAAAATCGTTACCGAGTAGCAAAGCTTGTAGCGCTTTGTTTTTGCCCATGCGTCTTGCAAATTGCACTGCGCCTTGGCCACCCGTTGGGATGTTTACATGAATTTCTGGTTGTGCGAACGCTGAGTTTTCAGTGCCATAAGCAAGGTCACACGCCATCACAAACTCATTACCGCCCCCACGAGCTACGCCATCAACAACCGCAACAGAGACTTGCTTCATTGATTTGATGTTTTCAATCATATGGTTGAATTCAATCGAACCGGCTTGTCCACCTTGTGTACCGTTGATCACATTGAGATCTAAATGAGCTAGGAAGAACTCAGCATGCAGTGATTTGAATACCACCACTTTAGTATCGCGGTCATCTTTGAGCGATAGAACAAACTCATTGATTTTATTAATTAAATCGAAAGTTAATACGTTCACTGGTGGATTGTTGATTGATACAGTAGCAATGCCATTTTGATTAGTAATTGATAGTAGTGTCATCTTTGTTTCCTCTAATAATTTGGGACTGAATGTTGTCTCCGTTATGTGCAGCTACTATAGATTTGTAATAAGATGAGAAAAATAGTCATATTGGCACTTTATTGGTGCTTTAAATGCAACAAAGGGCGTTATGGATATATCGAGTCGTTTATTATTGTTACTTGAAGTGGTTGAGCTAGGTTCGTTTGTCAAAGTTGCGGAGCAAAGAAATGTCGACCGTTCCGTTATCTCTAAACAGATCAGCCGTCTTGAGGAAGAGCTTGATGTTCGGTTACTCAATCGCACCACTCGTTCGTTATCTCTGACTGCCGCAGGCAATGAGATGGTCAATCAAGCGCATCAGCTTCGTGCACTGTTGAACGATACTCGACGCTTGGCGCAAAACTATCATGCAGAGCCTCGAGGATTATTAAGAATCACCAGCTCTACTATGTTTGGTCGACAATATGTTCAGCAGGCGATTGCGGTTTTCCAGAAGCAGTATCCAGATGTTGATTTTGAATTGAGACTCGAAGATCGAATCGTCGATATGGTTAAAGAAGGGTTTGATATTGGTTTCCGTATTGGTAAGCCCAAAAACTCTAGTCTAATCAGCCGTAAGATAGCCAGAAGTCGATTGTTGATTGTTGCTTCACCTGAGTTCATTGCTCAGCATGGCGAGATCAACACAATCGAAAGGTTAGAGTCATTACCTGCAACTATTTACGCTGCTCCGGGTTTGTTGATCGATAAGTTTTCTTATGTCGATCAAGAGGGGCAAGCTCAGCATTTTCAGCTTAATGCCGCTTATAAAGTGAATGACGTTGAGATGATTTCGAAGAGCGCGCTAACTGGCAGTACTCTCGCGGTCGTCACGGCGAAGATGATTGAAGATGAAGTACTCAGTGGAGAGTTGGTGCCTATAATGACTCACTTAAACTTGGATGACTTTGGCACTTTCTATGCGGTGTACCCACATCGAGATGCACCCATAAAAACTAAGCTCTTCATTGATACATTGAAAACTATTGTCGGTGAAGATAAACCCGTGTGGGAGCAAGGCATTCCCGGGTTTGACGACATGTATGGTAATCAGCGAACAAAATCATAGCTCAGAGAATCAATACGTTAGGTTACTTTGTTGCGCGTATTTTTTAACCTAGCCCAAAACTAAATTTGAACCCAAACTTCAAGTTAAAGTGAACTCTATTATACTGGTCATTATCAGGACGAAACGGCTATTCAAACAGGAAGTGAAAGATCATGAGAAACATCGTATACCTCAGCATAGGCCAGTTGGCAGAGCGCAGTGGCGTGGCTCCTTCGGCCTTACGCTTTTACGAAACCAAGGGGTTGATTGCTTCGATTCGTACTAACGGAAATCAGCGCCGGTATCAGTCGGCGATGTTGCGTCGAATCGCGTTGATACAAGTCGCACAGTCGATAGGCTTCACGCTCGAAGAGATCACCGAAGAGTTATCAACACTGCCGATGAACCATACCGCGACTAAGCGAGATTGGGAACGCGTCGCGAAGAAATGGCAGGGGCAACTGGACAGCAAGATGGCGCAGATTAAATCGTTACAAGAAAACCTAACCGGTTGTATCGGTTGTGGTTGTCTGAGTATGCAGAAATGCCAATTGTTGAACCCTGAAGATATTCTGCATGATCAAGGGCAGGGCGCACAACGGATCGTTGAGTAGCCCTGATTTAAGGTTCCCTATCTGAGATTATCGAATCCAATGCACTCAATATGATGGTCAGCTAGCCACTGTTTTAGTGCAGGACTAGTGAGAAGTTGATGCTCTTCGACGCGTTTATCACTGTAGCTTGATAGGGATTTAAGCTGTTTGCACGCCAAGAGTGAAGGGTGGCACATTAACTCAAGTACACCGTTAGGTATCATAGCTTGGTAGCTCAGTAATAAATCCTGCAGGCCATTAAGCGATACGCCTTCGTCAAAGAAGCGCATGTCGAAAGCGTCTGGCGTTGGCACTCGCAGTGTATCTTGGCCACTCAAGATATTATCGATTCGTCTAACTGGAAGACCAATGCGATTCACTGTGCGGGTAAACGCTGCTTTTAGAGGCTTAAACACACCACCAAAGTGATGGCTGTCGATATGGTTAATCTTTAAGCCTGCATCGAGGGCGGCTTGATATTGCGCGTTGAGTTCGAGCATCACCTCATCTTCATTCACATCTGATTTATCGAACAAAGTGACGTTGCTAAAGAAGTGGCCGTGCTCGTCGACTAAGCTCGGAACCTGCTCTGGTGGCGTCAGTGGTTTGCCTGCGGTGACCGTAAAGTGCAAGCCAACTTCCGGGACTAAACCTTGATGAAAGAGCTCAATCGCGTGCTGCGTACCCGGTTGATTCATCATGATGGTGGTCGACTTAACCAAACCCGCCTTAAAGCAGTCGACGATGCCATGGTTCACGCTTTCAGTGAGGCCGAAATCATCGGCGTTGAGTATCAATTTCATGATGACCTCTTATTAAAAGATTTGGATTCAATATCTTGAATGAGCTCAGCTATAACGGAGCTCATGAGCTGCTAACAAAGTGCCACACTAAGCGAGTCGATGAGCGAACGCAGGCATGAAGTCTAAGTTCTCGCGAATGGTTTCTAGCAAGGCCTCATCGATGTGCGAGCCACTATCGACGATAGGGTTGAGGATCAGAGCACGTTTTGCTAACGCGATGTCACCTGTTATGGCCGCTTTAACGGTCAAGGTTTCAAACTCTTTCATTTGCTGTATCAAGCGCAGCGTGTCGCTATCAAAAGGTTCAACGTTCAGTGGCAGGATCGCACTGCTGGTGATTACCGAACTTACTTCTACCGCACAGTCATCAGGTAATCCTTGAATGGCACCATTGTTGCGAGTGTTAACGTGCATGATAGAACGTTTGTTATTGTGAATACTGCTCATGAGCTCACAGGCCGCTTCAGAGTAGTAAGCACCACCTCGTTCTTCTAACAATTTAGGCTTGGTATTGAGCGTTGGATCTTTGTAGATCTCTAACAACTGTTGTTCAACTTTGGCAACTAAGTCTGCGCGATTAGTACTGTTTTCAGACGCAGCAAACTCTTTGTCTAAGATGTCTCTGGATTGGTAGTAGTAACGTAAGTACGCACATGGCACTAAGTTCAGTGAGCGAATAAGCTCACCGTCCCACTCAAAAGGAGGGATGTTCTTTGGCATCATTTGATCGTTACCACCGAGAAGTTGTTCGATGAGTTCTCCCAACTTGTCTTCACCTTTATGAAGCACCTTACGAGCCCACACTAGATGGTTTAAGCCAGCGATTTGCATCGTCATATCTTTACGCTCTGCACCGAGCATTTTTGCCGCGCCTAGCTCCATGTTGACGGGGACGTTACATAGACCAACGGTTTTAATGGTTGAGTGCTTAATCAGTGCTTCCGTTACCATACCTGATGGGTTGGTGAAGTTGAGTAGCCACGCATTCGGACACAATACTTCCATCTCTTTCGCTATCTCGAGGGCAATTGGGATAGTTCTACATGCATTAGAGAAACCACCCAAGCCATTGGTCTCTTGGCCGATCATCCGATATTTCAGAGCAATCCTTTCGTCACGTAATCTTGCTTCCATTCTTCCTGCGCGAAACTGTGAGCAGACAAAATCCGAGTCTTTCAGGGCTGATTTTCGATCCGTGGTTAGGTGAACATTAATCTCACAGCCTGCTTTGTTTATCATTCGCTTGGTGAGCGCCGCGATTATCTCTGCTTTTTCCATGCCTTCTTCGATATCGACTAACCACAGATCAGAGATAGGTAATTCGTGATGGCGCTTGAGTAGCCCTTCAACGAGCTCTGGGGTGTAACTTGAACCACCACCAATCACGGTTACTTTGAGTTTTTGATTCTGTTGCATGTTGTTCACCATTTAATGTTGTAGATTACGCGATTTAATTTATATGATGGTTACATACCTAGACAAACCAGTTATGACGACTTATGAAATAGTGAGGTTAATCCATGGGGCTGTTCGAAAATCGCCAACAAACGCTGTCACTGCTGCACACTTTTAGTGTTGCGGCTAAACATTTAAGCTTTACGCTTGCCGCCGATGAGCTCTTCTTAACTCAGGGAGGGGTCAGCCATCGCATTAAAAAACTCGAGCAACAACTGAAGTTTAATCTGTTTGTGCGCAAGACAAGAAAGCTCGAACTGACGCCAGAAGGGCAGCGCGTGTTATCCATGTTAAACGTCTCGTTTGAGTCTATTTTTTCTGAGCTTATGGATATTCAAACGGGTGAGCTCAGCGGGGAGTTATATATCGCGACATCGCCTTATTTCGCTTCCTCGTGGTTAATGCCACGCTTGCCGGAATTCAGACGCTTGTATCCGAATCTAAGCATCAAACTGCAAACCAAACAGAGCCAGTCAGACTTCCAGTTTGAACCTTATGACGTGGCAATTTTCTATAGCGAAGGTCATTACCCAAACCATTACAGTGAGCGGTTATTCAGTGGAGTAAGAACTCCAGTGTGCAGCCCTGAATACGCGAAACGCTTCAACTTAGACCAAGGCATACAACACTTAGATGATGTGCGTTTCATCCACAGTGGTGATATCACTGCGTGGCAACGTTGGTTACATGAAGCTCAAAGTGATACCAACTGCGCACTTCAGTGTGACTATTACAGCGATAACCGCTTGGCGATGGATGCGGCGATATTATCGATGGGGCTGGCACTAGGGCGGTTAGAGTTCATGACACGGCAGATTGAACAAGGCTTGCTAGTCGCGCCATTTATGAGCATTGAATCGGGCAAAGGATATGATTTAGTGTGTCCGAAAGGGATGGAACAACGAACTAAGTTTCAGGTGTTTACTCAATGGGTTAAGCAGCAGTTGTGACCGAATAGCGTGCCTAGACAAACGCAAATTATAGGTCTAGTTTAGGGTGTTCTTTCAATAAAAGAAGAGGTTAGTTATGTTCAGCCATGTTTTTCTCGGTACCGAAGATATTGAACGCGCGAAGGCTTTTTATGACCCAATCATGAAAGTGCTTGGTTATAGCGAAGGCTCGGTTGACCCTAAAGGGCGCTGTGTTTACGTTAGCCAAACGGGTGTGTTGGGCTTAACGAAGCCGATTGATGGGCAGCCAGCAACGCACGGTAATGGCATGACGGTGGGTTTTCTTGCGTCTTCTCCTGAAGTTGTAGATGAGTGGCATCGGATTGGAGTCGAAAATGGCGGTACCAGCATTGAAAATGGCCCCGGAGTGAGAGGTTCTGACGAGCGTCGCTTGTACATGGCTTATTTGCGAGATCCTGATGGAAACAAGATCTGTGCAACTCACTTTATGCCATAGTTTACGTTATGCCATAGTGGCGTATACTTAGATCATGTTGATGGTTCGGAGTTGGCGAAGTCGCGGCTCTGAACTTGTTAGCGTCCTGAAGACTCAAAATTTTGCAAAGGGTCAGCTAGATGACATCGAACGAACTGTTTTATGAAAGCTTTGAGCGCTGCCGGATTGACCAAGAATTTCTTGAAACGTTTTTGGCGGATTTCTGCAAACATAACCCTAGATTTTCGGAGAGATTCGAAAGTATAGGCTTAGAACAACAAACCAAGATGCTCAAGGCCTCGATCATCCTTATCTACAACTCTGCTGGTCTGCCGAGCGTACGAAACTCGGTGAGAAAGCTTGGAAAGCGGCATAAAGATTTAGGGTTGGATATTTCAGAGCAAGAACTTAACGAGTGGTTTAATTCTTTGCTTAATACGGTTAAGAAGTATGACCCACTTTATGACGCTCGAGTTGAGCAAGCTTGGGCTGAAACCCTCGCTGCCGGCCTGAATATTATGAAGAAAGAATGCGTGGTTCCAAGCTCTGTGAATAACTAGATCGTTGATTCTGTGATTCTCAGTTTTGCTTGTTCGTTATTTAAAACGCGCAATAGCGTCTGAAAGGATGACATTGTAAGGTAAGCCTAACGATATCAGGCTTACCTCTTATTATTTGACTAAAAATGAGCGGCCCAACCAATCAAGAAACCTTGTGATGCCGTATCGTACTCAAAAGTGCCTTTGTTTTCGTAATCAACCCAAGTCGATTTGTATGCGATGTTTAAATCAGACCAACTGTTTATCTGGTATCGAGCGCCAGTTAACAGAGATGAGGTAAAGTCGGTGTCACTGCCAAGTCCGGCATCAATAGTTGCGTGAAACTTCCAATCCTTATTGATCTGCGTTATCCATCTCACACCTATTTGGTAGTCAACCCAATCTTCATCGAGTGATCGGTCTGCACTTAGATTACCACCTGAACCGTAAAGCTTGGCATCAATGTCGTTATCCCACCAACGAAGCCCAAACAGATAATCAATCGTGCCAAAATCGTACTGGTAGCGCTTAAAACCCTTCACATCTAAAACACCTTGTCGTATATCAAGGTTGCCCCTCAATACCTCTAGGTTGCTACCTAACACTGAGTTTGTTTTTCCGCTTAGCTTCATGAAGCTATAGTCAATGTAATAGCCCCACTGATTGTCATAGATACCCTCTAAACGCACCATTGCGGTCATATCAAGGTGATCCATGATGAATGCAGGATCAACATCGACATCTGCAGACAAATCACCAATGGTGCTGTCTCCGCGGATGTTGAGTGCGAGCGCGTAAATTTCGAAGCTATGTTGCCACTTTTTTGTATCCGCTTGTGCGCTTGCTTCCTGGGCATTTACGGTTGAACTCGCAGCCAATGCTGATGTGAGTAGGTAACGCCATTTAGCCATATTGATATCCTTATCTTCGATGTGAAATAGCACGAATGTGAATGTGTGTTTTAACTATCCGTTTTTCACATATGCAACTTGTATATCGCTGATTGTAGACTATGTTTTTTGAAAAGAGCCAAATTAAAAGAGTAAGGATATGAAGCCACAAAGTGTTTTTTTGTTCGTCGCTGTTTTGGGTTTAACACCGATTGCGTTGTCTTACGGATATGCGCCAGTTATCTCTCTTGATTACCTTTTTGGGATCGATGCTAGCCCCATCAATGTGACTCATATCTTTCGTGCAGTGATGGGGCTTTATTTGGTTCTGGCGTTGTTTTGGGTGTTTGGCGCACTGTTCAAAAAATATCGACTGCCAGCGCTCTATAGTTTGGTGGTTTTCATGTTGGGTTTAGCTGCCGGACGAGTCATCAGTTTGGTGGTGGATGGTATGCCGCATTGGCTACTTTTCGTCTATCTGATCTTGGAACTGGGCTTTGGCTTAGTCGGTTTAAAAATGATTCATAACGAGCAATCTGAAACAGTATAAGGACATTCTATGAAAAGGATTTTCCATCTTCTTATCCTGAGTGTGTTGAGTAGCTTTTCGCTATCAGCATGGTCAGCTCAAGAGCAGCCAAATATCTTTGTTATCTTCACTGATGATGTGGGGATCTCAAACTTAAGTGCCTATCACAATGGCGTGATGAGCAGTGAAACACCAAATATCGACAGCATTGCCGAGAAAGGCATGTTACTTACCGATTACTACGCTCAACCTTCGTGTACCGCGGGTCGTTCAGCCTTCTTAACTGGGCAGTTACCAGTACGAACAGGCATGCACTCCGTTGGCTTACCTGGTGGGCCTGTGGGTTTGAGTGCGGATACCCCAACGCTTCCAGAAATGCTCAAGAGCATGGGCTATGTGACGGGGCAATTTGGTAAAAACCACTTAGGTGACCGAGACGAATTTTTACCAACTATGCATGGTTTTGATGAGTATTGGGGTTGGTTGTATCACTTGAATGCGATGGAATACACCGAAGACCCTGATTGGCCAAAAGACGGTTCGTTAGACGCATTTGCACCTCGTAACGTGATCTATTCAAGAGCGGATGGTAAGGGCGGACAAACCATCGAGGATGATGGCGCGCTGTCGATTGAGCGCATGCGCACACTGGATGATGAAGTCAATAAACACGCTATCAACTTTATCGAAAGGGCGGTTGAAGCGGAGAAGCCATTCTTTACTTGGTATTGCCCATCACGAGGTCATGTCTGGACGCACCTTTCTGAAGAGTACGAAGCCATGCTTGGGCAGAACGGCTGGGGACTGCAAGAAGTGGTGATGAAAGATCTCGATGATCACGTTGGTGAAATGCTTGCCAAAATGGAAGAACTCGGCATTGCAGATAACACCATCATCATTTTCACGGCCGATAATGGCCCTGAAATCATGACATGGCCAGATGGCGGTATGACACCATTCCATGGTGAGAAAGGCACAACATGGGAAGGTGGTGTTCGTGCTCCTGCATTGGTGAGTTGGCCGGGTAAAATCCCAGCAGGCAGTGTAGGCAATGGCATCTTTGATGGTATGGATTGGTTACCAACACTGATTGCAGCGGCGGGTGGCCCAACAGATCTGAAAGAGAAAATGCTGAAAGGTCACGATGGGTTTAAAGCGCACTTAGATGGTTATAACCAAGTCGATATGCTGACGGAAAAAGGTGAGTCGAATCGTAAAGAAATTTACTACTACGAACGAGATAAGCTACAAGCGGTTCGAGTGGGGGATTGGAAAGCGCACTTCGTGGTACAGAATCACGGTTGGAGCGGCCCGAAAGAAGAACTCAATGCTCCGTTGCTGTTCAACTTACGTCGTGACCCATACGAGCGAGCAGCTGAAGAATCAGGTATGTACTTGAAGTGGATGGGGCAGAAGATGTGGGCGTTTGGTCCTGCTCAAGCCGCTATTCAGCAACACTTGGCGACCTTCGAAGAGTGGCCTCCCGTTACGCCTGAATCTCCGGCAGAGAAAACCGGCGGTGTGGGTAACTAGTTAAATATCATAAAAAATCCCGCTCACACTGAGCGGGATTTTTATTGGAATGCGTCTTAACGTTGGTTCTATTTCAGCGTGGTGTTTCGTTCAATGAACTTCACAGGCACCATCAACTTAACCAAGCTGGTGTCTTGCTCTTGAATCTGGCTAACGATAATTTTCACTGACTCACGCGCAAGGCGTTTGAAATCTTGCTTGAAGGTAGTGAGTTGGTAGTTCAACCACTGAGTTTGCGGAATATCATCAAAACCAATCACTTGAAGATCTTCTGGAATACGCAGGTTGAACTCTAAGCGCGCCACATCCATTACCGCCATCGCTAGGTTATCTGTCGCGCAGAAAATCGCTTGAGGATGTGTGGGTTCTGAGAATAGGGTTCGAATGGTATCGAGTGCATCAAGGTAGTCGTAGTCAGCTTCAATAACACGAGCTTGCTTGCCAGTGAGGTCTTCGAATTCTGAACAAAAGCCCGATTCACGCTCGCCGTTGGTGTAGGTTGGTACGTTACCTGTCAGGTAAACTGCTGATTTCGTTCCCACGCTATGAAAGTGTTGAGCGGCAACTTGGCCTGCGGCGTAGTTGTCACTCACTACATGGCTACTCTTAGTCCCTTCAACCACTCGTGCATATTGAACGATCGGGATATCGAACTCTTCACACTCTTCATAAAGCGACTTATTAAAGGTCGCAGAAGCGGCAATCACGCCATCAACTCGGTATTGGAAGATATTAGGAATAGAGTGGTTATCGTTTCCATCAACTTGCCAAGGAATCAATACCGCAGAGTAACCCTGTTTTTGTAGCTCAGTGGAGATAAGCTGTAGGGTTTTCATGTGGATAGGGTAGTCAGCGTCAGGAAAAACTAGGCCAATCAATTTGGATTCATTTGTCGTCAGACTGCGGGCAAAGGCATTGGGACGATAATTCAACGATTTTGCTGCATCGAACACTTTCTGCTTGGTCTTTTCAGACACCGAACTGCCCGGTACAAATACGCGAGATACCGTTGATTGAGAAACGCCAGCGAGCTTAGCGACATCTTTTGAAGTAACGGTTGGCTTTGACGCCGTGGAGTGTTTTGGAGAGTTCATAGACCATACTTTTGAACCTAATTAACTGCGCACAGGATACCATAATTAGGTACGTACTCATAAAGCAATAACAAGGAATGATATGAAAAATAAGGAATAATGACTATTTTGAATTTGATGTTGGGTATAACCCATTCTCTGTGTTGGAAAAAAGTATGATTACAGAGATAGTGACTAAAAAGCTCTGCGTGAGAGCAGAGCTTTAGATTACGAGTTTACCCACAAATTGAGTGACATATTACTAAGCCATAAGCCATAAGCCATAAGCCATAAGCCACTAGCCACTAGCCACTAGCCACTAGCCACTAGCCATTAGAAGTAGTAACGAATACCAGCCGCGAATTGATCATCGCTATTCTCGTAATGGTTACCAACAGACTTGTCGTTGCCATTATCAAACTGGTATTCCGTCCACACTAAGAACTTGTTCTTCTTAAAGTGGTACTCAAGGCCAGGGATAATTAGCTGACGCTCGTAGCCATTTGCGTTGTCGTCTGTGTCCGTTAAGTAGTTAACGTTAAAGGTTGGACGTAGACCATTTTCAAAGTGGTAGTAGGTGAAGAATTCAGCACCACGGTGGTCGTAGAATTCAGCTTGGCTGGTGGTTTCCCAGTTTGAACCTTGGCTGTAGGTGAAACCAACGAATAGACCATCATTGGTATAGTTAACGCCTAATAGACCAATGCGTTGTGTATCGCCATCTTTGATGTTTTGAACGCCCGCATCGACATCATCAAACTCATTCTGGTGGTAAGCTAAACCAATGGTTAGGCCATCCATAATAGTGTACAGCGTTGATGCGCCCATACCGTTTTTCAGGGTTGCTGTTAAGCCGTCTGCTAGGCCAACATCTTCGCGAGTGGTTTGGTAAGTGAAGCCGTATTTCCAGTTGTCATTGATGTTGTTGCGGTAAGTAATTGAGTTTTCAGCACGGCCTGTACCAGAAGCAATACCCCAGTCAGATAGGTTGTAGTAACCAGAACCACGTGAACCAAATACCCGGCCCATATCGGTAAACCAAGCCACGTCGTAGAAGGTAGACCATTGTTTTGTGCCGGCAGCAATCTTACCGTATTTCTCGTGCTCAACGCCTGCGTATAGAAGTCGGTCGTAAATGTTATTGCCGTTGGCGCCTGAGTTATAACCCCATTCGGCATGGCCAAAGCCAGTCCAGTCGTTGTCTAGTCCCATTTGACCCTTAAGGCCGAAACGCGAACTACCGCTGTTCCATTCGCCGTTGTGATCGCCACCTTTATCTTGGTAACGAACGTCGAAACGACCATCTAGTGTTAGGCTATCGCCCGCGTCATTGGTAAAAGTGTGTGCAGCAAAAGCAGAACCCGAGGTAAGTGCTGTCAGGATCACTGCTGAAAGAATCGACTTATTCATTGTTATTCTCTTTATTCAGGCCGCAGAAAGCCACCGTGCTTTCGAGCCCGTTATATTGGTAATGGTTTGGCAGGGTGTACCCCATCCATGAGGTACTAGTGGATTCAATTATTAGTGGAGCAATAATGAATTGGTTGGAGCACTTACTAGGAGCGAGAAGGATCTCCCAGTAAGCGTAGCAACCCAAATCAGATGCCTATTTAGGTTGCCACTGTTTCGTTTCAATCTTTTGGATTAAAGCGTTTGGATTAAAGCGTTGGGTTCATGATGGTTGAAGTACGTTCGAACACGTCTAGACCTTGCTGTTGTAGCCAGTAAGGAAGGTCGATAAGAACCCAGTTTTCAGACAGCTTGTCACCATCACGGTAGTACACGTCAACCACTTGCATGTTTGCACGGACTTCACCGCCAGTCATACCTAGGAAGCCACCTGTTGGTGTGTTTGATAGGTTTGGCCAACCGAAGAAGCAAGAGAAGTTACCTTCAGCGAAGCGACAAACGTGGCCGTTGAACTTCTTGTCTTTCAGGTTGTTACGGAAAGGCAGTTGGTGCTGCTGTTGGTAGCGAGGAATTGTGTAAGACGCGCCGATACCACATGGACCGTACCAAATCATGTCTTTTGACCAGCTCTTCGCTAGTACTTCTGGTGGGCAACCCATTGCGCCGCTGTCGTTAAGAGCAGAAAGGTCATCAACCATTTTGTTTACTAGCGCTAGTGTTGCAACGCCTTCTTCTGGATCTGCATCTTCAAATAACAGACCATCGTGGTTACGTGGACCAGGGTAAACGAAGTGCTTACCAGTTGAAGGTGGAAGTGGGTAGCAACCCGCTTGGTCCATCATGCCTAGTAGATCTAGGAACAGGCCAGTCTTTGTGATTTTGCCATCAACAACACAGTTAAATTCTGCGTAGCGAACGTTCATGATTTTGCCGGTAGGGCGCATGCCTAGGTATTCAGCATCGAACAGACCCATGAAGTGACCCATGCTCATTACCCAAATCTCATCTGGGTTAACTTCGTTGTTACCGCCGATGAAGATGTCTTGACGACGCTGCATGCGAGTCATTGATTTCATCATAGGAGCCCAGAATACGTCAGCCGCAGCTTGTGCGCCTTCTTGCTCACGGAATGGGTAAACACCGCGCCACAAGTAATCTTCAGAAGTGTGTGCTTTTAAAACTTCAGCAACGTTCTCGTGAGTTGCGTTTTCCATTGCATCAAAGTATTCGCGAACAATGCGTTTAGCTTCTTGATATTTAGACATAATTCATTCTCTTTTTGTTGTCGAGTCAACATTCGGAACAGGACTCGATTTGGATTTTGTTACCGGCTGACTAATCAGCCGGATTGATGTTTGTTTCGCGTCTTTAGAGGCGTTCAACTTTTTGAGGTTTCAACTAAAGGGGATTAAGCTTTTGCTGTTTCCGCTTTTTTGCTCTTGTCGAAGATGCCGCCTTTCAATGTTTCTGGTAGTGATAGCCACAGTAGACCAGCCACAATCCATACGATTGGTGAGCCCCACATTGCTGTCGCAAGGTCGCTGCGCTCTTGAATGAATACCAACACCATTGGTGCCCACATGCCGATGATACGACCGCCGTGGAACAGTGCAGCACCGAAGCTACGTAGGTGAGCTGGGAACAGTTCTGAGAAGTAACCACCCCATACTGCAGAAGCTGACAGACCGAAGTTGTAGATAAGACCTAAAATAGCCAGCATGTTTAGGCTGCCGATCATCACGTCGCTTGGTGCGACAAAGAATACTGAAGCCATAACACCCGCAAGGATGAAGCCAAACGCATTCACTTTACGGCCGTATTTATCGGCGATTGCACCCCATACCCAAGCACCGAATAGAGAACCGAATGCCGAGATAGAGAAGATGATGCCGATGGTCGCACCGTCAAATTGACGAACATCTTTTAGGTACGTTGTCACAAAGCCAGAGAAGAATTGGTAGCCGTAGAAGTTAAGGCCGGCCAGTAATAGACAAGTGATCGTTAGCTTGCGGTATGGTGCGCTTAGCATTTCACCCCAAGAACCTTTCTTCGCTGGTGCATTAGATGCTTCAGCCGCGGCTTGATCTTCTTCACCGTAGGCGATCACTTTCTTGTCGCTAGGCAGGATGAAGATCATCAGTGCAGCAGCAACTAGAGGAGGAATACCACCCACCCACATTAGGCTCTGCCAAGGTGCGTCGATGCTAGAAATGAACGCTGCGTACGCACCCATTGCCATTAGCGCAACAGAGAACATAGAAGAAGCGAATGCCGTCAACTTACCGCGAACCGTTGGTGTGAATAGGCCGATCATCAGGCTTACTGCTACGGTGAAGTAACCACCCAAAGAAATACCGATGATGAAACGCATCGCTGCCCACATCGCGTAGTCGGTAAACATCATGTTGATGATGGTTGCGCCACCGTTTAGTGCAGTGATGACAATAAGAGTCGATTTCTTACCAAAGTTTGATGCCACCCATGCACAGCTTAGGGCACCAATAAGTGCGCCAACCGACTGCCATGTATAGAACTGAGCGGTATCCGCCAAGTTAATACCATCATACGCATCAACGATGTATGGGCGTACGTAGTCAATAATTACAAAGTTATAACAATAGAAAAAGTAGCCCACTAGAATTGCAAGATAAGCAGCTACCCTTTGAATCATAGGAACTTCGCTCATGTGTTTTTTAGTAGTCATGACCGATAAACCTTTATTTTATATAGGGTGGTTTTAGTTTTGATTATTGTGCAGTGGTTATTGATATTCACCACACCGTCGTCGTTTCGGGAGAGATAATAGAGTTTTTGTGGTTATTAGATCCGTGATCAAAGTCAACTTTAAAATGAGTGCGTACCCATTTTATGTATTTTAGTGATCTGGATCCTGTTAGATCGTGTGTTTGGGCTTTTCTGGGCGTTTTGAGCGTTTATTCGTCTATATTAGTGACAATACTCACACTTACTGTGGGTTTTTGAGGGAAAATATCCAATTTTGAGTAATATTGGCGACGAATGATTAGAAGAATACAATAAACGGAATCTCAAAATGGTTACGTACTCAAGTTTTGTGGTTATTGCTATTTATGTGTTAACTACTTTATTTATCAGCTACTTAGTAAATAAACGCTATAGCGTTGGTGGCGACTTTTCGACTGGTGGAAAACAATTTGGTTGGTTTACGGCGGGTGTGTCGATTCTTGCAACCTACATCAGTGCGATGACGTTCGTGGGTATGCCGGGCTGGGTTTATAGCTCAGGCATGGAAGCAATGAGCGTTCATCTGAATTACCCAATAGTGATCTTTTTCGCTGTGGTTTTCTTTGTTCCGGTGTTTTACAAACTTGGCCTGACCTCGATTTATGAATACTTAGAGCACCGCTTCGGCGTTGTTGCTCGCACGATCAACTCTATCGTGTTTATTGTGGTTCAGTGTATTTCGGCAGGGGTGATTTTGTATGCGGTGGCATTGATCTTGGTGCAAGTGCTGCCGGTGAGTATCTCTGAGGCGATCATCTACATCAGCTTATTTACTGCGTTGTATACCTATGCAGGCGGTATCTCGACAGTAATCTGGACTGACATGCTTCAGTCAGCAGTGTTGATTATCGGCAGCATTGCGATCTTTGTTTTATTGTTGATGAAAATCGATGCGGGCGAGGTGTTGTCTCCTGAACATTTGAATATCATCAATCTCGATTTTGACTTGGGCGTTGATACCACATTGTGGGCTGGTGTCGTGGCTGTGAGCTTCTTGCACCTGAGTGTGTATGGTACTAACCAGCTGATTATTCAAAGAACGTTGGCGACTAAGTGCGTTAAAACAGCGCAAAAATCGATGCTGCTTTGTGGTTACGGCGCTTTCTTCATCTATCTGTTTTTTGCTGTGATGGGCGTTTTGTTGAGTGTCTTTTATCAAGACACCAGTTTTGAGAATAGTAATGAAGTGATTCTCGATTTCGTGTTTAACCACACTAACCCAATCATTGTTGGGCTTGTAATCTCAGCACTGTCGGCTGCGGCGATGTCGACACTGGATTCTACTTATAACTCAATGGCAACTGTGGCGACATTCGATTTCTATAAGCGCTTTTTCCGTAAATCAGTCTCCGATGCGCATTTAGAATCGGTGGCAAGAAAAATGAGTCTCGTTGCTGCCGCTTCGGTTGTTGTGCCTGCTTTACTGGCGGTTTCTAACGAATCTGTACTCAAAACCATTGCCAGCCTGACTTCAATTTTTGTTGGTATTCGTCTTGGCTCTTTCATCCTTGGTTTGTTCTTCAAGAAAGCGAATGAGAAGGGCGTGATTGCCGGCAGTATCGGTAGTGTGGTTGTGGTGTTCATTGCCAAATACAGTGGTATTTCTTGGCCTTGGTTTGCACTGATTGGCACCGTCGTTTTTCTCGTTCTTGGTGTTATCGTGAGCCGATTCTTTGGTGAAGTCACTCAACAACAGAATGAATTTATCGCTAAGCAAAAACATTTGTTCGCTAAGCCAACCGCGAGTCACTACGGCTTATTGGTGTTCGCCGTTGTGACCATTGCTGCTTGTACTGTTATCCCTGATTGGCTTTATACCGCTCTTTCTTAACTCACCCTTGTGAATAGCCAAGTTGGTTAAACTAAACAAGTAATCACGTTAAGTTCAGCGCTTTAGAATTCAGAAATCTATAGCGGCTGGGCTTTTTGTTTGATGTGTTTTAGGGAGAGACAGCTGACTAGTCTGAAAGCGGCAGCTGATAGCTGTTTTTCAACTCTTTCACTGAGATGTTGGATTGAATCGCACTCACGCCTTTCACTCTTCGAATCGAGCTAATACGCTCAAAGTACTCTTCTAAATCTTTTGCCAACACTTGCACCATGTAATCGGCGCCGCCTGCAATGCAGTGACACATTGGAATCCAATCGGTTACCGCGACAAACTCTTCGAACGGTTCTGTGTTTTCTACTTCATGATTACCTAAAGTCACAAGAGTAAAACCAGCCACATGAAAGCCTAATTTCTTACGATTCAGCTTCGCGGCATAACCATCGATATAGCCAGTTTCTTCCATGCGTTTCCAACGACGCCAGCAAGGGGTTTCGCTGAGGTTGACCTTCTCTGCGAGCTTGCTGTTGCTCATGCGTCCGTCTTGTTGGATATGTTCTAAGATGGCGATATCTGTGTCATCTAACACTTCTTTGGTGGATTCTTTCTGTTTCATGGTTTTTTTAGAAAAGTCTTGCTCAAATTTGGATTAATATTAGCCTATATAGCAATTTAATTCCTAGTCGAATCTGTAAACTCTCTCCCTATAAATACTTTACTTATTAGGAGTGAGAGGAAATGAGCTCTCAATTAATGCTGGCGTTCTTGCTATTTTCAACATCAATTGCAATTACCCCTGGGGCAGGCAATATCGCATTACTTGGGATTTCAAGTCGTTATGGATTTGCTGCGACTTTACCTTTTATCTCTGGGAACGCTGTTGGCATCATCATCGTACTGGCGGGTTCCAGTGTCGGTTTGGTGAGCCTATTTACCCTTTACCCAGAGCTATACAACATTTTAAAGTACGCGGGCGCGGCTTATTTGCTGTTCATGGCATGGTCGATTGCTAACATGCAAATCGAAGAAAGCACCACCGACAATCGTTCAGGTTTCATGTCTGGTGTGCTGGTGCAGGTGTTAAACCCTAAAGGTTGGATAGCGTCATTAACCGTGTTTTCACAGTTCATCACTCCGAATGCAGATTACTTGATTCAAGTGGTGACCATTATCGCGGGTATGGTTATTACCGGTGTACCATGTATGTTGGTGTGGGCGTATTGCGGTACCATGCTTAAAAAGTTGCTGCAATCACCAAAACAGATGATGTTTGTGAACCGCTGCTTGGGTGGAAGCTTAGCAATGGTGGTGGCCTTTATGCTTTATCAACCGGCATAAATCACAAAGAAAAAAACCACTCCTAAATCCATAGGAGTGGTGTCTAAATGTCGACTAAGTCGTTAACAATAAAGAATTAAGTTAACAAATATTTAAGGAACTTGAGTTAAAAGCTTTTCAGTTTAAAGATTAAACGGATTCAGCCTCTTTAACTGGAGCTGAGTTACGGATTAGGTGGTCAAATGCACCTAAACTTGCTTTAGCACCTTCACCCATCGCAATGATGATCTGTTTGTAAGGAACTGTCGTTACATCACCCGCTGCGAATACACCTTTCATTGATGTTGCGCCATGAGCGTTAATCTCAATCTCACCGCGTGGTGAAAGCTCAACCTTCGAACCCTTCAACCATTCGCTGTTTGGCATCAGGCCGATTTGAACAAAGATACCCGCTAGTTCGATCTGTTTAAGTTCGTCGGTGTTGCGGTCTTTGTATTCCAGACCTGTTACACGGTTGCCATCACCAATTACTTGCGTTGTTTGCGCCATCTTGATGATTTCGATGTTTGGTGTTGCGTTCGCTTTATCGATAAGCACTTGGTCAGCACGCAGTGTGTCTGCAAATTCAAGTACGGTTACATGTTCCACAATACCAGCTAAGTCGATAGCCGCTTCAATGCCTGAGTTACCGCCACCGATAACCGCTGTTTTCTTACCTTTGAACAGTGGACCGTCACAGTGTGGGCAGTAAGCAACGCCTTTGTTGCGGTACTCTTGTTCACCTGGAACGTTCATTTCACGCCAGCGAGCTCCGGTACTGGTGATGACTGTGCGAGCTCGCAGTGTTGCGCCGCTCTCTAGTTCAACGTGGATGTAACCGTCTTCGGTGTCTTCTGCCGCAATGATGTTCGCAGCGCGCTGCTCCGTCATCACTTCAACACCGTACTCTTTTACGTGCTCTTCAAGGCTTGCCACTAATTTAGGGCCAGTTGTCGCTTTCACTGAGATAAAGTTCTCAATCGCCATGGTATCCATTACTTGGCCACCGAATCGGTCAGCAACTACACCAGTGCGAATGCCTTTACGTGCAGCATAAATTGCCGCTGAAGAACCTGCAGGGCCGCCACCTACCACCAATACATCAAACGGTGCTTGTTGGTTTAGGTTTGCTGCCTTCTTTTCTGCTGCGCCTGAGTCGACTTTGTTCAGGATCTCAGCCAGTGACATGCGGCCTTGACCAAATAGCTCACCGTTAATGAATACACTTGGTACCGCCATGATATCGCGAGACTTCACTTCATCTTGGAATGCAGCGCCATCAATCATGGTTGTCTTAATCAGAGGGTTAATCGCTGACATCATATTGAATGCCTGAACCACTTCTGGACAGTTTTGGCATGATAGTGAGATGAAAACCTCTACGTTAAGCTCTTGATCTAATTCTTTAATTTGTTCGATTACGTCAGCTTCAAGCTTGATAGGGTGACCACCACTATGAAGCAGTGCCAATACCAGTGACGTGAACTCGTGACCCATTGGTAAACCGGCGAAACCGATCGCAGTGCCTTTCTCTTGGTTCACTACCTGCATGATAGGGCTGCGCGTGCTTGCGCTATCATCGCGAGTTATTTCAATTTTGTCGGTTAAAGATGCGATATCGTTCGCTAGGTCTTGGAGTTTGTGTGCGGTATCGCTGTCATCTAGGCTCAGCACTAACTGAACATTGGTTTTTAAGTTTTCTAGGTATGCTTTTAGCTGCTGCTTCATTGCTTGATCTAACATAATCGTGCCTGCTCTTAAATTCTGTGTCTTGGTATTGACCAATACCTTCTTGCTGAAAAAGGAAAATAAAAAGGGGGCGCAAGTCGGCAAATATTGTGGTGTTGATGGTTTGAAAGGGTGGCGCGCAACTGCCCTTTAGGAGGGAGGCCGAAGCGCGCCTGTAGAACCGTTTATTTGTTCTTTTTAGATAGGCTTAGATTAAATCTTGCCTACTAGGTCTAGAGATGGAGCTAGAGTCTCTTCACCTTCTTTCCATTTAGCTGGGCAAACTTCACCTGGGTTAGCCGCTACGTATTGTGCTGCTTTAACCTTGCGTAGTAGGTCTTCAGCGTCACGACCGATACCTTCAGCAGTGATTTCCATTGCTTGGATAACGCCTTCTGGGTCGATTAGGAACGTAGCGCGGTCTGCTAGGCCTTGACCTTCACGCATTACGTTGAAGTTGTTTGTGATGTTGCCAGTTTGGTCGCCTACCATGAAGTATTCGATAGTGCCGATTTTGTCAGAAGTATCATGCCAAGCTTTGTGAGAGAAATGCGTGTCAGTTGATACTGAGTAAACTTCTACGCCGCGAGATTGAAGCTCTGCGTATTTGTCTTGTAGGTCAACTAGCTCAGTTGGACATACAAACGTGAAGTCTGCTGGGTAGAAGAAGAATACAGCCCACTTGCCTTTAACGTCTTGCTCAGTGATTTCTACGAATTCGCCGTTTTTGAATGCTGTTGCGTTGAATGGTTTGATTTCTGTGTTGATCATGTTGGACTCTCTTTCTAATTTGTAGTGTTTAACGCTATTCCGCGTCGATGGAGATATATTGCATCTGCACCGTAAATTAGTGAAATCGGACATTTCTATAGATTCAATAGGCAAATCCTATCTTTGATAGAAGAAAGCTATCGATAAAAGCTATCAACAAAAACTATTGGCAAAAACCATCAAACATCAGCATCACCCATTTGAGGAGCTATGCTCTTTAAGCTGTCCTCTACATTTGGCTTATCTCTATTAGCGTGAACGTCTATTTCTAGTTTGAGTATCTATGTATAGCGTGAACATCTATGTAGACAGTGTTTCCTTAAGTGAGCTGAGATCTTCTACCAACCCATAAATAACAAAAAATTATCATTAATATAATTTATGATAATTTTAGTTAATCACGGTCTCTCCCTATACTCTCTTCATCGAAACGAAATAACGAAGCTAGACTTCGAAAAACACAGAATAAAAAACGAATTGGAGAAAGTTATGAAAATGAATCACGTAGGCATCATGGTAGGCGACATGGACCAAGCAGTAGAGTTTTACACTAAGGCTCTAGGTCTAAGAGTTGTAATGAACAACACTAAGGTGATGGAAGAACGCGAATCAGCAATTGGCCGTATGTGTATCGCTGTTTTTGGCGAAGGCTTCAAAGGCTTCAACATTGCACACCTAGTTACATCTGATGGTATCGGTGTTGAACTGTTCGAAATGGTTGACCGTGAAGACCGTCATAACGTTGATTTCTCTCGTTTAGGTATCTTCCACTTCTGTTTACAGCTTCCAAAAGAGCAATTTCATTCAGCTATTAAACGCGTTGAAGAGTTTGGCGGTAAGGTTCGTATGGACATCATGTGCTACCACCCAGAAGACGAACTAAAACAAGCGCAAATGGTTTACCTAGAAGACCCGTTTGGCAACCTATTCGAGTTCTACTCTCACTCATACGAAGATACGTACGCGACTGATTACGAGTAATCGCGTTACTGCCTTCGACAAGGTAGAAGAACCGAAACACCCCCTAAAGAGGATTGGTAGCGATACCAATCCTTTTTGGTGTTTGGGTGTTTTTGGCCGAGTGGCTTACCATATGCGCTGATTAAGAAGTATAAAACTCTAATTCATTGTTAAAGTTGACGTTTTGAAGATAAAACCTTTCATGGATATGACGGAAGGAAGCGTGCTTCATGAAAACATTGTGCGTTCATACCGGACGGTAGCCTTTGCTGAGCAGTGACTATACTCAGCATTACATGGCGAACCAAAACACAACGAAAACAGAGAAAATGCACAGATTAGCGCACCCAAATTATATGAAAAAACTACATATCATCTTTACCGCTCTTATTCTTATGATACTAGCCGGATGCACTTCAACGTCGGCGGTCGGCAGTTCTAAAACAAAAGATTATGCCAAGTCACATGCTCTTGCTGGTAAAGCTTCTTGGTATGGTGATAAGTTCCATGGAAAGCTCACAGCAAGTGGTGAGACGTATAATATGAATGCTTATACGGCAGCGCATAAAACCTTAGCCTTTGGCACGATCGTGAGAGTGACTAACACTGCCAATAATAAGTCTGTCGAAGTTAAAATTAACGACCGAGGCCCTTACGTAAAAGGCCGAGTTATCGATCTTTCGCACAAGGCATTTGCAAAAATCGGCAATGTTAAGCAAGGCACTGTACCTGTCAGAATCGAGATTGTTGATGACAGCAATACCTTTAGGTACAAGCACTAATCTTCTTCAACCTCCCTCTTGACCAAGATCATCGACTTCTTATCGATTGCCGAAAGGGGAGGTGCTGAATACCGAAGTCTAAAAGTGTAACTGGACATTGAGAGCCCAATACGGTTAGGTCTGATTGCGGTACTTGTTTGGTATATGGTGGGGATAGATGTGAAAAAAGAGTAGCTGTTGCTACTCTTATATTTTTATGGATTACGGGGCCTTTATAAAGCCATCAAATAAGATTTCATTGCGGTAAGACGCATGGTTGCACCACCAATCATATCGATAAACCCTACGGAAGCTGGTTTCTTGGCACTAATCCAAGCCTGACCGGATGAACCAATCGGGATGTCGTAACCACCATTCATGTTTTCATCGAATTCAATCAACA
The DNA here is from genome assembly GCF_007858795.1 of Vibrio sp. T20. Classification (NCBI taxonomy): domain Bacteria; kingdom Pseudomonadati; phylum Pseudomonadota; class Gammaproteobacteria; order Vibrionales; family Vibrionaceae; genus Vibrio; species Vibrio sp. T20. The sequence goes on from NZ_VFEB01000138.1 coordinate 104,433, forward strand.
CGGTACGTCCATGAGCACTCATGTTATTCCCAATGTGCTGACGTACATGCTGATCACCAGGCATCAAACTTACTTGAGCTTCACCCGTACCGGTACGAATGCTGTGTACACGGCCTCGGAAGGTTTTTCCGGGGAATGCATCCACATAGAATTCGGAAAACTGACCGGGTTCAATATAGTTGTAGGTTTGATCGGCAATACGCATCTCAACAAATTTACGAGAGGTATCGTACAAGTGAATACCACCAAAAATGGTACCTGCCGAAATGTTTACAACACTGACCTGGCCGTCGAATGGAGCGCGTACTTCTTTACGTTCATCTTGCCAATGTGCTGTTTTTAACCTTGCTTCAACGCCTACGATTTGAGACCGAACAGCATGAATAGCGGCATCAACAGCTGCAGATGCTGCTCTTGCCGTGTTGAGTTGAGCTTTCACATCATCAAGGTTTTGTTCCGCTGCAAAGTTTCCCATTTTACTTAGGCGTTTATAGTTTGACTCGATGTTTTTGATAGTGTGCACATCCGCCGTTTTTTGCGCTTTATGAGCCGTGATTTGAGCCAGCAACGCTTGTTTTTCAGCATTGAGAGCTTCAATGGAGCTTTGTGTATCCACGTTCACTTGCGTATAAAGCAGTTGCCCTTTTGTGACTTTCTGGTTGTGGTCAACAAACACCTTGTCAACTTGCATCCCCATAAACGGAGCTAATGTAGCGTGGGGAGCTTTTACTGTCGTCGAATTCGTCATATCAACAGGTGACCAGATACGGTGGCCGAAAAATAACACCATGAGAATCCCAAATCCGATCCCAACCATCTTTACGGCGTTACGAAGATTCCATGTGACAATGCCCATCTTGACCAAAATCCAACAGATCAAAATATACGGTATTAGCATCTCTTTCATGATTGAGTTTCCTCTTTAACCTTCTTAGATAATCGAATGATTGATTCGCCTAATGCAGACCAATTTGTAAACGCGATAATGATGGCCAAAATCCACCATGTATTATCAATAAACAGACCCAGCATGGTGAGGGCTGAAACGAGGGTGACATGCGCCGCCATGGTCTTTTCCGCTTTGTGGACAGCAATCTCATGAAGTTCCCACGCCATTTTAAGCAGATAAACCACCATTAATAATGTCAACACAGAAGCAAACCCAATAAACCATTCCGCGTTCATTAGGGCGATAGGGACAGGGTAACCGCCGCTGTAAAAGTACTCTTCAGGAATGTCTTTACCATTAATTTCTGCGCCGAGCTGGAAAAACCAACCTAGACCAACACAAGCAAAAATGAACAAGAGTTTTTTGAATAAAGCTGTTAAAAAGGATTGAATTTTCTTAAACATACCAATCTCGAATGTTGAGATTAGGCAACACATAATGGTTGCCTAACAGTTAAATGCTGAGGTTTACACCAACAACCCACGCGTAGTAATCACGATCCTGTTGAGTTCTGATCTCAACGAATGGTGAAAACGTTTCCGCTTGTTTGGTCACTCTCCATTGAAAATCGTTGCGATTTTCGTTAGAGAAGTAGATGTGTTGTAGGTAGGTATCAAATCCATTGAAGGCATAGCCAATGACATTATCTAAACGCGTCGTGCTACTTAGTGCATCAAAGTCCGCGTGGTGATAACGAGTTCGGTGGCTAAGGTAAAGTCCGTTTTTAAAGCCATATTGCAAAGCGATAGACGGACGATTCTCAAGAGATTCACCTAGTCCAAATAAGTTCTGGTAACCAAAACTTATTGCCGCCTGCTGCCCTATTGCGATACGCTGGATAGCTCCAAACTGAGTCACTTGAAAGGGAGGTGTGTTTTGATCTACCTCGCCAACATTAGCGCTGTCGATCTCACCCATTAGCATCAAACGACCAAGCGTATTTTGACTGTAATGGTAGCCTTCAAGAGAAGTGGTGACATTTGATCCATTGGCTTCCATATCGCCAAATTTAGCGTAGCCGCTAAATAACCAGCTGTTGGCAACCGCAGCATGACTCATTAGATACAGAGTGACTGAAAGAACGTACTTTCTCATTTTATTTCCTAAACAAAGTGTGGTGCTGTTTTGTATGCCCATGGACTCGCATTTTCGAGTTCATAAGCGAGACCAAACAATGTGCGGTCGTTGCCACGAGCCGCGCTGAACATGCTACCAATTGGGATGCCTGTTCGAGTCCAATAAAGAGGAACGGATATCGATGGGTTGTCAGCCATGTTAGCGATCGGTGTGTATGATAGAGCACGGTTACTTAGTTCTTTGAAGACACCGAAATCGCTATTAAGGTTTGGATTTGTTAGCGTGTGGTCATGGGCTTTGTCCGGCGTTACTGGCGTTAGCCATACATCGATAGACTTATAGAATTGATCGTTCATTTGCACATCAAGTGACTGCTGGTAAGCAAAACCTTGCTCAACGAACTTACTGTTTTTTCTCGCATGGTGTTCAAATTCACGGATCCAACCAACCGTTGGCCAGCCAAGAATTTTAGAATCTTCGAGTTTCTGTTTCGTTTGAGCTTCAACCATTTTACCCAGTTGCCCCAAACGGCTACCGAATACAGCTGTGAAGTTGTGCATGAACTCAGGACCACGTACAGGGTTGGTTACTTCAATCACTTCATGACCAAGATTAAGCAGTATCTTGATGGTGTTTGTCATCGCGTTTTGAGTTTCTGTGTCTGGCATATCGCCAAACATGTTTTTCATTGAAACACCGATGCGGAGCTTTTTCTCGATAGGCTGAGTCACATAGCCGAGTGGGACACGGCGGTGCTTGTTATTACTACGAACATGGTTTTCGGTTAAGCTTGCTGCTAAAGCTGTATCGCGAACTGAACGTGACATAAATGAGGAGTGCGTGAGTACAAAATCATCGGTACCAACAGCACCAGAAATAAGTAAGTTGCGGCTTGGTTTATAGCCGAAAATGCCACACATTGACGCGGGAATACGACAAGAACCACCACCATCGGTACCATGAACTATGGGTGTATAACCCGCAGCTACAGCAGCGCCAGCGCCACCAGATGAACCGCCAGAGCTACGATCGAGATTCCAAGGGTTACGAGTAGTGCCAAAGAGGATGCTTTCTGTTGATGCAGAACTGGTAAATTCAGGTGAGTGAGTCATACCCAGAACGTTAAATCCCGCCGTTTCACACGCAACGACAAAATCAGATGATTGCTCAGGAATGTTATTCTTGAGCAATAGCGAACCATTGGTCGATGGCACACCAGCAACGTCGACACAATCTTTAACTAGTAACGGAACGCCCGCGAAAGGAGCATTTTTATTGATGTTATTTGCGTTTTTCAACGCGGCATCAAAACGTTCATTGACTACAGCATTAATTGTACCGTTAGTCAGCTTAATTTTTTCGATGGCTTCTTGGGCTAGCTCTTTTGGGGTCGCTTGCCCAGTTCGGACAAGGTTTGCCATAGCAATACCGTCGAGTGGGGTGCGTTTTGGTGAAGCATTTGTCTGTTTAGTTGTACTCGTTGAATTGGTAGCGGCCATTGCACTTGGAACTGCTGCACTAATCGCTACAGCTGAACCGGCCATGCCGATGTTCTTTATAAAATCACGTCTTTTCATAGAATATTCCTCAAAAATCTAGTGAGGATTATATGAATTTATACGTTGCCAGCTTTGCTCTCGGAAGCCATAAAATTGTTATTATCCGCCAATTATCTCTAATGTGAATATGCTCGAATGGCATTCATCATTCATGACGGTTTCTAATTGTGATGTTGTTTGAGCGCCTGTTTTGGAGAGATCCCTGTCCAACGTTTGAATGCGTGTGAAAATGCACTGAGATCTGAAAATCCAAGTTGGTAGGCGATTTCTGTTAAATTGTCTTTATTGCTATCAAACTCTTTTAGAACAAATTCGAGGCGAACCTGTTTGAGTACTTCAGAAAAAGAGGTATCGAGCTGCTTTAACTTGCGGCTGTATGAACGAGACGACATATTAAGATACTGCGCCACAGCCTCTTGGTTCGAATCCGTTAATCCTATTTCGTACAGTGCCTTATATGTGAGCGCAATAATGTTGGTGCTTACGTTTAATTGAAGCTCTTCATAGGCCCGCTTTTTAGTGGCTTCATGAAGTGAGGCATTGGCGAATTTTAATGGTTTATAGAGGTTTTCTTTTTTAATGACGATACGACGCATACTGTGTCCGTAGTCCATTTCGCACCCAGTGATTTGTTTGAATCGCTCTAAGTGTTCCTCGCCAATATGCCAGGCTAACATTTTGAAATGGACAGAGAGCGTAGGATCACCACTGCATACGCGTATGAACTTTAGAAGGGCAGCGCCGTAAACGGTCATAAGCTCCAGATGTAAATCTTGGTCTGACTGTTCGATTAGCCACATCTCGCCCTCGCCAAAAGGGGTTTCACGATAAACGGTACTAATAGTCCCGCCAAATAGAACCTGAAACTCCGACATGAGCTTCATTAGCGTACGTAAGTCAGGCGCTGACGCAAGCATGACCCCCACTGTGCCAAAACTTAAGGGATTGAGGCTCTCCACCGCTAGGAACAAAGAAGCGTAATCTTTACGGTATTCAACAATCCGTCTTAGGGACTGTTTAAACTCACTATAATCGACAGAAGAGGAGCATTTCCACTGTTGGTATTGCTGTGGGTCGGGGAAAATACGATCTAAGGGGATGTCATTAGCTTTCACAAAATCATCGATCATTTCAAACCAGGCTGAGTTGATCTCCATACCTTTCATTGTTGGGCCTACCATATATTGAATGCCTTGACCTTATGTTCCTTGTTGGACTGTACCTTAGTATTGGTTGCTACTATAGGTATCTTCGTCGTCAATAAGACAGTGCATGAGTGAGTTCTTGTCATCCTCTAAGCTCTGTTGGAGAGTGCCCAGTCCAATTTTTGAATGCTCGGCTGAATGCGCTTGAGTCTGAGAAGCCAAGCTCGTGAGCCACATAGGTAATATTGCCGTCGTTTTGATTCAGTAACGTCATGCTCAGTTCGAGGCGGTATTTATCGAACAAACGACGAAAACTCACACCTTGTTGTTTAAGTTTGCGATTCAGGGTTCGAGGGCTGATGTGAAGATTATTTGCCACGCTATCTAGGTTGGTGTCTTTCACCGCGAGCACTTTGAACGTTTCATTCACTTTGTAGATTAAGTTGGTTTTTAACGTTTTTTCCATCTGTTGGTCGGCGATTCGTACTAACTCTGCATGAAAGTCAGCTTGGAATTGACGAGGTTTAGCCTGGACAAGATTGTTAGGGAAAAGGAGATAGCGGGCGGGGAAGCCTTCCTTCATTTCAACATTAAAGACACGCTCATAGATGCTCAAGAACTCATCACCGATGGTGTTCTTGTGGATGTGAATGGCGAGCTTTTGATTCGGCGCATTAAGGTATTTGCGAACGAGCTTGATCATAATACTGAAATAGAGCCCTAAACTGATGTGTGTCATCAGTGTCGTTTCGTCAATGTACTCGGGTGTCACTCCCCAAAGCTCGACTTCTCCACTCTCTGTTTCACGACTGAATATTTTTAGTAGCGGATGTATATGAATGGAGTATCGACTCAGAAGTTGGCAAAAGCTGGCGAGGTTTGGCGCGGTGAGCATGGCCATTACCGGAGCGCCCATTTCAAGCTCATCGAAATAGCAAGCGGACTCATCAAATAAGTCGATCAGCTCATGATCAAAACGTTGGTAGATATTGTTGATGGCGGTTTGAAGCTGATAAGCCGAGATCGATTCGGCGGAGCAAAGTTGTTTATAGACCTCCGCTCCCGACCAGATATCGCTGCTGTCTCCAATTCTAGCCTGAATAGCAGAATCTAAAGTTTTAAACCAAAATATGGGCAATTGAGTACTAAAACTTTCCACCATAACTCCCTGTTATTGCTGGCGATTGAAGAATGTTCTTCTCGGTAATATGCCCAAATTAAAGGATTTGTTTATGGGTTACAAGCAATGAAAACTTCAATTCAATCTTAGAATTTGTAATCAACACCTACTGAAACCACATATTGCGATGATTGGTAATATTCAATGTTTGAATTCGTTGTCTTCGCGCCGAGCAGTGATACTAGAGACCAGTTTTTTGCATCAAAGATATTGGCGTATTCATAAGCAACGAAGGCTCCAAAGTCTTTGTCTTCACGTGTCTTATTAAAGATTGGGTTTTCTTTATCATAGCTGCGTTTTGCAGCATTGAGTGTTAAAGCAAGACCATGATTTCCGTATCTTTTCGCTAGGTTGATTTCCGCGCCAAGGCTTAAGAACGATAGTGCATCACCCTCAGAATCTGAAGAGAAAACATTCATCGAAGGTGTGAGAATACCTGACCCATCTTTCAAGAAGTACTGGTAACCAGACTTGAGATAAAAGTACTTTCGTTCTCGAGTCATCAGTGCGCGTTCTTCGTCAGTTAACCCAAGTCCTTTTAGACCGGTGTTTTCTTTCTTAACGTCTGACTCACCAGAAGCGACATCGAGATTAAAGTTCGAACCCATTATTCTTGAAAGCTGCATTCGAACCACAGTGCCAGTGAGGTCGGTTTCTTTTCTATTCGAGTCAACAGCATAAGGGTCATCCCATACTTCGCCTGATATCAGAGTTGGTAAGATAGAAAAATCGACCACCATGCCGTTTTCCACTTGCTGCCTATATCCAATTTCAAATGCTAACGTACCTGTGATGATGTCGTCTCTTGAGGTACCTAAGAAAAACTGTTTGTGATTCAAAGCGCCAAAGGTGTATTGCATTGAACCCAAAACAGCGACCATTCCCTCTGCTTCCGTGTTACCTGACGACATTAAATCGGCTTGAGATTGATGATTGCTTTGCCCTACATCGAGGTTGCTTGAGTTTGCGGTGAAGCCTGTTAGGAAGGTCATGTTGCCACTAAAACCTTCGCTTGGTGCTAGAGCTGCGTATGAGTAAGGTGCAAGCGTCAGGCTTGCCAGAAAAAGGGAAATAATATGTTTCATCAATAGACTCGGACTTGAATAATTTTCTAAATTGAACTGCTTCGAAAGTGAATTGCTTTTCAAAAAGAAAAGCTTTCTAAAACGAATAGTTTCCTAAATCGAATAGCTTTCGAGCATGATTAGCGTTTGAGAGTGAATCGCTTTTTAAAGCGCAATCGGGGCTTTTCTGTTTGCCCAAGGCTTGGCGTGTTCTAGTTGATGAGTGAACACCTCGGCTTAGAGCCCACGGATTACGCGTCGCGCCATAAAGTGGGTTTTGCGTGCAGCCTAATGTCATCATCTCAGGGATGTTCGTCATGCCAATAGTGTTGAGCCCTGCATTCTGTGTTGCACGAATAAACCAAGAAGTAGTATCGGGCTTTCTACCTTGGTTTAGTTTCGAACCCATGGTGCATTCAAGACCGACAACATCAACGCAGTCTTTCGCTAAGAAAGGCACGCCGGCAAAAGGTGAGTTCGGGTTAAATGAGTTGGCACGCTCTAGTGCTAACTCAAAGCACTCAGAAACAACGGCATTAACCTGATCGTTTGTCTGGCGAATTTTATAGATTGCTTCTTGTACGAATTCTTTTGGCGAGGCTTTTTTGTCTCTTATCAGATTCGCCATCTCGGTCGCATCCAGCGGCGAGTCAATGGTTTGGTGATCTGAAAGTAAATTTGTTGGCGAAGTTGGCGTTGCATTCGCTAAGGTAGGCTGAGAGATAGCCGCAGCTGAAACTGCACCTTTCCCCATAACTTTGAAAAAATCTCTGCGTTTTAATTCATTGATAGTCATCGTTTCTATCCCAAGTTAGAAAGTCACTATCCTTGTTTTGAAACCTAGCTCGCTAGGTTTAGCTTCGCTCCGTGTGCTTATTTATGGGAGTAGAATAAAGATTGGTGTGTTGGCTTGCAGTGCAAATACCGCCAATGTTCATACCATTCACGCCAACTGGTTTGTCGGGTTATGTATAGGGAAGGGTCATTGCTCTGCTCTCAACCAAAAGTCGGATAGGTCTTCAAACAGGTCATTGTTGTCTAAGATGCTGGTATGGTCTTCATCGTAGCCGAGAATTTGTTCAGCATTCAGTTGAGCTGGACGCGATAATTGGCTCGAAAGGTCGATGACACCATCATTACTTTTGGTATTGAACAGCTCGCCCGAGTTATAGCCAAACGCGAGAAAATGTGGCGTGTTGTTGTCATTGTTATCAGAAAACAAATCAGCGATAAACTTACCGTCTGGGTTTAAATCTATCCAAGCAGGCATCACGACAGGGGCGTATTCAATACCTTGCTTGGCTGATGCCACGCCACCAAATGGGGAAGATATGGTGGTAATGCTGCTAACAAAGTCGCACAACTGCCCAATGCTGCACTGACGGAGACTGTTGGTGGCGATAAGCCCGCCCATACTGTGCGCGACCACATGCAATTGTTGAATCTTGTATTGAGTGACGACAGTGTGCATTAGGTTATTCAGGCCCTTTGAGTTCAAAGCCAAAGACAAACCTGAAGGGTAGTTAAATACCCATATTTGATATTTAGATTGGTCGATTTTTTCAATCAGCGGAGCAAAGTCTAACGCGGTGGCATTGATGCCATGAACAAACAATACAGGGATTTTGTTCGGGTCGTACTCTGATAAAAAGTAGACCCCAGCATTATGCTCGAGCAAGAATGTTAGTGGCTGCCACATCCCGAGCTTGGCGTTTTTTCTGTCAAAAGGAGGATCTTCTAGGCTCACGACAGTGCCAATATCGACAAGATCCAGTTCGATTTTCAACAGTGAAGAGAGTGAGCGATCAACAAACGCGCTTGGGACTTCATTTTCATTAACTTCCAGGGATACTTCAATGGTGGATTTGTCTTGATGGTTACGAAGGTTAATGACACTGAATGCTTCGTCTGCTTGTAGGGTTAAGTCTTGATTTCTATCTTCAAAGACAAGTAGATAATGGATGTTGTTCGATAGCTGTAAGTCGATACGGTCACTAGCGATTATTCCGTCGTAACCATCCACTTCGCTTTTATTGATGTCTTTGATTTGTTCAATAACTACGGCTGAGTCTGTGGCTGGTTGGTTCAAGATAAGCTGGTATTGATTGGTTATAGAATCAATTTCTTTTATTTCATGAGATAGGTTTCTAAAGTTACTGCATCCTGATAGCACTGAGCTGAGTAACAGCAAGGTACCGAGCAATAGTGCAGTAAGTATTAGCTTCATTGCTATTTTATCCTTAATTCAACAACCTGTTTTTAATAGTAGCAAGAAAATACAGAGTAATCTTATGTGTTATTTTTGAGCATGTATTTAGCTCGTGCTATTCACTCAATGACTTGTGCAGGAAAAGGAAACGTTTGGGTCTTGATTTGTACCTCTGAACTAAAAAGGCAAACAACCAAGTCAACAGTCTCGGTTATTTGCCCTAGGTTTATTTTTGGGGAGAGGGCTCAGAGGTTAAAGCGTGTTTTTGTACACTTTACCGTCTTTCATGATCAGCTTTTGTGTCTCTGTATTGGCTACACATGCCACGCCTTCAAGTGGGTTACCGTCGATGATCAATAGGTCGGCATATGCCCCTTCAACTACTTGGCCTAGTTTGCCTTCTTGATAAGGGTGTTGGTAAGTTGACATTTCGAATAAACGTCCACAGTTTGATGTCGCCATGCGAAGTGCGGTGATGGTATCGAATACTTGCTCAATCGCACCCAGTTCGTTCAACTGTGTCGCATGCACATTGGTTTCGCCTACACAGTCAGTACCAAAAGCAATGTTCTGAATATCGTATTTCTTAATCAGTTCTGCCGATTTGAACATGGCTTTGCCCACTCGTTCTGTCTTGCGGTACGTCTCTTCATTTGGCAACGGGATCTTGCGCTCTGCAATCAATGAAGAAGTAAAGTAAGAAGGAATCACCCAGATGCCTTTCTCTTTAATGATCTCTGCAATGTCGTCGTCCATGATAGTCGCGTGTTCGAAAGACATCACGCCTGCTTCTGCTGCTCTGCGCATCGCATCAGAGGTGTGGATGTGCGCGGCGACATAAGTGCCGTAGTCAGAAGCGGCCTCAACTGCGGCTTTCATCTCGTCTGATGTAAATTGCAATGTGTCTAGCGGGTCGAAGGTTGAAGATGCACCACCGCCAGCCATGATCTTGATTTGTGACGCGCCCATGAATAGCTGTTCACGCACCGCTTTCAATACTTCTGAACGCCCATCGGCCACTTTCATTGAGCCTTGCTTCATCATTGGTGAGTCTTCGTGTCTATTGGTTAAACGTTCTTGTGCTTGGTTTTGACGGTAATCCGAGTGACCACACGTTTGCGAGATAGCCGCCATTGAAGGAAGAATACGTGGACCAGTCGCGTAGCCGTTGTCGATACTTTTCTTAAGACCAAGCGTGTTACCCGCTACATCACGAATAGTAGTAAAGCCGCGCATCAGCATCTCTTCTGAAATCTTCGCTGAGCGAATCGCTACTTCTTCACGAGTCATCGTATCAATGACATTGAAAGGGGCAGATAGCGTGATATGAACGTGGGCGTCAATCAGCCCGGGCATTACTGTGCCACCTTGAGCATCAATAATTTCATCGGAAACCGTTGGGTCAATATCTCCAATCTGAGTGATAAGATTATCTTCGATTAGGATAGATACGTTCTCGATTAGGTTGTTATCAACACCGTTAAATACGTTCGCGTTAGTGATTAGCTTTTTCATAGTCTGCACCTTTTTCAAATGAGTGTGTGTCGCTGATGGAATCATCTTATGGCGCGCAGAATTTGAATAATGGCCATTTGGTGACAAGCAATGATGAGACTTATTTTTTGGTGCTTTTCTATATTTTTGAAAATTGCTTTATAGAGGGGAGTGAATTATTGGTGTGAGAAATGATCAATCTATAAAAACTAATAATTTCGAATGGAATTGTTGTGGTGTCATCAAATGGTAAGTTTTGCTTCGATTCGAACGCTAAGATGTATTTCAAATCAAGGCTACTTATCAAATTAGAGAGAGAGACAGAATGACTAAATCAGACAAAGTTTACGGGTTCAACACACCACAACGTCTATTCGTAGGTTACACGTTAGCCGTGCTGGTGGACTTAGTAGTGCTTAACTTTTTCGATGAGTACTGGGACTTCGTCAACATTGAATCTTTCACTATTTCTTTGATAGCGGCGTTGTTACTGCAGTTATTGTTGAAGCTCTCTATTGGCTTAGAGCACAAGGTAGCGGATTACTTTAAACAGAAATCTGGAACGGCACCTAAGGTGTATCGAGCACTGTCGACATACATTATTCTTGTTGGCTCAAAATTCGTTATGCTAGAAGCGATAAACCTTATGTTCGGTGACAAGGTGAGCTTCACAGGCCCTTGGAATGGTGTAGTGGCGTTCTTCGCCGTGGTATTTACGATTCTGATTGCTGAAGTGATTGTATCGAAGATCTACTTTGCTCTGGATGATAAGCCAGACGCAAACTTGAATGAAAAGACAGCCTAAGCGGAAGCTAAGTAAAGTAGAGAGTTTGAAACGAACTCTTGGTTGAGAAGGGTTAGCAGGTTTGCTGGCCCTTTTTTGTTTCTGTTTATCTGCATTCCATTTATTTACTTCTTACGAATTTAATCCTCGCAGCTCTATTTGCCAGTTAAAGTCTTCCCCTATTGGCAATATGAAGAGTATAGCTCTGCCGAAACTATCTTCAGAATAGCAAAATTCGCTGCTTATCCATGATTCTTTTTGTCTTCAAGTTGCTCATCAATTTGTACAGCTAGAGAGGTACGAATAAGTACTGTTGAGAGCTATGTTATTGAATGCTCTCAATTGTCATTGGTGTCGATATTTCTTTACTCAAAAATTAATATGCATTTTGTGTCATATGTGTTTTTTACACATATGTTTGTGAAGGGAACACCACAAACCGATAAAGGAAATCCAATGAAAGTAATCTTATCTAACCTTGGGCTTGCGATAATATGGTTCTTTTCTTCGCTCGTTAATGCACAACCGCACCCTTCCGTTCAACCGTATCCTTCCGTTCAACCGTATCCTCCCGTTCAACCAGATCTTCCGGTTATTGCCGATGAAGTGAAACATCAGTTGTCGAACCAAGAGTTGGTTGAGACATCGGGTGGTACACACACACTGCAACTTGAACACGCTGGTGCGTCATTCATTAAGCTTCATTTCAAGTCTGTTACTGTACCGAAAGGGAGCGTGTTACGTATTAAGTCAAACATTACTGGTGAGGTTGTGGAGTATCGTGAGAGCCAAATAGATTGGTTCGCTCAATCGATTTCCAGTGATTCTGTCGTTATTGAATCAACCTCCAATTCAAACGGGCAGCATGTTCAGTTTGAAATTAATTATTACATGGCTGGTAAAAGTGCAGACGAAGAGGCCTTAGCGACGCTATCGACCTGTGGTGTGAATGAACGCAAAGACGTTGCTTGCTGGGAAGACTCTCATCCAGGTAAAGTGGCTTGGACAACACCCGTTGCAAGGCTTTTAATTAATGGGCGTAGTTTGTGTACCGCCTGGCGCGTTGGGCCTAATAACCATATGTTCACCAATAACCATTGTGTCGCATCTGAGTCTGAATTGAGAAATACAGAGGTGTGGTTTAATTATCAGCGTCGCACTTGTGATGGATCTATGGCCACCATGGTAAAAGTGATGGGGAGCAAAATACTCAGCACCGATTATGATTTGGATTACACGCTTTTCACCGTTGATGATTTCGCCAAAATAGCGTCGTTTGGTTATCTAGGCCTAGATGCTCAAGAACCCATCTTTGGAGATGGTATATACATTCCTCAACACGGAGCAGGCAAACCGAAAGAACTGGCAATTGAAAGTGACCAAAATGGCTCCGGAATGTGTCAGATTGATGTAGCTTCAACTGGTGGTAGAGGTACCAATACTGACACTGGCTACTTCTGTGACACCATTGGTGGCTCATCCGGTTCACCCGTTTTACGCACCGACAATAACAAAGCGATTGCGCTACATCATTTTGGAGGTTGTGAAAACCAAGGCGTGAAAATGAGTAAGATTTGGCCACTCGTGTCTTCATACTTTGGTGATACGTTGCCAGATGGCTCAGTCGGTGAGCCGAACAATGATATTCCTGAGGTCACTTTAGGAAGCGTGACTACCGATCTTGCCGCGACGTCCGGACAACAGAAATTGTTTGTGCTTAAAGCAGCAAATCGCACCACGGACGTGAATATCGTTATCAAGTCTGGAGTAGGGGATGCTGATCTCTACATTCGTTCTGGCGCGCAACCAACGAAAAGTACTTACGATTGCCGACCTTATCGCTCTGGCAACTTTGAAACTTGCGAGGTGCCTAGAGCTGATGAAGATCTCTACATCATGATCAATGCGTTCCGAAGTTTTTCTGGTGTATCTCTTTCTTTATCAAAACCTCAATCAGTATCTAAAAATGAAGTTAGGTAGATTGCTCCCGAAACGTGAGTCATGTGGTTTTGGTTCCTAGTTTATACAAAAAAGGTCAGATAATTACTTCTGACCTCTTTCTTTTTCACTAGGGTTGAAAATTATTTTGCTAGTTTAATCGTGTTCACATCAATAGCGGTATCTTCCCAGTCTTTGTCAACTTCCCCTTGAATTATGAGTTTTGTGTCGGGTGTTGCTTCAATACCGTTCCAATCACGTTGATCAATCTCAATAACCATCTCGCCGGTTAAGTCTTTAAATTGGTATTCTTCATCACCCAATGAAGAAACAATATGACCTGTTAATATTACTGGTGTGTCGTTTTCTGCTTCTAAAGCCATCTCAACAGTCTTTACTTTCACTGCACTTGGGCCGGTAAAGCCACCTTTATCATTTTGAGTATTCTGATCTGCAAATGTACTTGTTGATGATAATGTCAAGATGATTGCTAGTACGAGTTTTTTCATTGTATTTCCCCAGCTCATTTTGTCTTTTAGATACCGATAACACTATGTTATCGGTGATATATTAATTTAGTATAAAGGAGGTATATTATCAATTCTATTTACTGAACACTTATAGGTAAATACCACCCACGTACACGATATTCCTCATTAGAGTAATCCAGGATTGTAAAATTAATCTATTAATTAATCCATGCATATCTCTTTGTAAGTGGGTACCCCTCTCGTTAATTGGTTCTACATGTCCATTTAAACAGAATACTCAATAATTTAGTCTTTGTTAACTATAAGGCCTTTATATTAGTATGGCTAATTTATGGGATTCTTGTTCTTCCATATAAAAACCACAAATTGAAATATTCACAAAACCAATCATTGCTTCAACCAAGATCACAAATATTAATATACAACCTATTGCGCACTTGGTTTCTGGGTTATTTTCCTGCCGCCAATCAAAAAGGAAAAATAATAATGAAAAAAACAATAGCGTTAGTGTCTGTAACTGCCTGCCTAAGTCCGTTTGCTTATGCTGATAATAGTAACGTTATCACCGGTGAATCGCCTGAAGGTGTCTACGTTCAATACCAATCGATGAATCAAGTGGCTGAATCGATGAAGCAAGATGGCTTTACGATGCATCGCTGTGGTATCAAGGCCCTTCGTAACAATGTCCAATCTAATCAGAGCTTTGAAGTTCCCCATAGCCAGATCCAGTGTGTTTACTCCAAGCCGGGAGTATCAACAAGTGATGAATCTGAGTTGATCTACTGGCACCTGAATGTGCTTTACAGCATGGAAAATGAACACTTTATTGCGGAGAGTGAGTTTACCGAGCGCTACACTAGCGAGATCTATACACATAGTCCTGAGTATCTTCTTGATATCGGTCCTCATTACTACCGTCAGCGTTCTGAAGTTGAAGCGTTGGGAATGAAGGTAGGTGAATGTAATCTACAAAAAATTTATTACTTCAGCGCTCCAACAGAAGAGTCATACTTATCCGATATTGCATCATGTCCAGTGTATAAAACAGATGGAGAACTGTCTGGGAATATTATAGTGGAAATTAATCACACACCCGCTAACTTTGGTTACAGTGAGCGACTTGTTAATTTTTACACTATTTAATCGTGTGAAAGTTTGAGCGGATTTTTATATTAATAATCTGACCCATATTCATTTGATTATTCTAATTTAGTATTAAATGAAAAAAGGGTTGGTACTAAATACCAACCCTTTTGACAAATTATTATATTTAAATTTTTACGTTACCTCTTTAGTTAGAGACATCGTAAACCACATCTCCACGTAATATGGTCATCAACACCTGCGTTTTGGCAATGCCTCTTGCTGATAAAGTGGTGATGTCACGGTCGAGAATGGCGAAGTCCGCTGACTTGCCTACCTCAATCGTTCCCGTTATATCGTGAATTCCTAGACTTTTAGCTGCGTTGAGCGTGTAAGCGTCGATGGCTGTGTATATATCGGTTAGACCGGTTTTGCCCATGATCAAGCTATTAGCAATGCCCACCAGTGGGTTGATGTCGTGCACATTCCAATCACTGCTCAATGTGATATTGGCATCGGTTTTGAGTATTGCGTCGAGGTTCATCATGGCTTTTGCGCGTCTCGCACCTAAGAAGGCATTAGCCCATTCGTGATCGTGCTGTGCTACGTAGTCTGACCCGACCTGGAAGTCCGCCGAAACATCGAGTTGTTTAAAGCGTGGAACGTCCTCATCATTGATTAATTCAACGTGGGTTAGCGTGTATGGCTTTTGTGAACCTTGTTTACGTACGCTCTCGATGGCATCTAAAGACTCTCGAACCGCGCCGTCACCAATGGCATGTATGTGGGCACTAAAGCCGATTTTTTCTAGGGCCGTTAACCACTGTTTCATCTGTGCTGGTGGAATGTAGTTCAAGCCATTAGGAGAGTTTGGTAAGTAAGTATCTAAGTAAGGAGCGAGCGTTTTTGCCGTGCCATTGATAAAGATGCCATCGCTGTACATTTTCACTTGATCGACCAGCAGTAGACGGTTTTTGTCATCGGAATACATCTTCTCAAACACTTCTAATTGAGAGGGCATTGCCATTGATGGGTAAACCCAAGGGCGTAATGACACGCGAGCAGTCAAATCCTGGTTTTGCTCCGCTTCGAGCCAAACATCATACCAACCGCGTTTCCAGTACAGTCGACCGTCACCTATGGTGGTGATACCGTGTGCTGCCGCTTCTTCAAGTCCGTACATTAAGCCTTGGTAGCTTTGCTCAAACAGTTCGCTTTGGCTGTTCCACGCCATCTCCATAATTTGGTCGCCAGCATTATCCAATAAGATGCCATTGAGCTTGCCGCTGTCTTGGTCTTTTAAATAGGCGCCGCCTTGTGGATCTGACGATTGCGGACTAATTCGGGCGATTTTTAGTGCTTTTGAGTTAACCCACATTGAGTGTGAAGTCTGCTCCATGATCACGACAGGTCGGTCGGGAAAGACACTATCGATGATCTCAAGTGGTGTGTATTCCGAATCGCTGTCGAGTGTAGACTCCAGAGAAAAGCCATAACCCATCAGCCAACCTCGACCATTGGTTTCGGCATTGATTTTACACGCTTCTAAGTAAGGGATTTGCTCTTCGAGTGTGGCTTCCGAATCCAGTTCGCAATTACCACCCAGTTCAGAGGCGGCTTCAAAAACATGGTTATGATTGTCAATGAAGCCCGGTAGTACAAAGGCATTTTCCAAGTCTATGACATCGGTATTCAGCCCTTTAAAAGTCTGCGCCTGCTCGTGGTCGCCAATGAATATGATCTTGCCGTTATGGGTAACGATCGAGTCTGACTCTCGATGCCCGTATATATCGGCATTAGTGAAGATTTGGTCAGCCGCTTGGTCTTGATTGGCTGCGTTGGCTTGTGCAAGAGCCGGTGATACAGCACTTAGACCTGTGATTAAGATGGCCAATGCAGTGTGTGGCAGGGTGAGCTTGTTGTTCATTATTGTGTCTTCCATGTTCCACTGTGTAATAAGTATAGAAAGCGGGTGGTCAGTGGGAAACTCTACATGAATGACAAATAAAAACGGTATTTAATCAACAAGCTGTCGTTTGAATGAGCCTTTGATTACGACTCTTGCCTCAGGCTTTTACGCAGATCTTTTTTGTATTCGTCATAAGAGTTGTAGCCATAGAGTTTCCACGTGTGATCACCTTTAATATTGTGGCTGTAGGTGATTTCTCCGATCCACTGCTGACGTGTTGCATGAATCATATAGCGTATTTTTAATAATAAAGTGTCCATAGTTGCTCTCCTGATTAAGTTCACCTGCAGTATATTTAGCGGTGACCACCGGATGAGTATCGTTAGCGCAATGTCCAATACTTTTCAGTCAAAGTGCTTATTTGAGTGGTTTGATGGGTATACTTTCAGTATTAAAGGGTCATTGAGTGTCGTAATGAAAGGTTACTTAGAAAAGGTGCCGCAGCGGATTGGTGCGTCATGGCGGTATAAGAAAATAGTAGAAGGCTGTAAGAGCTATGGTTGGCACCGACATGAAGAGTATGAGATAGCGATTCATCGTTACTTCTCGGGGCACAGTTTTATTGGGCACCACCAAAGCGATGTGTTTCATAACCATATGATTTTGGTTGGTCCAGACTTGCCTCATGCCATTTATTCGGATGAGAGCACTGATGACTCACGTGTTTGCGAAACCCATGTGATTTGGTTTCGTAAAGATTGGATTGAGCCGTTGATTGCGTGCTGTCGTGAACTTGAACCGTTACGTACACTGCTAGAAGACTCAAAGAAAGGATTGCAGTTTTCCCTTAATACCGCTGAGAGGGCAACAAAACTGCTAGATAAGGTGATGGATCAGCCTCCTCATCAACAGCTACTGACTCTATTCTCTCTGTTTGCTTTGCTGATTGATGACCAAGAAGTCGTGCAGTTAATTAACCCAACTTTTAACTCGGTTGAAGAAGACGAAGTCAGCGACAAACTAGATAAGGTCGAAGCCTTTCTGATGAATCATTTTATCCACGATATTTCAGTAAATGACTTAGCTAGCCATTTGTATGTTAGTGAAAGTAGCGTCAGGCGCCTGTTTCAAAAGCACTACAACGAGAGCTTCAGTCAGCGGTTGAAGAAAATTAGATTAAATGTGGCGTGTGATTTACTGCTAAATACACCTCTGCCTGTGAATCTGATTATGGAAAAAGTCGGTTATGACAACCAAGCTAACTTCAATCGCCAGTTCAAATCTTATAAGCAGGTGACTCCTACTCAATATCGAGAGTCAATGAAGCGACTTTGATTTATTCACCAACGAAACGATTTCTATAAACGTCTGAATAATTTAATGTTATATGAACCATGCTAATGGGGTTCACGTATTAACAAGGACGTAAGTTAAGACTCAAATGACTTACTCGTATTACGATTAAAACAAGTCGAGGTTAGGATGAAGAAAATACTTTTGCTGCTGAGTGTGATTTTATTGGGCGGATGCGTTGGCATGCCAGAAACCGTCAAGCCAGTTCAGCAGTTTGAATTGGATCGATATTTAGGGAAATGGTACGAAGTGGCTCGCTTAGACCACTCGTTTGAACGCGGCTTAAGTAATGTGAGCGCTGAATACAGCCTACGCGACGATGGCGGCGTGAAAGTGATTAACCGCGGCTATTCGGCTGAAGAGGGCGAATGGAATGAGGCTGAAGGCAAAGCGTACTTTGTTGAAGGTAGCGACCAAGGTTACTTAAAAGTGTCGTTCTTCGGTCCGTTTTATGGTGCCTATGTGGTGTTTGAATTGGAAGAGGAAGGATACCAATACGCGTTCGTTTCTGGGCCAGACACTGATTACTTATGGCTACTAGCAAGAACTCCTGAAGTCGCACCAGAAGTGATGGAGAAGTTTAAAGCGATGTCGAAAGATCGTGGGTTCAATACCGATGAGCTGATCGTTGTGGAACATACCCAATAAACCGATCGCTGTTATTGGTGAGAGTGATTGATAAGGCACAGAGGATGAATTTCTCTGTGCCTTTTTAATTATCTGAGAGTTAGTCTTGCTTACGCACTTGCAATACGCTCAGTACTGATAGTGAAAGGAAGAACGCTGGGTCGCTCCAACCAAAGCCAACAAAGATACCCGTAAAAGCAGCATACAGTGTGATGATCGCACCCAGCATATTGGTGACAACCAAACCTTGGATGAGTTTTTTGGCACTGATTCCTGCTTCAATATCTCGCAGTAACCATGTTATCGCTGCAATACCACCAAGGAAGATACTGGTGTGTTGAGAGAGAAAATAAGCGTACTTGTCATTAATTTCCACGCCGTACATAGGCCACATGACCGTTGGTAGGAAAAACAACGCTAAGGCAAACCCTGCGTAAATGATGCCGTGTAGGCTTAAAAACGTTTTATTGTTCATTTGTTATCTCTCTATCTCGTGCCTTTCGCTAATTCTTTATTCATTTCATTAGCCGTTGATTGGGCCTTTGTTAATGGTAGTTAATGGCTGATTGACGTCAAAAATCACGCCGCGAACTTCATCAACGCCCATCTCTTTTAAGCGAGCGGCATGCATTGTTAGGTAATTTTCTGCACTGAGTTGGTCTTCGAAAAGGTAGATACCACCGCCCAGTTTTTCGGCTTGGTTTTCTGTCCAGATTTTCCAGATCATGCCTGGTTCATTGTTGATGGACCGGGCTAGTTCAACGAGTGCGTTCGACATCTCTTCACCGAAAGGGCCTGAAAATTCAAAATCAACTTGTAGTAGTTTCATGGTGCTTCTCCGTTTAGCAAATTCCGTTTAACAAAATCCGCTCAAAAATAGGTGTTTAAGACAAACAAGCCATTCTCGTTTGTTGTTGAGATTTATATTACCTGTAAAAAAAAGACAGAAAAGTTCATAATATTGTCATTAACTGTCAGGATTTTAGACCAATGAGATTAAAGACCACCCTTGACCAATGGCAAACACTCTATGAGATAGACCGCGCTGGCAGCATTCAGGCGGCGGCATTGCAATTGAATAAGAGTCACACCACGCTGATCTATGCGTTGAGAAAATTGGAAGACCAGTTGGGTGTGTCTTTGATTCAGGTTGAAGGACGTAGAGCTGTGCTCTCGGAGGACGGCAAAGCCTTATTGCGCAGGGCGAGCAGCATGCTGGAACAAGCGCGAGAATTAGAGCTGATCAGTGAGCAGTTGGCAAAGGGAGTCGAATCTGAAATCGTGGTTGCGGTTGATCATTTGTGCTGTCTTGAGCGTCTTTATAAGCCGATGGCTGCGTTTATGGCAGAGAACAACAGTACGTCGATACAAGTGGTTGAAACATCACTGTCGAAGACGACGGAAATGGTGACTCAAGAACGAGCCGATGTTGCCATCATTAATCTGCCAATTACCAACCACTCGGCCGAAGCCTTTGGGTTCACTATAATGGAACCCGTTGTAGCAAGCTCGCACCCGTTGGCTAACGTGTCATCCATATCGCTCAATCAGCTGTCGTCGCTGCCACAAATTGTGGTGAGAGATTTAGGTGCTCAAGGTAGTCAAGGCAGTAAAAAGCTGGGCGAGAAAAAGGATGTGGGTTGGTTGAAGTCGAGTCAGCGTATTACGGTCGATAATTTCGACCATGCCTTTGGTGCGGTAGAGCAGGGTGTGGGGTATTGCAGACTACCTAAACATATTGTCGATAGCCGAGGAAGTGACAAGCTTGCGGTATTGAATGTAGAAAACGGCAGCGGCTATCAAGTGCCTTTGCATCTGACTCTGCCGAAAGGTGCCAAGACAGGCCCAGCCGCAAAACGTTTCTATGAACTGCTTCTTGAATCAGCCCAGAATGCGGACTAAGTGCTATGAGAAACTTAACTATGAGCTATGAGCTATTAACGAGGCTGGTTGCCGTTCAAGAAGAGCGCGACACATTCACGGGTGTAGTGGAGCCTTTCTTCTTCTGACTCGCCGCTATCGTGACCGAAGAACGACCAATAGGCTGATTTGCCATGAAACATCAGCAGCAGTTGACGAGCTGCAATGATCGGTGAGCTAGACGTCGACAGAGTAAGGTCACCAGAATCTATTTTTGATTGCAGGTAATCGGCGAGCAATTTGGTCGTTTTTTGAGGGCCACTTTCTAAATAGATAGAGGCGATCTCTGGGTGCGTGTTGGATTGACTCACCGCGTTCTGAAAGGTTTGTCGTGACTGCTCATCAAGCAGCAAATCCTGAAACTTCACACCAAATTTCACCAACTCATCACCCACCGCCGCATTCATATCAAAGGCTGCAGGGCTAAGTTCGCGCTCTGCACACTTGGTTTGCATGCAGGTTTCGAAAAGTTCGTCTTTGTTTTTAAAGTGAGAGTAGACCGTTTGCTTGGAAACGTTCGCCGCTTTGGCTATCTGATCCATATTGATCTTGAAGCCATGTTCAGAGAAAAGCTGGCTTGCTGCGGTTAAGATCTGCGATCTCTTCTGTTCACTCTTGATGATTTTAGTCACGTGCTGCTTCTCGTTACTTGCTTGGTACTTGGTGTTGCTCAGCTTAATACACTGGGTTCTGCGCTAAGCATTATGCTTTTTGTGATGGTTTTATCAATCATTAACGATGAAACTTATTTTTAACATAACCAAACTAGACAGTCTAGTTTGGTTTGGTTAGTCTAAAAAAAGAACATGATTGAGTACTGCATAGGAACAGTGAGTATGTATAAATTGATGAAGGGAAGTGCGGTGGCGTTGTCTCTATCGGCTTTTCTTGTTGGATGTGGCGAAAAGGAACAAGCCCAAGATTCGGTTGATTCAACCAATCAAACGGCTTCGAGCGTCCAAACCATTTTAACTGTAGAAACGATGGCCTTAGCGCTGTCTTCCTCTTATGCAGTGCAGCGTGAATATGTTGGTGTGGTTAAGGCGGGTCAGCAAGCCAATTTAGGTTTCGAACTGGCGGGTAAAGTGAATGAGATTCTGGTTGATGTCGGTGACACAGTAACCGAAGGTCAGCCCCTGATTCGATTAGACACTCAACTGTTACAGACTGAATCGAGCCAACTAAAGGCGCAAGCCGAAGAAGTGAAAGCTCAACTGAGCCTTGTTGCGGCGAACTTAAAACGTCAGCGTTCACTGAAAGCAAAAGGTTTTAGTGCCGAAGCGGAAATTGATTCGTTAACCAGTGAGCAGCGTGTGTTGCAAGCTAACTTACTGCGCATTGATGCCTCGGTAAAAGGCAACGATCTCAAACTGGTGAAATCGACGATTCTTGCGCCGTATTCGGGCACCATCGCAACCCGTTTTGTGTCGCTCGGTGATGTGGTCAATGTTGGCAATCCAACTCTTACGTTACTCGCTTCTGAAGGCAAAGAAGCTTTTATCGGTATTCCAGCTCACCAAATGCAAAAAGTGACCTCACTCTCTGCGCCAAGCATTCGTGTTGGGCGAGATGATTATGCAGTGACGCTGCTAAATCCGGGTGCCATGGTCGACACGCAATCTCGCAGTGTCGCTTTACGTTATCTTTTCCCTGAGCAAGCGACTGTTTTAGAAGGTCAACTTGCGTATCTTAAGTTTGACGAGCAAATCGACGACCAAGGTTATTGGGTGCCATTAACGGGTTTGATTGATGGCCTGCGCGGTGTGTGGAACATCTTTGTAGTGGGTGAAGACAATAAGGTTGAACGTCGCAGTGTTCAGGTGTTGTTTGCCAATAATCAGCAAGCGTACGTGAGTGGTGCAATCGAGGATGGCGAACACGTGATCGCGAGTGGTTTACATCGCTTGGTTCCTGGTCAAACCGTGAAGCCAGCCAGCGTTACTGCTGAATAGGAAATAGTATGAAAATCATAGAGACTATTTCCAATACTCGATTGCTCATCTTGATGACAGCGCTACTCATGGTGAGTGGTATTTCTGCCTTCATGACGCTGCCACGCGCAGAAGATCCAGTGATCATTAACCGTTATGCAAACATCACAACCAGCTTTCCCGGTGCCAGTGCCGAACGTGTAGAAACCTTAGTTACTGAGGTGATTGAGAACAAGCTACGTGAGCTGAGTGAAGTCAAGCTGGTGAGCTCAACTTCAAGGCCAAGCGTATCAATTGTCACGCTTGAACTTAACGATACCATTACCGAGCCCGAACCAGTCTGGTCGCAAGCGCGTGACAAACTGTCTGACATCGAATCCATTTTACCTGCGGGTGCGCATTCTCCCGATCTCGACAGTGACCATACCTACGCTTTTACAACCATCGCATCTCTGACTTGGTCTGGTGCAGGCGAGCCTGACCGATTAACGCTCGGGCGTTATGCCAAAGAACTGGCTAAGCGGCTACGAACCCTTTCGGGCACTGAATTCGTAGATGAATACGGGATGCCACAAGAAGAAATCCAGATAAGTCTACGAACGGCTGATGCTGCAGCGCTTGGTCGCTCGAGTTCAAACATCGCAGAGTCGCTAGAAGGGGCAGATGCTAAGAACTCGGCGGGTGAATTGGTCAGTGCTTATTCTCGTTTTGGTTTAGAGATTGAATCGGAACTGGATTCGATTGAACGCATTAAACAAGTCCCAATCGCGACCGACAGCAATGGTCACATCATCCGCATGGAAGACATTGCATCGGTGAGGCGTGGCGAGAAAACCCCACAAGATCAGATTGCGATTATTGATGGTGAGCCGGGTGTGATTGTCGCGGCGAGAATGCACCCTGATCTCCGAGTCGATAACTGGACGTCACGAGCGAATGCTCTGATTGAGAAGTTTCAACAAGAGCTGCCAAGCAATATCGATGTCACCGTGTTGTTTAATCAACAAGGCTATACCGAAACTCGTTTAGACGATTTAGGCAAGAGCTTGATGATCGGTTTTGGCTTGATCTTGATTGTTCTGTTCGTGACTTTAGGTGTGCGCGCTGCAATATTGGTGGCGATTTCTCTGCCACTGACTTCGCTGCTTACACTGTCGATTATGAAGATGACCGGCGTGCCAATCAACCAGATGTCGGTGACGGGCTTAATAGTCGCGCTCGGGATCATGGTGGATAACGCGGTGGTAATGGTTGATACCATTCAGGCGTATCGTTTGAAAGGGCAGCACAGAGCGGAAGCGACCATGAATGCCTTGAAGCACTTGTGGGTGCCTTTGCTGGGCTCAACATTAACCACCGTATTGGCGTTTGCGCCGATCATTCTGATGCCGGGTGCATCGGGTGAGTTTGTCGGTGGTATCGCGATTACTGTGTCTTTCTCACTGATCGGTTCTTATGTGATTTCGCATACCTTGATTGCAGGTTTAGCGACCAAGTTACTGCCGAAACAACTCAGTGATGTCGATAAGAAAGGGCAACATCACTGGTATATGACAGGCTTAAGAATTCCTGCATTAACACGTTGGTTCTCATCTTCTGTTCGCTTTGGTGTCACACATCCAATCATCACTATTGCTTTGGTATTGTTGGTGCCGTTTACTGGCTACTGGAGCATGTCTCAACTGACTGAGCAATTCTTCCCGCCATCAGACCGAGATATGTTTGAGATTCAAGTTTACATGCCACCGCAAGCGAGCATTTATGCGACCAAAAATACCTCTGAAAAAATCGATGACATCATTCATCGTTACCCTGAAGTGGAGCGCATTGATTGGCTAGTGGGCGCTAATTTCCCATCTTTCTATTACAACTTGCAGGCAAGGCAAAACAACGCGCCTTACTTCTCGCAAGCCATGGTGAAAACAGAGAACTTTGATCAAGCCAATGCGCTGATTCCTGAGCTGCAAAAGGTGTTAGATAACGAAGTACCGGAAGCACAAATCTTGGTACGAAAGCTTAATCAAGGGCCTCCATTTACTGCGCCGGTTGAGCTGCGTGTGTATGGTGAAAACCTCGATACGTTAAAAGCGATTGGTGAAGATGTTCGACTGATTCTGGCAGGTGTTCCTCATGTCACTCACACACGAGAAACATTGCAGCCGGGTACGCCTAAGGTATGGTTGAAGGTCGATGAAGACACCGCGAAACTTAACGGCATCTCACTCAATCAGTTTGCTGGCATGCTGCAAACTACGCTAACAGGCCGTGAAAGTGGCTCAGTGATTGAGGGCAGTGAATCGGTGCCAATCCGTGTTCGTGTTGCGGATGATGCGCGTGAAAATTTAGCTCATTTAAGCAATATCCGTTTGCCGATCAGTTCTGATGTCTATTCCACGGGGATTAATGTTTCGACTCTGGCTGAGCTTGAACTGACGACCAGTCGCGGCGCGATTACTCGTCGTAACGGGCAACGAGTGAACACCATTGAAGGTTACATTGAAGCGGGTGTTTTACCTCAAACCGTGCTTAATGAATTCCAGAAACGCTTAGAAAGCTATGAGATGCCATCGGGTTATACGATTGGTTTTGGTGGTGAGTCGGCTGAGCGTGACAATTCAGTCAACAGCCTGATCTCGAATGTCGCCGTTGTGGTGGTATTGATGGTGTTGGTGGTGGTGATGTCGTTCAACTCGTTCCGAATGAGTAGCATCATTTTCATGGTGGCAGGGTTAGCTGGTGGCCTAGGGTTGCTTTCGGTGTGGATCTTCGGGTATCCATTTGGCTTTACGGTGATCATCGCCATGCTCGGGATCGCGGGCTTAGCGATTAACGCTGCCATCGTGATTCTGACGGAATTAAAGCTCGATGAACAAGCTTCATCCGGTAATGTGGATGCGGTGGTAGAAGCTGTGATGTCGTGTACGCGGCATATTAGCTCAACCACGATTACGACGGTTGGCGGCTTTATGCCACTGATTATTGCTGGTGGTGGCTTTTGGCCCCCGTTCGCGGTCGCGATTGTTGGCGGAACGGTATTAACCACGCTTATTTCTTTCTACTTTGTGCCTGTGGTTTATCACTTAATGACTAAAAACCAGCGCAAGAAAGTCGTCACAGCTACAGCATAATCCCTTCTTAATGTTCATTACTCCTCTCCTTTGAGGGGAGTAATACCCACTTGAAACAGATCAAAATACTCATCAAATCGGCTTTTCAGGTCGATCTTTGCCACTATTCTTCGGCACCTAACTGGCATTATTATCAATGATAAGCAGCGTGTCATTCGAATATCTAATGGGTTTCTGATTGGAGCAATATCTTTTCTAAATACCATTAAAATCCTATGTGAATTCATAAATTTGACAATCGTCACACTTTGTTTAATTCGCTCTTTCTAATGTACTCAAACATCACTTCGCTTCTTCATTGTTGGTCGCCGACTCTCCCTATTCTTACTCATCCCTTATCAGCGTTGGTTTTGCATGTGTAGCACGCCTATGTCGTGCAGCTGGTTTTCTATCTATTTCCCATGTTTCACTTTCATAACTGGAAGGTTAGTTTCCAAGTTTGTTTGGTGAGCTTTCAATTTCGACTCCTCATAATGCGCCAAATGTAACAATGTATTTCAAAGTGTAACAATTAAGTCATATTTTTTGTGTGGTTTTAACCGTGTGGCAATGTTTCGGCTGCGCTGTGCTGTCGTTTTAATTCGGCAGTTCTACTGTTCAAAATCGTGGCTAATTCAGTTTCGCTTTGAGATGCGTCGTTTCACATGCTCAACACATAAATATTCTAATGACCATGACAACCAGTACTCGGGCGTTCGTTCTGAGGCTGGATAACCATCGAGAAAGTTAATGGAAGCTTCAAGATATAAACGCATTTTATCGAGAGCAAATCTGTCGAGGATTGGTTTGGTGGGAACCGTCCTGATGCTCGAAGGATGTAACTCCGCATTGCTCGACCCAAAAGGTAGCGTTGGCGTTCAGGAAAAAGAGCTGATTATCACGGCTCTTTTGCTGATGCTGATTGTTGTCATCCCTGTGATTCTGATGACCATCTACTTTGCTTACCGATACCGCGAAAGTAATACCACAGAAGAGTATGCACCTGATTGGGCGCATTCAACCAAGATCGAAGTGGTGGTATGGACGATTCCAATCATCATCATTGCGATTCTTGCCACCATCACTTGGCGAACAACACACGAACTAGAGCCTTCAAAGCCTCTGGAAAGTGATGTGCAACCTATGGTGATCGAAGTGGTCTCTCTGGACTGGAAATGGCTGTTCATCTATCCGGAGCAAAACATTGCGACGGTTAACTATGTTGCGTTCCCGAAAGATGTACCGGTGACGTTTAAGCTAACTTCAGACAACATCATGAACGCGTTCTTTATCCCGCGTCTTGGTTCGCAGATCTACGCGATGCCGGGAATGGTGACCAAGCTGAACTTGATTGCTAACCATGAAGGTGACTTCAAAGGTTTTGCATCAAACTACAGTGGCAAAGGGTTCTCACAGATGAAATTCACCGCATCGGCTATGCCTGATCAAGTGGCATTTTTAAACTGGGTGGAAAAAGTGAAAGCAAGTCCTGATCGTATTGAAGATTGGGAGCAGTTCCGTTCATTGGCTGCGCCGAGTGTGGCTGAACCTGTGACTTTGTTCTCCAGTATCCCACCATTTTTATTCACTGATGTCGTGACCCAGCACCCTGGTTCAATGAACTGTTTGCCGGAAACCCAAGGATAATCGTCATGTTTGGAAGATTAACTCTAGACTCAATTCCCTACCACGAACCCATTATTTTGGTCACGTTAACCATGATCGCTCTAGTGGGCAGCTTAGTGGTGTACGCGGTAACCAAAGCCGGTAAGTGGCAATACCTTTGGAATGAATGGTTTACGTCTGTAGACCACAAAAAATTGGGCTTCATGTACATTGCTGTAGCGATGGTGATGTTAGTTCGTGGCTTTGCCGATGCGGTCATGATGCGTAGCCAGCAATTGCTTTCTGCAGCCGGTGAGACGGGCTATTTACCGCCACATCACTACGATCAGATCTTCACGGCTCACGGCGTGATCATGATTTTCTTCGTCGCGATGCCTTTGGTTATTGGTTTGATGAACATCATCGTGCCACTGCAAATCGGTGCTCGTGATGTGGCATTCCCTTATCTGAATAACCTGAGCTTCTGGCTGTTTGTGGTGGGTATTATCCTAACCAACATGTCACTGGGCTTAGGTGAATTTGGCCGTACAGGTTGGTTGGCGTATCCACCGCTTTCCGGCATTGAGGCAAGCCCTGGAGTGGGGGTCGACTATTGGATATGGGCACTGCAAATATCCGGTGTAGGTACCACGCTAACGGGCGTGAACTTCTTTGCGACCATTTTGCGCATGCGTACTCCGTCTATGCCAATGATGAAGATGCCAGTATTCACGTGGGCATCTCTGTGTGCCAACATCCTGATCATCATCTCTTTCCCGATCCTAACAGTAACCATCGCGCTACTGACGTTGGATAGATACATCGGCACGCACTTCTTCACCAACGACCTCGGTGGCAACGTGATGATGTATGTGAACCTGATTTGGGCTTGGGGACACCCTGAAGTGTACATCCTAATCTTGCCTATCTTTGGTGTGTTTTCTGAAGTGACGGCAACCTTCTCTCGTAAAAAACTGTTTGGTTATACCTCGCTGGTATGGGCGACGGTGGTGATCACTATTTTAGCGTTTGTGGTTTGGCTGCATCACTTCTTTACCATGGGTTCTGGCGCTAATGTGAATGCCTTCTTCGGCATCGCGACCATGATTATCTCTATCCCAACCGGGGTTAAGATCTTCAACTGGCTATTCACCATGTACAAAGGACGTATCCGCTTTACCACGCCAATGATGTGGACCGTAGGCTTCCTAATCACCTTTACCGTTGGTGGTATGACGGGCGTATTGATGGCGGTTCCGGGGGCGGATTTCATTCTGCATAACTCGGTATTCCTGATTGCTCACTTCCACAACGTAATCATCGGTGGTGTTGTCTTCGGTTGTTTTGCTGCGATTGGTTACTGGTTCCCGAAAACGACCGGTTTCACTCTGAACGAGCTTTGGGGCAAACGCGCATTCTACTGCTGGATCATCGGTTTCTTAATGGCGTTCTTGCCGCTTTACGCTCTGGGCTTTATGGGCATGACGCGTCGTTTGAGCCAAGACATCAACCCTGAATTCTTCCCACTACTGGCGGTTGCGGCTGCAGGTACGGGCGTGATTGCGATGGGTGTTGTTTGTCAGTTCGTTCAGATTTACGTGAGTGTTCGTGACCGCGACCAAAACCGAGATCTAACCGGTGACCCATGGGGTGGACGTACATTCGAATGGGCCACGTCTTCACCACCGCCGTTCTACAACTTTGCAAAACTTCCTAAGGGCGATGAGATCGATTCGTTCTGGTATCAAAAGCAAAGTGGTGAGTTTGATCCAACTCAGGAAGAAGAATACGAACGTATTCACATGCCGAAGAATACACCGACAGGCATTTATGTGTCTGCATGGGCGTTGGCATTTGGCTTCGCAATGATTTGGTACATCTGGTGGCTA
The DNA here is from genome assembly GCF_007858795.1 of Vibrio sp. T20. NCBI lineage: Bacteria > Pseudomonadati > Pseudomonadota > Gammaproteobacteria > Vibrionales > Vibrionaceae > Vibrio > Vibrio sp. T20. Next base: position 133,747 of record NZ_VFEB01000138.1, read on the forward strand.
GCGGCGGCAAGCCTAGTGGGCATCGTGGTGACGTGTATTCAACACAGCTACAACGACGATGTGGACTACTACGTGGAAGTTGAAGAGATCAAAGCGATTGAAGCGGCTCGACGTGCCCAGCTTGAAGAAGCGAAGAAACAGTCAGTGAAAGGCGACAATTCTGGTCGTGGTAACAGCGCTGACGGTGACAGTGATAACAACGAAAATAAAGATGATTTGGAGACGACGTATGCAAGCTAATACTCCGTCACACACTTATGATCTTGCACTCTTGCATGATCATCACCACGAAGCTGCGGGCAACAAGTTGTTTGGCTTCTGGGTTTACTTGATGAGTGACTGTGTCCTGTTTGCCACGCTTTTCGCGACTTATGCCGTGCTTGAGAGTGGATCAATCGCAGGGCCTACAGGCAAAGACATCTTTGAACTGCCGTTCGTGTTTGTCGAAACCATGATGCTGTTGTTCAGTAGTATCACCTTTGGCTTTGGCATGATTGCGATGAAGCGCAAAGACGTTACCGGACTGAAGCGATGGATAAAAGTCACTTTCGTATTGGGCTTAGCCTTTATCTGTATGGAAGTGTATGAATTCCACCACTTGATTGCAGAAAGCTATGGTCCTCAAGAGAGTGCGTTCCTTTCTGCGTTCTTTACCTTGGTTGGTACACACGGTTTGCACGTAACGTTCGGTCTTATCTGGATGGCGGTGGCGTATCACCAGCTTTCAACCAAAGGCTTGAACGACAACATGTCGATGCGTTTCCAGTGCTTGAGCTTGTTCTGGCACTTCCTTGATATTGTTTGGATTTGTGTATTTACCATCGTGTACTTAATGGGGGTGATGTAATGGAACAGCATCTAGATAGCGGTGCAACGGATTACGTGAAAGGCTTTATTGCGTCACTGATTCTAACCATTATTCCGTTCTACATCGTGTGGTCGCATGCGCTGCCAAGCACTGAAACTTACGTGATCTTGTTCGGTTGTGCGTTGGTACAGATCTTTGTGCACTTTAAGTACTTCTTGCACATGGAAGCGAAATCGTCCGATGGGCGTTGGAACTTGGTGTCATTGATGTTTACCGCCATTGTTGTATTGATCCTTATCGCTGGCTCGGTATGGATCATCTACAACATGAACGTCAACATGAAGTTGTAGGCAAGGGTATGCTGAAAAGTTATTTGTCTATTACCAAACCGGGCATCATTTTCGGCAACCTGATTTCTGTTGCGGCGGGGTTCTTCCTCGCTGCAAAAACAGAACCAGCCAGTGCGATGTTGTTACTGACGACATTAGCGGGTGTAGGGCTTGTGATTGCATCAGGTTGTGTGGTGAACAACATCTTTGACCGAGATATCGACCAGAAAATGAAACGTACCCAGAACCGTGAATTGGTTCAGGGCAACATCAACACAGACGTGGCATTTATCTATTCGTTAGTCATGTTGTTGGCAGGCACGGCGCTGCTGTTTCAATTCGTTAATCCGATGTCTGCGGTAGTGGTGTTGCTTGGCTATGTGTTCTACGTCTTTTTCTACACCATGTGGTACAAGCGCAATTCGGTTTACGGTACCTTAGTGGGCAGTATTTCTGGCGCGGTTCCACCGCTCGTTGGCTACCTTGGTGTGACGAACTACCTAAGCTTAGAAGCCGTTCTGTTGTTCATCATGTTCTGTTTATGGCAGATGCCACATTCGTATGCGATCGCGATGTTCCGCATTCAAGACTACCGTGATGCAGGCATTCCTGTGTTACCAGTGAAAGAGGGTGTCGACAAAGCACATCAGCACATGAAAGCGTATGTGGTTGCTTTTGGCGCAGTTGCTCTGGGGCTATTTTTGCTCGGAGAAGCGGGTTATGAATACCTAGCGGTGTCAGCGGCAGTTTGCTTTATGTGGACCAAAGTGACGTTCCGCAAGGTCGATTGCCTCAACTACATTCAGTGGTCAAAGACCGTCTTCAAGGTTTCTCTGCTGGTGGTGATGAGCATCAGTGGCGTACTCGGGCTCGAACTGATTCCGCTGCCTACGCTTTTTTGATTTAAGTTTGTCGTTGAACCCTCAATGTTCTGAAGTCCGAGGGTTTGACGACTTTTTATCTGTCCCGCTTTAAGCTATTACCCTTCAAAAATATCACTAAGCCAATCTTCAAGCTGCTCTCGTTTGTCTTGAGGGCCATTGATTACCACTAATCCATTCAGTGTCGCTTGATCCCAAGAGATCGTTCCGTTCGCTAATGCATCGAACACGTCGAGCTCTGTAATAAGCAATAAATCGTTCTCTGTCGGCAAAGTGTCTCTTCCTGAAATGTTCACGCCTTTTTCAATGCTGATTTGGCTGTAGTGACCTTTAATCGCTTCAAATAAGTTGAATTCAATCTTACTCGGATGCGCCTTTGCGAGTGCTGACTTTATCGAAAACAGTTTGAAATGATCCGGTTTATCTAGGTTTCCGAACTCGTCATATTGCCTTGCTGTGATGACATTGCCAAATACCTCCAGTGAACCGGGCTCTGTCACTAAACTAAATCCGGTTTCTTGGTGTAAGCCGCAAGCTAATACCAGAGAAGAACTGAGTGAAAGCAAAAGAACAAAACGTTTTAGCATGTGTGAACCTTAAAAGAAGCAGGGCAGTTTCCTTACTCCAACAATAGACCTAGATCGTTGAGTTAAGGTTGCAATAAATAAACGATAAAGGGACCACAATGGGTCCCTAAGTTATCGACTCGCCATCCTTAGCAGCCTTTGATTATTAGCGAACGATGAGCATGATCTCTTCTGGAGTCATTGGCTTATCGAAGTAGCTCATGAATTGACCGAAGCCTTTGATGTCGCCATTCGAGAACTTGAATGCACCAGACTGTAGGTTAGTACCAATCACTTGTTGAGCGTTTGGACCCGCAATCAATATTTGGTTCAGTACGGCACGAGTAGTGTCGATTTGAACGTCTGCACCTTTCACTGCTTCTTCGTGTAACTGAGCAATACCGTTACGGATTTCGATAGTGAATGCTTCGTTCGTATCAGAGAAGTTGTACGTTAGCATCATGTTTACGTCTAACGAGTTTTCTGCGATAAGCGTTGAGGTCATCATGTCGAAGATCTGCTTGCTTGGTAGCGCAGTAAGAACGTCAACAGAAGCGAAGCTGATCATATTAGAGAAGTCACGCTTGTTCTCAAGTTCAGCAGCAGCGTTAAGTGCCCAGTTACGCCAGTTGATGTTCACTTGGTCAGCAGCCCATGCTTTGTAAGCTTGTGCTTTCATTTCGCGAGCTTCCATATCTTGCTTGTTTACCGTGATCGGGTAAGAAAGAATTTCTGCTGCAAATGTGTAATTTTCTGCCTTAATTGCTGCTTGTGCAGTCGTAAGGATGTTGTCACGACCGCCCATGACCTCTACGAAGGCTTTAGCGCGTTGCTCGTAAGCCATTGGCTCTAGCTGCCATGGGTCACCTTCGAAGAAACCGTTGTAACCTACGTAAATCTGACGCACGGCGTGTGCAACAGTGCCGTAGTGCTCACCTAACCACGGGTGTTCTGCAAGGTGCTTCGGAAGTTTAACGACTTCAACTAGCTCATCTGGCGTCATACCTTTGTTCATGTAACGGATAGTTTGGTCATGCGTGTATTGAATCGCATCACGGTAAGCCGTTAATACGTCAGATACCGCTTCTTTGCCTTCAACAGGACGACCGTGAGAGTTAATCATGATCTCAGTATCAAACTTACGCATTACGTCGATGCCTTTGAACCACATTGATGGGTCACGGAATTTAGTACCACGGATTGTGTGAAGGTTAGGGAAGTTCTCGCCTTGAAGTACTTCAGCCGCGTGCAGGATTTTTTGCTCTGGGAAGTAAACCACTAGCTCATCTTTGGTTTCAGAAGGCACGTTCTCAATGTGCATTTTAACGCCAGCAATTTCGATTTCGATGTGGCTTTGGCTTGGTACAAGCAGGTTTGGTTCAATGAACGAGATAGCACCTTGCATGAAGCGTGGACCAAGGCCATCGTTTACTGTTCCGTGCTCACCTTCTTCTACGTGCTTAGCGCCAGTGTAAGAAGTGCGGTGACCAAATAGAGTACCTAGGTTTGAAGACCAGTTAGCCACTGCCGCGGTAAGGCCTTCTTCAGCGATGATTTTTACTTCACCTGATGCCACTTCTTCGTCAGTAACCCATGCACGAACACCAGAGATATGGTCGATGTGGTTGTGAGAGTAGATGATTGCTTTAACAGGCTTGTCTGTGATTTGACGGAACTGCTCTTTAACCGATTGAGCCATTTCAACCGACTCACCTGGATCAACAATGATGATACCGTCAGCGCCTTCAATCATGACCGGTGTATCGAGACCAAAACCGTAACCAAGGTAAATGTTGTCATCTACTTTGATGATTGCTTGGTCCATTTTTCGGCCATGCTTAGTTAGAGTTGGATGAACGTGGTCAGATTCCTCTGTGTAAGCCAGAGAGTTACCAGTTTTAGATACAACTTGGATACGCTCGCCTTTGCCCCAGAACATGTTTGATTTGTGCTCGAATAGAACCTCGCTCTTGTAGCGAGCATCAAGGTCAATATTCTGGTATTGCGCAGCATTTGATGTCTGAAGTTCTTGGCCTATTTTCGATGTCGCTTCTACAACCGGTGTTGCAGATGCAAAGCCAGAAGCAAGTAGAGCGCTCGCGATAGCGACAGGGAGTGCCATTTTTTTGAATGTATTAGTCATGGTAGTGACCTTATATTTGGATACAGGAATTGGATTTCTTGAGCCAAATGATAGAGGTGGGAGAGGTCGTTATCTACGCGCTAATATGATTTCGATATATCGAATTTACGATGTTTAATTTAATGAATGATTGTATTAACGATTTAATTTGATCTAAATCAATTAGTCACGAAAGCTTGGTATAGATACAAAAATGCCCTGAAATTCAGGGCATTTATTTTGAAATTAGTCGCAGGTTCATGAGTGGCAGTTATGCGAGCGAATAACCGTCACATCATTGAGTACTTAGTCGTTTACCAGGAGCTAATCGTTTACTAAGAGCTTAAGCTCTTATCAAGATCTTAAGTATTAATAGGCGGCTAGGTATTACCAAGCACCTAAGTATGACTTGTAAGATTGTAGACGAACCGTTGCTGCACCGATTACATCAATGAAGCCCCAGAACGGGTGTGGCTTCTCAGCCGAGATCCAAGCCGCGCCAGTTGAACCAATTGGGATGTTGAAACCTTCTGGTTCGATGATCTCAAGTACGATAGTACGACCTAAACCATTACCGTTTCTTACCACGTGTTGGCCAACGCTTTGTGGCCCTTGGAATGGTGAAATTGCTGCTTCGCCCGTACCTGTCGTGAAGCTGTGTACTTTTGCTCGGAAAACATGGCCTGGGTAAGCATCAACGAAGAACTCAGCGAAATCACCTTTCTGAACATATCCGTAGGTTTGGTCAGAAACACGCATTTCCAAAAACTTCTTGTTGGTGTTGTAAAGGTGCATGTTGCCCATTACTGAACCTTCGGCAATGTTCACAATAGCGACTTGGCCATCAAACTCTGCACGAATCGTCTTTTTCTCTTGCGCCCAATTTACTTTTTGAAGATCGGCAACTAGTGAATTCAGTTCAGCGTTCATTACACGCAAGTCAGAGTCGTATTTCTCAACATCACGAGCATTGAAGATCTCTGGTGATGTTTCAGCACGCTCAAGATCTCGCGTCATCTGTTTAATTTGCTCTTCTTTCTTAACAATCTCGGATTCGATCTTCGCTTTGTCAGCAGCAGAGTTAATGTCGACGAGTGTGTAAAGCACATCGTTCTCTTTCACCATTTGGTTATGGTCAACATGGATTTCATCAATCTGCTGGCCAAATACTGGTGACATTACCGCGTGTGGCGCTTTTACTGTGGTTGAGTTAGTTAAATCAACCGGTGCCCACAAGCGAGAGATAACCGCTAATACCGCAAGAATCGTTACACCGCCTATCGCAGCCCAGGTGTAGTTTTTAAAGTTCTTCTTGAGTGCGCCTGTCGCAAACAGTGACCATACAATTAGGATGTATGGAATCATCATCTCTTTCATTATGCGACCTCTTTTGCTGTAGTGTTTGGTTCTGTTGGAGTCTGTTCTACTGAAGACTGTTTGGTTGCCACTTGTTCTGCTGCAGATGGCTCTGTTACAGATTGCTCTGTCGTTGGTTTCTCAGGTGATGTTTGATTGATGACAGTCTCTGCAGTGGAGTCTTGTTTAGGCTGTACACCTCGACGGATAACATCACTCAGTGATTGACCAATATGTTTCCAATTCGCCAATGCGATCACCAAGGCAATAACCCAGAATGTTTTGTTGATGAAAAGCCCGCAAAGTGACAGTGCGAACACGATCTGTACGTGAGCGCTTTTGTGCTCTTTGGCTTTATGAACCCCCAGTTCATGTAACTGCCACATACCGTAAACACCGGCTAATACCACAGCGATTGTCACTGAGAACAAGTAACCAGAGAAGTACTCCATCTGGAAGAAGTTCATCATCATTTCATTGGGGTGGTTGTTGAACTGAGACATGTCGATGTCTTTAGAGTGGATTGTGCCTAATGGTGCAAGAGCCCATGCGCCAGCAAACATCACTGCCATAAACAGGCAGAATTTAATCAAGACCATCACAATGGCCCAGATTTTCTGGAAAACGATTTTTATAAAGTTCATATCTCAACCTACATAAATAAGAAGAGAGAATTTGCAGCCTAGAAGTTTAACTTTAACAACATCTTAAAAAGTAGGTGTTTATTATGTGGGTTGATTGATGCGCATAATAAACAAAAGTATTAGATGGTATTTAAAGTGATACTACGCAGTCCAGACAACGGATTCTCGGTATCAAGAAGCTAATGTGCTTCATTACAAATCAATCCTTGTTGGCAGACGTAAACTGAATGGCTATTCGGCTATCGAAAATATATTCGACCTGTTTTATTAGCCGCTGTCGTTATTATGTGTAATACCTCAATTATCGAGGGGCTCTTCCATGGCAGTTGACACATTGCAGTAAAAATATTCGTCAGCTTTCTGTTTGGGTTAATAATTGATTTGTTGGCAGGATAATAGGAAGAGTTTTGAGCGGTATCTACCCAGAAATACGATTTGATAATATCGTAATTACGATGAGTTGTTGTGGTTCTGAATTGGCAGGTTGAATTATTTGCTAGCGCTCAAATTCGGCTTTAAAACATTGTGAGTTAAATTGGCTTGGATCAATGAAATGATTAATAAAAGCATCAATAAGTAATTTGTCGAAATTTATCTTTTTACACAGTTTTTACAATAAAAGGAGTGATGGATATGAATGATGAATTATAGATGACTGATAATAAGTTTTGCCTGTCGGAAAAATATTCACTAAAGGTTAGAAAATTATACCGATGATGTGTCAAATATATGGGTTTAGTTTTTAGATAAGCTCCCTTCGTAGAAGATTCAATTTGAATATTGTAGCGCTAGTTACTCAAATGTATATCTCAATGACACTCAACACAGTGTCATGACAAATGAGACAATTGTGCATTTTTCGTTGTTATTGGAGAATCACTCATCGATGAGGCCCTTCTTCAAAAGTGATCGATATGAAGGGGTGCTACTGTCTCAATTTGCGACGTCAAACGAGGGATTGTTATTTTATTTAATCGTTTTTACGATAGCATAGTGCTCATGGTCGCCTAATGAGTAATGATATATGAGCAATGACATTCCCAACTTCAACCTACTTGCCGTGTTTTCTGCGGTGATGGAGCAGGGCAGTTTGAGTAAGGCTGCGGATCAACTCAGTACCAATCAATCGACCATCAGTACCGCATTAGCGCGCCTAAAAAAAGAGATCGGCCAAGAGCTTTTTGTTCGTAAAGGAAGAGGTGTTGCGCCTACGTCTTATGCCCAAAGCTTATACGAACAGATAAAAGCGCCGATCAATGAACTCAATGGCGTGTTTCAGTCGATGGCTAATTTTGATGAGCAATCCTCTGAGCGTAAGTTTGTGATTTCTGCACCTGAGCACTTACAGTGGGTTCTGCTCAACAGTTTCGCGGCGCTTCCTAATCAAAACTTGTCGCTAGAAGTCTTTGATCAACCAGACAGTGATGAGCGAATTTACGAAGATCTTTTGACTCAAGAGTTTGATGCGATGATCGATATTGTGGTGCCTGAACATCCAAGTATCGTCACTGAAACCTTGTATGATGGGGAGTTTGTGATCGTATGTCGATCTGATCACCCGCGAATTCAAGGGGAAATCAGCGAAGCGCAGTTCCTCAGTGAAAAACATGCTGTACTAGACAGAACCCGACGCAAAGTTCGCAGTTTGAATCACTATACGTCTTTGGATTTATCCCAACGTAAAATCGTGTTTCATGGACGCTCGCTGTTCAGTAATATCTTGCTGTGTAGCCAATCCGATTACATTACTGTAGTGCCTTTATCTATGGCCGTGCAGTTCCAAGAAAAGTTAAGTTTGCAGCTGTTCAAACCACCCTTTGAATATCAGCCGATATCTCACTACCTGATTTGGTTGAAGAAGCAGAACAGTGACCCTGCTCATAAATGGTTCAGAGAACAAGTCATCAGTACGTCAGATGCAATGTCGAAGGCGCTTAAAGATAGGCGCTTGCGGTTTTAATTGGAATCTAACCCGAAGGGAAGCATTGGCTTCCCTTTTTTGTGTCATTGAGTTCGTGTTAGTTATGAGGTTCATAACAAAAAATTATCACATTGAGAATTTTTGATAATTTCCTTAATTCCCCGAAGAATCGTATTATTTCACTCAGAGATTAGTGGATAACCTCCACTTAAAATAATAACGGCGCCATGCTTTTGGTGCTAATAAGGGTGAAATATGAAATTCCTACACACAATGATCCGAGTTACTGATTTAGACAAGTCTATCGAGTTCTACACCAAGGTATTGGGAATGAAGGAACTTGAACGCCACGAAAATAAAGACTACCGCTACACATTGGTTTTTGTTGGCTACGAGCAAGGCGGCACGACTATCGAGCTAACGTTCAACTGGGATACTAATGAGTACGAGATGGGCAGCGCGTTCGGTCATCTGGCATTGGGTGTAGAAGATATTTACGCAGCATGCGACAAGATCAAATCGCTAGGTGGCAACGTTACTCGCGAAGCCGGCCCAGTGAAAGGTGGTTCAACGCACATCGCTTTTATTACTGACCCAGACGGCTACCAAATCGAACTGATTCAACTAGGTTAATTGAGGATATAACAATGACAAACGCATTATTTCAACCAATTCAACTTGGTAATATCGAGCTTAAAAACCGTATTGTTATGCCACCAATGACGCGTTCTCGTGCAACGCAACCTGGTAATTCAGCAAACGACATGATGGCGGCTTACTACGCTCAACGCGCTTCTGCAGGTTTGATTATCGCTGAAGGCACGCAAATTTCACCTATGGGTCAAGGCTATGCTTGGACTCCGGGTATCTATTCTGATGAGCAGATTGCTGGTTGGAAAAAAGTCACCGATGCAGTACATGACAAAGAGGGTGTTATCTTCGCTCAACTTTGGCATGTAGGCCGTGTAACACACCCAGATAACATCGGCGGTGAACAGCCAATCTCGTCTTCTGCACTTAAAGCAGAAAACGTAAAAGTATTCATCGATAACGGCACTGATGAACCGGGCTTTGTAGATGTGGTTGAACCTCGTGAGATGACGAAACAAGACATCAAACAAGTGGTTGAACAGTATCGCCAAGCGGCTTTGAATGCGGTTGAAGCGGGCTTTGATGGTATTGAACTTCACGCCGCGAATGGTTACTTAATCAACCAATTCATCGATTCTGAAGCAAACAATCGCACTGACGAATACGGTGGTTCAATCGAAAACCGTTTACGTTTCCTAGGTGAAGTGGTTGAGGCTATGGTTGAAGCGATTGGTGCTGACCGCGTTGGTGTGCGTCTTGCTCCGTTTACATCGTTGAATGGTACCGTTGATGCTACGCCAGTAGAGACTTACACAGCGGCGGCAGCACTACTTAATCTATACAAAATTGTTTACCTGCACATTGCAGAAGTCGATTGGGACGATGCACCTGAAACACCAAAAACCTTTAAATCAGCAGTACGTAATGCTTATCAAGGTGTTCTGATTTATGCGGGTAAATACGATAGCGAGCGTGGCGAAAAAGCGGTTGCTGAAGGCGTAACTGACATGGTTGGTTTTGGTCGTCCGTTCGTTGCTAACCCAGACTTACCTGCTCGTATTCAAAATGGTTACCCACTTGCGGCGCACGATCCAAACACATTGTTCGGTGGTGCTGAAAAAGGTTTAACGGATTACCCAGAATACGCAGGCTAAAAACAGCTGCCTGAAGCAGAGTATTGAGATAGTATCTTGATCCTGTTGAATGTTTATAAAAAGCAACCTAGCAGAGCCAGGTTGCTTTTTTCGTTATTGGACCGAATAAAATGATGAACGTGAAAGCGATGCGTGGGGAACTTTATCTCCTATTTGCCACCCTGTTAGCCGGGGTTGGATGGATTGCATCTAAGCTGGTGGTATTAGAAATGCCAGGACCAGTGTTCATTGGTGTGCGGTTTGTTGTGGCAAGCCTGATTTTACTTCCGTTTTGTATTCATCATATTCGTAAGCTTTCGTTTAAGCAGATACTTTCTCTTTGCGGAGTGGGTTTGTTGCTGTCCGCCTCATTGCAGGTATGGGTGTTTGCGGTATCGGTGACAGAAAGCTTGTCGGAAGGGGCGTTCATCATGAGCCTCGCGATGATCATTGCACCGTTTGTGTCTTGGATTTTGTTTCGAGTTAAGCCTAATCGTGCGTTTTGGATGTCGTTCCCTATCGCGATTATCGGCATGCTGTTGCTGACTTTGGGTAACGGCTGGCATGTCGAGCAGAGTCAGATTTACTTTCTGCTAGCATCGATGTTGTTGTCCGTTCATTTTGTGATGAACAAGCGCGTGATTACTAATATCAAACCTATCGCATCAATCTGTGTGCAGTTGTTTGTGGTGGGTGTGAGTGGTTTAGCCTTTGCTTCTATGACCGCTCAGCCGGAGTTCGAGATAACCAAAACCTTAGTTTTCTGGTTTATAGTTTCTGCGGTTATTGCGACTTCTATTCGTTACTTGCTTCAAACCGTCGGCCAACACTCTGTCAACATGGAAGTAGCGGCATTGATCATGATTCTTGAGCCAGTATGGACGCTGTTACTGAGTGTGAGTGTGTTAGGCGAAAGTGTAGAGATGCAAAAGCTGCTAGGTGGAGCTGTGATTATTGCTTCACTGTTCTGCTATATTAAGTGGTCGAGACGACAATAAAACACTCGGTGCGAGACCGAGTGTTGCTTGTTCTCTAATGTACGCTTAAATCGCCGCGACCATTTTCTGAAGTAGCTTGAGTATTTGTTGTTGCTCTTGCTCGTCCAACTCGCTCATTAACTCTTTGTTTAAACGAGCAGGGATAGAGATGAGTTGTTCTTCGAGAGCTTTTCCTTTTTCAGTTAAGTAGATTCGGAAAGAGCGACGGCTATTTGGATCGGCTCTACGCTCAACCAACTCTAGCTTCTCTAACTTGTCTAGTGTGCGTGTCGTAGTTGAATTTTCGACCTTGGATTTTGCCGCGATATCACGCTGAGTAATACCTTCCTCTTCCCATAGACACATCAATGTTGGCCACAATGCGATGGTTAGGCCGTGCTTCTTCAGCTCTAGGTCGAAATCTTTACTCGCTTTGTTGGCGATTACATTGATCATCCATCCAAAGCTATTTTGTCTATCAAATTCTACTGACATCTGCTTGTACCTAATTCTTACGATGACATTACAACTATTGTCATCGTAACTAATATGAACGCAATTAGCATCAACAATACTTTTCTATTTGATGAAAAAGCGAATTGACTGCTAATTTTGAATTAATCGCGAATCGTAACCTTGGTGATCACAATATCTTCGCAAGGCACATCTTCGTGTCCCCAGCGAGTGGTTGTTGGCGCTACAGCGATTTTGTTTACCACGTCCATACCTGCTGAAACTTTAGCGAATACCGCGTAACCCCAACCAGCATTCGTCGTTGAGGTATGATCTAGGAAGTCGTTGTCATCAAGGTTGATGAAGAACTGCGCTGTTGCAGAATGTGGGGCGTCGGTACGAGCCATAGCGACAGAGCCGATCACGTTTTTTAAGCCACGGTTTGCTTCATTGACGATGGGTGCGCGAGTTGGTTTTTCTGTCATGTCGATAGTGTGCCCACCACCTTGAATCATGAAACCTTCAATAACACGATGAAATGTCGTGCCTTCGTAGAAGCCATCTTGGCAGTATTTAAGGAAGTTTTTCGACGTTACTGGCGCTTTTTCAAGGTTCAGTTCAATTTCAATGTCGCCAAAGTTAGTGGTCAGAATGATCATAAAGGTCCCAATATTTGAGTGCTATTATTTGGAATGCTACAGCACAGTGGATAGCTTAATTGAGTGCAGTATATGAAAAATTATGGAGGATGCCAGTTAACAATACTTCCCAAGCGTATTGATGGGATTGGTGAGTGGCTAGGAAACATCATATATAAGAAAGCCAGCGATGAAATCGCTGACTTTGAGATATCTAAAATAGGCCCTAGTTATTGCTAAAGAGTTAGCAGGTAATTCACTAGTTGGTTGTACTCTTCGTAGCTCTTAATTTGGTCCGGTTTCACGATGTATTTGTTGTTAACCAGAACTCCAGGAACACCTGTTAGTGTGCTTTGTTCAAACTCTTTATCGAAACGTTTTTGCATCGAGTTCACTGCAAAGCTGTTGTATGCCGCATCAAACTTCTTCGCATCGATACCGTTATCAATGAAAACTTCACGCAGCTCTACTTCATTTTTTGGTGTTTGTTGCTTCTCATGGATTTGAGCAAACATCGCAGGAACCATACTTTCTTCAGCGTCTAGAGCAATCATGGTCGCGTAAGCTTTTGCCATTGGCACGGCCATGTTGTTACCCATAAAAGCGACATGTACTTTTTGGAAGCTTGCTGACTTTGGTAAGTCTTCTTTTAGATACTTAATCACCCCTTCAAATTTGTAACAGTGTGGGCAATAGAAAGAGAAAAATTCGGTTACGACAGGCTTGTCAGCCTTCGCTACATCAAGGATTTTGTAGTGCGTGCCTTCTTCAAATTGTGCGGCGTTTACTGAAGCGCTCAAGATAAGAGCGGCAAAGAGGCTAAATAGTTTTTTCATGTGTTCATTTCCTAAATTCGGATGTCATTAGATACAGCAAATGCGCTGTTATATCTTGGCGGCAGATATTGCCAAATAGGGACAAACGATTAAGAAATAGGAGGGCGATATGGCGCTTGTGGTGCAATGATCGCTTTGTGTGAAGGCTCTTTTTCTATCAATGCCAGCGATTCAATCTGCGTATCGAAAGATTCAGAAACGATAAGTGGTGGCATTTTCAGTAGACAGACTGATCCACAGCAATGGTGTTCAACGTTGGGTTGTGCGTTGGGAAAAGGTGTTGGGGCGCTTTCTACAGAACTGATGTTAGAAGCAGAGAAAGAGAAGCTATTGGCGGAAGTTGATTGAGCTTGAGGGGCTTGCAGAGCATTGCTGCTCGCGATGCTGTCCACACTAATGGTGGCCATTAGCATAGCGAAGAGCATGAAAGCGTGTACCCAAATTTTGTTAATCAACTTTGGCATCAATTCTTAGTCTTGGTATATGAACGTGTGTTGGTGCGAATAAAATTGTGCAACCGCTAACCGTAAAATAGGTAAAGTGCAAACGTTCCGATAATACACGACTTGTTTCAGCATCTCTAATCAAACCCGATGAAACTTGCCAGGGTTCTATTTTTGTTTGACCTATCAAGGTGCGCTGCATACGTTAATTTTACCTCAATCCGTGTATTGATAATTAGGGAGCAGCTGTTGAATCGCTTTGCAATGGACTGCGGGTATCATAGAATCGAAAACGTATTCGAATTTTATTGATATCAACGGAAGAGAATAAACAATCAATGAGTAGTATTTTAGAGTGTATTCGTACAGTTGGACGAGGAGAAAGAGGGCGTAAGCCTTTGTCGTTCGAACAAGCCTACCGCATCATGGATGAGTATTTAAGCGGAGAGGTCGGTGACGACCAAATGGCGATGCTACTGATGTTGATTCGTGTGCAGAATGAAACCAATGAAGAGATTGCTGGCTTTGTAAAAGCCTTTCAGTCACGAGTGCCAGACTTAGGCGCAGATATTGACTGGCCGTGTTACGCCGGTAAACGTAATGATACTGCCAGTGGTAAGCCGTGGAATTTGCTTGCTGCGAAGATATTGGCTGACGACGGTTATAAGGTATTGATGCATGGCTATATGGATAAACCAAGTGGCCGCACGCACGTAGAGACTCACCTTGAGTGTGTCGGTGTGCGTAGTGCGAAAGATCCACAAGACGCGAAGCAGATCCTTGAATCTGATGGTATCGCCTATTTACCGCTTGCCAACTTTGCACCAGAAGCTCAGACCATGATCGGCTGGAAACACCGTTACGGTTTGCGCACACCAATCAACACTGTGGTTCGAGCATTGAACCCAGGTGGTGGCCGTTTAGGTCTGCGTGGCAGTTTCCATCCTGGCTTCCCACAGCTTCATGCGGAAGTTGAGCATGTCATTGGCAATAAATCCCACTCGGTGATTTCATTCAAAGGGATGAATGGTGAGTCGGAATATAACCCTAAAGTTAGCCAAACGGTTTGGATGAGCTCTCCTGACAAAGTTGAATCGTTCTACTGGGAAGAGATGATGAACCTAGAGCTGCCACTTCCTAGTCAATGTGTACTTGGTACACCGGCTGAAGAGATGGCGTTAATGGCGAATACCGTTGTTGACAGCATGACAGCTATTCTCTTTGCAGAAACGCACGATAAAACTGAGGCATACCAGAAAGCGGTGCGCCTGTGGCATGAGTATTGTGCGAGTTAGATGATGGTTTTTAACCAATGAGAGAAGGTCAGCGTGTGCTGGCCTTTTTTGTGCTTGATTTCTAGCAAAGGGCTTTCGTGAATGCTCAAGCAATAAGAGTTACTTTACTCGCATCAATCGATGCATCTTGCCTTCAAATTGAATCTCAATGACTTGTGAAATTTTCATTTTCTCAACTCGTTCAAGCATTGCTGCTTGATAGGCTCGCTTCTTCATCCACTCTAACGGCTCTTTAAAGCCATCTTCATTAATCACAAAGGACTGATCGGTGAAGGAGTCTTCAAAGATATGAACCACCCAAATACGTGATTGGAAATCTAACAATTCTCTAAAGTAGCTTTTTAGCTTAGGTATAAAGTGAGATAGAACAGTTTGAGGAGAACGAAGCAAAGTCATAGTGAACCGTTTAGACAATGAAAAGCGGTGCGACGGATGTGTCCAATTCGAGCGCTTATCGGTTAAAGCAGGTAATCATCGTCAATGTGATTACCTACTCAAGAACTTGCCACAAAATACGGTATTCATGTGTCGCTGACAATGCTTGTTGAGCTTGACTGTCAAGACATGTGTGATGAGTCTGCTATTTAACGAACAAGCCGAAGTCAATCTCTTGTTCTCTTTGGTATTTCACCAGCTTCACTCTTAGGTCGTGTTTTGCTGCTAAGTCAATGGCTAAGCACGACATGCGTTTTATCTCATCAACGCAGCTTGAAATAAGCGGTTTTTCTTGATTATCGATAGTGGCGATGAGTGTGTTTTCTGTGCCGTCGTTACCTGCATAAACATACGCGTACATGTTGTTGTCGTGTTGCATAAACTTCCTAAATCCGGATTTCTAATTATTAGTGCGGTGAAGATTACAGGGTTTATCTACTCAGGCTAGTTCGGCTAAGTAAGGTTAAGCAAGGAAAAGTAAGGCTTTGTAAGGGCTCTTTTCCCCCTTTTTTCTGGTGGTCTAAAACGTGCTCAAGCCTTTGTTTGTCTCGCTTTGTTGTCTTGTTAGGTTTTGCCTATCAATAAAATTGTTGAAATCCATTTAGTAAAATCAAGATTTTAGACAACAATTAACTTAACAAGATAGAAAAATATATAACGCAAAGTATTTAGGGAGAACGCAATGCATTCTATTAAAGTGAAAGATTATATGACGCAACAGGTTGTGACATTTACTCCTGATATGCCGTTAAGTCTAGCGTTAGACAAAGTGATGCGTAGCCACCATATGGGTGGACCCGTAATTGACGATAATGAGCAAGTGATTGGTTTCCTTTCTGAGCAAGATTTACTCGAGAAGCTGGTGAAGGTGAGCTATTTCTGCCAAGACACACACATTGTGGGTGACTGCATGTATCAAGAAGTACTGTCTGTCTCACCTGAATTATCTATTATTGAGCTGGCGGACATGATGCAAGTTGGTAAACCTAAGGCATACCCAGTAATTGATAACGGGAAGCTGGTCGGTATGATCACCCGAACCGATGTTTTGAGAGCAATCGGCAAGAACTTAGATGAATGTTTCAAACATCCTGTATAGTAAGGTGTTAAGAACGATTATTTTTATCAATACCCATAATTGACAAAAGGCGCACTAGCGCCTTTTTTCTGTATAGAGCTTTTCTAGATAGATCCTTTCTTTGTGGATCCCCAACTTGTGGTTGACTAGTTTATTAAGCTTTAGTTTGCGGTATGCCAACTTTTGGAGGTTTCATGTCAAATCAAACGGCAAAGTTTGTTGAAGGTTCAACGATGCGCCATATATTGGTGATGTCGGGGGCTGGCTCTGTCGGTTTGATGGCGTTATTTGTCGTAGATTTACTCGACATGCTGTTCATCAGTATGCTCGGGCAGGTTGAATTGGCCGCGGCAGTGGGCTTTGCAGGTACGCTGACTTTTTTCTCTACCTCTGTTTCGATTGGTACTTCGATTGCCATGGGCGCATTAGTCTCCAAAGCTATTGGCTCAAAGAATCAAGAACACGCTCGAAATCTAAGCACCAGCATCATGCTGACTGCGTTTGTTATCAGTTCCACCGTAACTGCAATCATGTTCGCTTATATTCCAGAGCTGTTAGCCGCGATAGGCGCAAAAGGGATTGCTGCTGAGCGTGCTCAAGCGTATCTACAGATTTTGCTACCGAGTGGTCCATTTTTGGCGTTAGCGATGGCGGCGGGTGCGGGCTTAAGAGCGGCAGGAGATGCGAAACGCTCGATGTGGGCGACTTTGTCGGGCGGTATTGTTAACGCGATTCTCGATCCTCTGTTTATTTTTGGTTTTGGTTGGAATATCGAAGGGGCAGCTATCGCTTCGGTTGTTGCTCGCTTCTCGGTGCTGTTCTTCTCACTTTATCCTTTGATTCGCAGCCATCAGCTGGTGGCTCCACCTTCGTTTGTGCAATGGCGCCTTAATATTCGACCAATATTGGCGATTGCGCTGCCTGCGATTATCACCAATACCGCAACGCCTATCGGTAATGCGATTGTGACGACAGGTATCGCACAATATGGTGAGGATTTTGTCGCGGGTTTTGCCGTGATCGGTCGTCTAACACCAGTTTGTTTTGCGGTTATCTTTGCCTTGTCTGGCGCTGTGGGACCAATCATTGGTCAGAACTTTGGTGCAGAACGCATGGACAGAGTTAAAGAAACACTTAATAACTCATTGCTGGTAACGACACTTTATACCATTGCCGTTTGTATTCTGTTGTACCTCGTTCAAGGTTATGTCATTCAAGGCTTTAGCTTACAAGGTGATGCGGCAATCATTGTGGCGGCTTTCTGTACCTATGTGGCGTTAACCTTCACCTTTAACGGCGCGCTATTTGTTGCCAATACCTCCTTTAATAATCTAGGTAAACCGCTTTACTCAACGGCGTTGAATTTGGGCAAAGCGACGTTAGGTACTCTACCATTCGTCTATCTAGGTTCTCAGTGGTATGGCGCTTTGGGGGTTTTGTACGGACAAGCGTTAGGTAATGTTCTGTTCGGGATTTTAGGTATTTTGGTACTTCGACATCATATTACTGAGCTGATGCAAGGTTCTCAAGTTGATCCAGTTGAAGACGATGTGTCTATTGTCAGCTTGAACACACAGCCGTTTTGTTCACACGATGCGGTTCTTATTGATGATGTATCGGCGAATCGTGAAGAGTGTGCGGAGCGTAAATCTCCGTAAGCCATTGGCGCTGGCATAATATTTTTGTTTTCTCGATAACTTCTTCTTGACCTTGGAGTAGCCTCCAAGGTTTATACTTTTGGTGAACTTAAGGTTCTGTTGCTCGTGAGTTAGCAACAACCTCAAGGCTTTTGAGTATTAAGGAGATACATTATGTGCGCAAAACATGCAGCGTGCCGCTCAGCAAAAGTGGACGTTCAACCTCAAGCGGCAGGAGCAAGTTGCTCTAGCCCTAAAATTTCAAGTATCACAGCAGCAGGTACCTCATCTGGTTGTTGTAGCTCTTCTGCTGCTCCGTCACCGTCTGGAGATGATTGTTGTAGTTCGTCGGATAGTGGAGAAGAAGACAGTCAGTCCTCAACCTTATCTCTCGACGCCCAATTTTCCAAAAGTTGGTTGGTTGCCGGAATGGACTGCCCAGCTTGTGCAAGAAAAATAGAAAACGCGATCAGCAATATTGACGGTGTTATTCAAGCGAAGGTTCTCTTTGCTACCGAAAAGCTGGTTGTGAAATTCGATAATGAAAGCCTTGCCAACACTATTGAACAGGTCTCTATCAAAACTGGCTTCCCATTAACGGAAGTTGGTTCTAAGAAAGAAAAACAACAGCCTGAGACTTTTTGGCAAGCTCATATCCAACCTAATTTACAGATTATCGCGATTGCAGCGGCAATGCTGTTTGCTGCGCTTCTGAAAAGTACCTCTCCTCAATTAAGTGAAGGCTTGTTTACGGTAACTTGTCTGCTTGGTTTATATCCGGTGGCGAAGAAAGCGGTTCAGTTGGCACGTTCAGGTACACCGTTTGCTATTGAAACCTTAATGAGTGTTGCCGCGCTGGGTGCTTTGTACCTGGGTGAAACCGCGGAAGCGGCGATGGTTCTATTATTGTTCTTGATTGGTGAGCGCTTAGAAGCGTTTGCTTCATCTAGAGCAAGAAGTGGCGTTCAAGCGCTAATGGCATTAGTGCCAGAGAACGCGACCAAGATTATCAACGGTGAACGTGTTGAAGTGGCAGTAAGTGAGCTTGTTCCTGGTGATATCATTGAAGTCGCAGCAGGTTCTCGCTTGCCTGCTGATGGCAAATTGATTACAGACGCGGCAAGCTTTGATGAAAGTGCGTTAACCGGTGAATCTGTTCCTGTTGAACACGCCGAAGGTAACAGCATTATGGCTGGTGCCGTCGTCGTGGACAAAGTGGTTCGTATAACCATCACTTCAAAACAAGGTGAAAACGCAATCGACCGTATTCTTCACCTGATTGAAGAAGCAGAGTCTCGTAAAGCACCACTGGAACGTTTCCTTGATAAGTTCAGCCGTTGGTACACGCCATTGATGATGGTGGTGGCTTTGCTCGTTATTATCACGCCACCACTGTTGTTCGCTCAACCTTGGGAAACATGGGTATACCGTGGCCTAGCGCTATTGTTGATTGCTTGTCCGTGTGCCTTGGTTATCTCGACGCCAGCAGCGATTACTTCTGGTTTAGCGGCAGCAGCGAAACGTGGTGCACTAATTAAAGGCGGTGCAGCACTGGAGCAGCTTGGCAAAATCCAAACTATTGCCTTCGATAAGACGGGCACACTGACCGAAGGTAAGCCCCAGGTTACGGACATTCAGCCTCTATCGGGTTGGCAACAAGATGCGATGCTGCGTGTGGTTGGGGCGATTGAAGTTGGCTCTACTCACCCGTTGGCGCAGTCACTTGTCGCTAAAGTAAAAGATCTGAATATTGAGATTCCTGAATCACACAACAAGAAAGCGCTGATTGGCAGTGGTGTTGAAGGTGATGTTGATGGTGTTAAGTATCAGGTTCTGTCGCCGTCTAAAGTCACGTTCGAACTTGGTGTCGATGTGGTTTCTCAGGTTGAAGCATTAGAAGGCGAAGGTAAGACGGTTGTGGTTGCTCTTGAGCTTAAAGATCAAGAAGAATCAACAGAACACGCAACGGCAGTGATTGGTTTGATTGCTTGGCAAGATACGTTACGCAGTGACGCTAAGCTTGCGATTGAGCGACTTAATGACTTGGGCATTCAATCTATCATGCTGACTGGCGATAACCCACGCAGTGCCGCAGCGATCAGTAGCAAGATTGGTATGCAGTACAAGGCAAGTCTATTACCAAGCGACAAGGTATCTTACGTTGAGGAGTTATCTCAACAGTCGCACGTTGCAATGGTTGGTGATGGCATCAATGATGCGCCAGCAATGAAAACGGCGAATGTCGGCATCGCAATGGGCGGAGGGACTGATGTCGCCTTGGAAACGGCGGATTCAGCACTAACCCATAACCGCTTAACAGAATTGCCAGCGATGATTGAGCTATCGCAAGCAACTATGAACAACATCCGTCAAAATGTTGCTCTAGCGCTCGGTTTGAAAGGTGTATTCTTGGTGACCAGTTTGCTTGGTATTACCGGTTTATGGGTTGCTGTGTTAGCCGATAGTGGTGCGACAGCTTTGGTGACATTAAACGCACTGCGCCTGCTTCGATTCAAATCTAAAGCGGATTAAATCGAGCTCACCGACATAGAGCATTCTTAATATAAAAAGCGCCTTTAGCGGTAATACGGTAAAGGCGCTTTTTGTCTCATTAGTATGCAACACAGGCGTATGGATTGCTTATTTTTGTGATGCCAATCGGTTTTTCGTGAAACTTGAAATCTTGTTGCGATCATTCATGTGACGAGTATCACTTCATTTTGTGGTTAGCTTGGTTAGAGTGTGTTCGTACCCCACGAATTTACTATGAGCTTAAATAAGGGTAAAAAGCCCAATAAGCCAAAAGGAGCGAACTATGTCTCAAGCTGTTTTCCATTTAGGTGTTACTGAAGCAGATCTTAACGGTGCTACTCTTGCGATCATCCCTGGTGATCCTGCTCGTGTACAAAAAATTGCAGAAGAGATGGAGAATCCAGTATTTCTTGCTAGCCATCGTGAATACACACTTTACCGCGCAGAACTAGACGGTAAGCCAGTTGTTGTATGTTCAACAGGTATCGGTGGTCCATCGACTTCTATCGCTGTAGAAGAGCTAGCTCAACTGGGTGTTCGCACTTTCCTGCGTGTTGGTACTACGGGTGCTATCCAACCTCACGTAAACGTGGGTGACATGATTGTTTCTACTGGTTCTGTTCGTCTAGACGGCGCTAGCCTGCACTTTGCTCCAATGGAGTTCCCAGCAGTTGCTGACTTCGAAGTGGCAACAGCAATGAAAGCGGCAGTTGAAGAATCAGGTGCAGCAGTTCACATGGGCGTAACAGCTTCAAGTGACACTTTCTACCCAGGTCAAGAGCGTTACGACACGTTCTCTGGTCGCGTAGTTAAGCGCTTCCAAGGTTCTATGCAAGAATGGCAAGACATGGGTGTTCTGAACTTCGAAATGGAATCTGCAACGCTGTTAACAATGTGTGCAAGCTCTGGCCTTAAAGCGGGTTGTGTTGCTGGTGTAATCATCAACCGTACTCAAAAAGAGATTCCAGACCACGACACACTAAAAGTAACAGAAGCTCGTTCAATCAAAGTGGTTGTAGAAGCTGCTCGTAAAATGCTTTAAGTCTTAAAGTGCTCTGAGTAGTAGAGAGCATTAAGCCTTAAACTGACTTCAAATTTTGAAAATGGCCGCATCGAATGATGTGGCCATTTTTTTATGTCGTCTTAAAGTAATCGATAGAGAGAATAGACAAGAAAAAGGCGAGTGACTTAATGGTCATTCGCCTTTTTTATAATCTGCTTTAGAGCGTTTAGCTCTCATGAGTTTATTTGTTTTTAGTACTCTAGATCTTCATTACCGCCAGCAGCTGTAAACCATGCCGTTAGGTGTGTTTTAAGGTCTTTTAGTTCGTCAGGGCCAATCAGTGCAAGACCAAGATCTTCTGCTCGAGTGATATCGTTATGGCGAAGAGGGCGGAAGCTCACCAACATTGCACGCGCTTGTAGGCCACCTAGCAGGTCTCTCAGCGATTCTAATTTGTATAAGGTGTCATCACCATCGTCACGCATGCCTTTGGTCTTACATTCGATGATGTGCAGCTTATTGTTCACCACAGATGCAACATCAAGCTCGTTTCGAACCTCACGCTCACCGAGTTGACGGTACACCTGAACATTCAAAGAACGGTCTTGAATGGTCGGCATGTCATCTTGGATCTGCTTAACTGTGCTGTGAACTAATGTTTCAAGCCATTCACCGTTTGAGAAGCGTCGCGCGTCTTCATTGGTAAAGGTTAAAATACCATTGTTGTAAGTCGCAATCTTAGCTTCAACCAAATCGCTCAGCAGCATGTTCAGTTCGCGATAGCCTTGTTGCTTCTCAGAGAGCTCAACATCAAGCTTCTGTTCTTTACGACAGGTCGTTGCAAGGTAGTTCAATGTCGCAAGGCCAGGGCCTAATTCGAGTGCGTTACTTGCCCAGCGCTCACCTAACTCATAAAGCTTCTGATCAAGTTGCGGCGATAGTTGTACATCGCTGAATTCACCACGAGCACCAAATACCGTTAGGTAGTCGTCGATAGTAATGCGGTCTTGAACTTGTGCGTCTTCTTTGCCATTTGGATACAACCAGCACAGCTTGTCACTGTTTGGTTCGACAACAAAGATTGGCCAGTGATAAGTACGGAATACTTCGTAGACGGAAAGTAGACGATGACGAAGGCCACAACTCGCGTTGAGTTTCACTTCTTGACCGCGTGCTTTCAGGTCTTCGGCAAGGGTTTGGATAGATTCTTTAATGACGGACGTATTTACGATGGTCGGAATTTCGAAAAACTCACTGGTAATGTCGCGCTTCTGCAAAACGCTGTCTAAACGTTTGTACATACTGACTTGATTTTTGTCGCCGATAAACACTATATGAGTGCTGACCGTTCGGTTATCAAGTAAAGGGGTGAGCAAGCGAATGGGGTCTTGATCGATAATGCCAACATGAACAGCCATATAAGTTCCTTAATAGCGGCTCGCTCATAAAGGTGAAAGAAAAAACGGGAAGCAGCAAGCCTTAATAATCATATAATGACAAAGCTCATAAAAAACAAGGGCAACCCTTGATAAAAGTTGCCCTAGCTCAATTAGTTACCACTATTGGGTATGAAGTCTCAAGAATCTCACTAAATATCTATCGATTCTTTATTTATCTATAGTTTGAACTGATGTACTAAATCACCTTGCTGATTTGCCAGAATTGTTAGGTTTTGGCTTGCTTCCGCAATTGAAGACATCGCTTGGTAACTCTTATCTGCGATGTGGTTGATGTCTTCGATATTACGTGCGATATCACCAGACGTTTCACTCTGCTCTGCGGCTGCTTGAGAGATGTGCGTGCTCATGTGGCTGATCTCTAGAATCAAGGCTTGGATCTCTTCCATCGCACTGTTTGCACTCGAAGCTTGTTGAACCGACATGTCCATATCGCTCATACAACTTTCAATTACGTTGCTTGCGGTTTTCGAACTTGACTGCAGATTGCTGATCATGGTCTCGATTTCAGAGGTTGATTGAGTAGTTTTTTGCGCTAGCACTCGTACTTCATCGGCAACAACTGCAAAGCCACGACCTTGTTCGCCAGCACGCGCTGCTTCGATTGCCGCATTGAGTGCAAGTAGGTTGGTCTGTTCAGCAATGCCACGAATAACGTCAAGGATTGAACCAATCTGACTACTCATTTGCTGTAGCTCGCCCACCGCACCCACTGATTCAGTAAGGCGAACCTCAAGCTGATTAATGGTGCTAATGTTGGTGTTCATGATCTGACGACCAGATTCAGAAGCCGATTCTACTTGTTGAACCATAGTTAGTGAGCTTTGCGCGCTGTTTGCCACTTCTTGTACAGAATGAGACATCTCTGTCATTGCGGTCGCAACGGTAGCGGTTTGTTCACGTTGGCTGTTCAGCTGAGCTTGCGTTTCAGAAGAAGTCTTCTGGTTTACGCTTGCGGTCTTGGTTAGGTCATCTGAAGCGTCATTTAGCTTCACGAGAATATTGTGCAAATTGTCAGCCAAGGTATTGATGTGACGGCTCACACGGCTGAATTCGTTGTCGTATCGAATATCGATACGTTGAGTCATATCGCCTTGAGTCAGGCCTTCTAATGTCCCGAGAATGCGAGTTAGTGGTTCTCTTACACTATGTGCAATGTGGTAACCAATCGCTGCAGCGAATACGGTCACAATGATGCCAATTGCGATTGCGTTGAATAGGCCTTTGTCGTAGATGCTGCTTGCGTCAGCTAACGACGAGTTGAGTTGCTCTTCAGCGGTCACGTTGAATGAGTCTAAAACGGCCATCGCTTGGTCAACTTCTACGGCTAGGTTGGCGATGTTCACGTACAGCGCTTGCTTGGCTTGTAGGTAGTTGTTGTGTTTGTCTAACACGCCGCCTTTTTGGCCGACGTCTTTGGTGAATTTCTGAACCGACTCATCGAAGACATTTTTAAGCGCCGGTAGCTGTGTGGATAGACCGCGATAAGCGTAGTTAAGGTGAGTAACGGCCTTTTTGTTTTGGTTAACGGCTTTCTGAACGAAGGCAACATCAGAGCTAGCAAGCGCATCAGAGGTAATGACTTCTGCGTCTTGCAGTTTAATGAAGTAGCTCTTTGCCATCACTTTTACAGAGATGCTTTTTTGATCAGCAACGTACTCTTTCATGCCAACAGTTAATTCTGAATGCAGACGTTGGAAGTCACGAGAGGCTTTTTGTACCTGCTCTTGTGCTTCAAACATTGCGACGTAGTTGTTCATCGCTTCGTCTGCTTCGGCGAAGTAGCGCTCTTCCATCGCTCTTAATTGCGCGATACGTTCGGTGAGCGAAACATTGTCTTGGCTCGCTGCTTCTAAGTTACCTAGCACTTCAGAAAACGAGTTTTGTGATGCAGCAAACTCTGTACGCATTGCAGACATGCGTTCAGCGTTTTGTGTGGTTAAGAAATCTTTGAATGACTTATCGGCAGAAAGCAATTGAACACTTGTTTGATTTGAAAGCGCGACAAGTGGTAATGAGGTTTCTGAGACACTCTCAAAATTGCTGTGTATCTGATTCATGCTGTTCATCATGATGGTTATCGTGACTGCGAACATGATGATGATCAGTGCGAAACCAGCGTACATACGCTTGATCACAGATCCCTTCATGGCTTTCTCCCTAAATAAAAATGCAGACCTAATGTCAGGTCAAAGTAAAACTAACAAAATTATCAGCATTCTATTGAGCTCGGCTTACGCATTTTATGACGCACACGTCAAAAATAACCCTCAGTTATAACCAACATGCCATTCTTGAGAGCTAACACTGGTTTTCTTTGATTTGAACGGTGTTTTTTATTATGCTTTAAAGCAGATTTATTGTGGTTTGATGCGGCATAGCGCATACTCAAAGCATTAAAAAATAAATGTTTTATCGGAGAGAAACATGGCTGAAGAAACCATTTTTAGTAAGATCATCAATAAAGAAATTCCAGCAGATTTATTATACCAAGACGATTTAGTAACGGCCTTTCGTGATATTAACCCTCGCGCGCCAAGCCATATCCTAATTATTCCTAATAAGCTGATTCCAACAACTAACGATGTTGAAGTAGAAGATGAAGCGATGATGGGGCGTATGTTTACCGTTGCACGCAAGTTAGCAAAAGAAGAAGGCATCGCAGAAGATGGCTATCGTCTTATCGTAAACTGTAACTCTCACGGTGGCCAAGAGGTTTACCATATTCACATGCACTTGGTTGGTGGTCGTCCACTTGGTCCCCTATTAATGAGCTAATAAAAAGCTAACGAGTTAATGAAAGCTAATGAGCTAGTTTAAGCGAGCTCATTAGCGGGCTAACGCAAGTAGTTAGTTGGAAAATTTGTAGTTTGTATGCCAACTTTAAGTTCTATCTGTTGTCTGAATGTCGGCATCGCCTAGGCCGAGGCTAAATCGGTAGGGTTTCAACTGGCTTGAGATCCTTTTTACAACACGTTTCGTTTTGATAATGAGACTAGGGTCAACAGACCCTAACAAAGTTGGCATTTTAAACATGCACGGAGACGATAAGTGAAGCAACAGTTTAGATTCGCTTCCATTGCCCTGTTATCGGCGTTGACCGCGGGTTGTGCGAGTATGTCTGCAGGAAGCCTGTTCAGTCATTACAGTGCGCAAAACAAAGCGATCTACCAAGCCGTTAAGTCTGGAGATTATTCAAAGGCTCAGCAAGATCTACCAGATTACACGGCAGGCGACATCCTTGATAATTTTGAAAGAGGCAGAATTAATCTGCTGGATCAAAAATACCCTGAGAGTAAGTCTTCGTTTGAAGTGGCTGATCAAGCAGTAACCGAGCAGCAACGAAAAGCGGTGATCTCAATCTCAGACAGCGCAACCAGTGTTGGTGCGTTGGCAGTGAATGACAATATTACCGAGTATGTGCCAGCCGATTATGAGTTGGGCTTTCTTCATCTATATCTCGGATTAAATTACCTTAAGAAAAATGATTTAGAAGGTGCGGTGATCGAAATGCGTCGCGCCAATCAAGTTCAAGAACAAGCAAAGAAGCAACGTGAAGCCGAGTTAGATCGCGCAGCCAACGATGCGAAGAAGCAGGGTTTGTCTGCCAATGTGGGTAGCATCCTTTCTAATTATCCTGATGCGGGTAAAAAACTGCAGTCGGTACAAAATGCGTATCTGATGTTCTTGTCTGGTCTGCTTTATGAAGCTTCGAATGATCTAAACAGCGCTTATGTTGACTATCGTCGTGCTTTGGCTGTGATGCCAAACAACCAAGAAATTATAGATAGAACCATGGCAACAGCCGCTCGTTTAGGGATGCGACAAGATTTAGCGACATTGGAAAAGCGTTACAAGCAATCATCTAAGCTTGGTGCAGGTGAAGGGCGAGTAATTGTTCTCCAAGAGCAGAGCGCTGTGCAAGCTATGGACAGTTGGCGACTAGATTTACCTGTTTATGACAGTCGCGATCAGGGAGCAATATACTCTCTTGCGCTGCCATATTACCCAAGCCAAAACGTAGAGCGTTTTTCTGCGTTGCGAATCAGTGGGCAACCGCTACAAGAGCACTTGATCACTGACGTAAATGCAATGGCGCAGAATGATTTATCCGAGCGTATGACGAGCATTGTTATTCGCCAAGCGCTACGCGTAGTCGCGAAAGATCGCATTCGTAAAGAAGCCACCAAAGGCGATGATGTCGGCAATATTTTGTTCAACGTGTGGAACACACTGACAGAGCAACCAGACACACGTAGTTGGCAATCATTACCTGCAGAGATTAAGAGCAGCACGTTTGTAGCAAACAACGGTCAATATACGTTGGAAGCGGGCGCTAAAACGTATGACTTTGATATTCGAGAAGGGCAAACCACCTTGGTGTGGATTTCTCGACAAGGAAACAACGCAACAATGTGGCATAAACAGCTAGGGAGGCTGTAATGAAAAAGTGGTTAGTGAGCTTAGCAGCGGTGATGGCTCTGGCTGGTTGTGCAGATAATACAGCTGGCGTAAGGGTCGATAGCCTGACTCAGAACGTTTTCTTTGGTGACAAGGTATTGGGCAGCCGTTTACAGGTTGAAGATATCCGCACTGATCTGGTCGACGGTCATACGCGAGGAATCGTTCGTTTAAACAGTAACTATAAGGGCGATCAACATATCCTTTATCGTTTTTACTGGTACGACGATGCCGGGCTTGAGGTCAACCTAAAGCAAGGCCCTTGGAAGCAAGCGATTGTTCGTGGTTTTGAAAGTATTTCGTTGTCGGAAGTGTCGGTAAACCCAAAAGCGACTCAGTTCAGAGTCCAGTTCCGAGAGCAGTAAGTTAGATTAAACGGGTCTAATGATTCGTAAATACAAGAATTTAAGAGTGTGGGTAACCCCACTCAGTGATAAGTTGAGGAAACAAAATGAAAAAGAGTGTCATTGCGCTACTAGGTTTAGCGGTTATTTTAGGCGGTTGTTCGAACAAGGTAAGCTACGGTGATGCACAAGCAGTAGAAACCACGACAATCGATTTCGGTTCAACTGACCTTCAAACGATTGCGGGTGAAATGGTCGATAGCATGATGGCGTCTGGTTCAGTGGCTTACATTACTCGTGAACAGCGTCCAATCGTGTTCGTTGAGCGTATCAAGAACAAAACAAGCGAGCACATCGATACTGAGTCAATCACAGACACAATCAGTACTAAAATGCTGAATTCTGGTAAGTTCCGTTTCGTTGATATGGATCGTGTTGAGTCTGTTCGTGACCAATTGAATTTCCAAAACAACGATGAGCTAGTGAACCAAAGCTCAGCTATTCAGTTTGGTAAAATGGTTGGTGCTCAGTACATGTTGTACGGCAATCTATCAAGCATTGTTAAGAAAGCGGGTAGCGATGAAGACGTATACTACAAAATGACCATGCGTCTAATGGATCTTGAGTCTGGCTTGATTGAATGGGCTGACGAGACCGAAATCCGTAAGCAACAATCTAAGAGCCTACTGGGTCTTTAATCTCGCTTACTCGCCAACTATGCGCAGCCAGTTTTGACAGCGTCTAGTCTTGGCTGACCATGAGCTTGACAGTGTTCAATCTTGGCTGCATATAGGTTGGTCGTACGCCAATGCAGTACATGATGCGCTGTTTATTAAGAGACACTGGCTTTTGGTCAGTGTCTTTTTTGTAGGGAAGTGAAGACGTTTATAGGGAATAAACAATGGCAATTTTTTCTTGGTCTGAGGCTAAGCTTCTTGATACCAGTTTGAGTTCGCTTGATGGTTACTTTTCTGAGCCTCCAGCCAGAGCGCAGACACTAACTGGTGGATTGACCAATCGATGTTGGAAGCTAGTAGCTGCCGATGGCACTGCTTACGTTTGGCGGCCAACCACACCTATCACCAAAGCGTTCTTCATCTCTCGTCATGAAGAGTATCAAGTGCTCTCGACGATTGAGCGTCTTGGTATTGGCCCAAGCCCGATGGTGGTGAATGAGCAAGGGTTATTGGTTGAATGGATTGATGGTGAGACTCTTTATGAAGGGTTAGACATTGAAGACCTGTTGAAAACGTTGATCTCAGTGCATCTGGTTAACACTGCGCGATTGCCACTGCAACCTTTCAGTTTCACAGCGCGAGTCGACCACTATTGGCTTCAGCTTGATGCGATTCATAAGACCGAAACCTGCACTAAGATTTATCAAGAGTGGCGCGTGGCCCCGAGTGTTACCAATGTCGACCTGTCTTTGTGCCATTTTGATTTAGGTGGTTATAACCTAGTGAGAAACAGTGACGGTATTAAGATTATCGACTGGGAATACGCCGCGCTAGCCGACCCTAGGCTCGACTTAACCCTGACCATTGCGGTTACTGGAGTGCAGGCCAATGAAGCGGTTGAGAAGTACTGCCAGCTGCGAGGCATCCATGATGTTCAGCCTTGGCTAGATGGTGTAGAAGCGTGGTTACCGAGAAGCCAAATGATGGCAATGCTTTGGTATTTACTTGCTCATCAGCTTTGGGGCGATGAAAGTTATTTGCAGGAAGCAGAGGCTCTAAGTCACACTTTATGTAGCTAGGATCACGTTTAGGAAGTGAAAAATATAATTTCGGTGGTCTTCCCTTTAAAACCTTGTTTTTCGTGTTAGATTGATCAAAACGTACCAATATTCAATGGGGGAGGTACAATGATTATCTATCTACATGGCTTCGACTCAACAAGCCCGGGCAATCACGAAAAAATACTGCAGTTGCAATTCATTGATGATGACGTTCGTTTCATCAACTACAGTACTTTGCATCCAAAACACGATATGCAACATTTGCTTAAAGAAGTGCATAAAGTGATAGAGCAATCCGACGATCCGCATCCAATTATTTGTGGTGTAGGCTTAGGTGGCTTTTGGTCTGAGCGCATTGGTTTCTTGTGTGGTATTAAGCAGGTGATTTTCAATCCAAACTTGCAACCTGAAAACAACATGGTAGGTCGAATTGACCGTCCTGAAGAGTACGAAGATATTGCGACCAAGTGTGTTGAGCAGTACCGTATGAAAAACAAAGGTCGTTGCCTAGTGGTGCTTTCTCGTGAAGACGAAATTCACGATAACTCCAAAACGGCTGCAGCGCTAGAAGATTACTACGACGTAATCTGGGACGATAAAGAGAGTCATAAATTCAAAAAGATCTCTCAACATCTTCAGGCAATGAAAGCATTTAAAAACGCTTAAATTATTCTGGTTATTTTATAAAAGCAGCACTCATTTGGGTGCTGCTTTTTTG
The DNA here is from genome assembly GCF_007858795.1 of Vibrio sp. T20. Taxonomy (NCBI): domain Bacteria; kingdom Pseudomonadati; phylum Pseudomonadota; class Gammaproteobacteria; order Vibrionales; family Vibrionaceae; genus Vibrio; species Vibrio sp. T20. The sequence continues at coordinate 164,143 of NZ_VFEB01000138.1, forward strand.
TATCTGGATAACAAAGGTTACTATTGATGATGCTATCGTAGCCGCTATGTTAGCGAGCTTGCGCAAACGTTAACTATTTTGTGGCGAATCCTCATTGTGGATAAGGATTTTTGTTGCGGTCATCTTTTTGCTATATATAATGTTCCCAAGCAAAATATTTTGACAAATATCAAAAAAAATTGAGAGCGAGTGAAAAACTTGCCCATTATTTGCGCTCTATCTCTCAGCTAGACGCCTTTTTTATCCATGTGAGCAAAGCGACAAACGAATGTTTGTTGTTTGTAATCCCTCTAACTACTCGGTGAGCTGTCGTTATTCTTTTTCGCGGTTATCCAATATGTCACAGCCTTATCAACAAGGCCGAGTAGATACATAGAATTTATCGGTTGGAGTAATCGGACCGAACCCCATTTATTCATTTTGTAGAGGATTGTCATTGTGACAAAAATTATCGTAGTAGGCGGCGGTGCTGGTGGTTTAGAACTAGCAACTAAGCTAGGCCGCACTTTAGGTCGTAAGAAACGTGCCCAGATCACTCTGGTAGACCGTAAAGCAAGCCACCTATGGAAGCCATTACTTCATGAAGTAGCAACTGGCTCACTGGATGAAGGTGTTGATGCATTAAGCTACCGCGCGCACGCAAAAAACCATTACTTCGATTTCCAAATGGGCAGCCTGAACGACATCGATCGTGATCGTAAAGTGATTGCATTGAGTGAGTTGACCGACGAGCACGGTGAACTGCTGATGCCAAGCCGTGAACTTGAATACGATATTCTTGTTATGGCGCTAGGTTCAACGTCGAACGACTTCAACACTCCAGGTGTTCGTGACAACTGTATTTTCCTTGATAGCCCAGAACAAGCGCACCGTTTCCGTACTGAAATGAACAACCAGTTCTTAAAGCTTCATGCTAAGAACGGTCAAGGTACGGTAGACATCGCGATTGTTGGTGCAGGTGCGACAGGTGTTGAGCTTTCTGCAGAGCTACACAACGCAGTTAAAGAGCTTCGCACCTACGGCTTCGGTGATCTAGATTCAAGCAAGCTGAATGTTAACCTTGTTGAAGCAGGTGAGCGTATTCTTCCAGCGCTACCTCCTCGAATTTCAAGTGCTGCACATTCTGAGCTAACAAAGCTTGGTGTGAACGTTCGTACTAATACTATGGTGACTCAAGCTGATGCTGATGGTCTAACAACCAAAGACGGTGATAAGATCCCTGCTCAAATCATGGTATGGGCGGCAGGCATTAAAGCGCCGGACTTCATGAAAGATATCGGTGGTCTTGAGACTAACCGTATCAACCAACTGGTTGTGAAAAATACGCTGCAAACGACACTGGATGACAACATTTTTGCTATCGGTGACTTGGCACAATGTACCCAAGCTGATGGTTCATTTGTACCACCACGTGCACAAGCGGCTCACCAAATGGCAAGTTGTGCATTCAGCAACATCATTGCTAAGTTGAATGGTCGTGACCTGAAAGACTACATCTACAAAGACAAAGGCTCGCTGGTTTCACTAAGCCGTTTCTCTACAGTAGGTAGCTTGATGGGTAACCTGACCAAAGGTTCGATGATGGTTGAAGGTCGTATTGCTCGTGTGGTTTACATCTCTTTGTACCGCATGCACCAGATGGCGCTTCACGGCTTAATCAAAACATCACTGATGATGTTGGTTGGTCGTATTAACCGTGTACTTCGTCCAAACCTAAAGCTTCACTAATCAGGTAAGCCCTCTAAGGGGCTTACGCTGATAATAAAAAAGAGCTCTTCGGAGCTCTTTTTTGATCGTGTCGATTACGTGCTATCGCTGGTTGCAAACTAACTAAAGCGTTAAGAGGTTGGAGGTAGCACAGAATAAACCACGCCATCTTTTGGCTTACCGTTAAACAGAAATCGATTCTTGGCAATGGTTTCTCTTTCGGCTCCACACTTCTCTATCAGCTTTTGGCTGGGTAAGTTCTCGGTATCACAGACAATCTCTAAACGCGTTAACTTCAGTTGTGCGAAGCAAAATTCGAATAGGGCTAGCATCGCTTCTTTGGCGATCCCTTTTCTTTGAAATTCATCACCAACCCAATAACCTAAACTCGCCATATTAAAGGTGTGGTAAAGCTCATTGATCGCCACCATGCCGACAAGTTTATCGCTTTCTCGCTCAAAGATACCAAAGCCAAACGCGTCGGCTTTGACCCAATTTAAACGAGTTGCCAGAATGAATTTTTCTGCTTCGACGATAGAAAACTCATCGTGGCACCAGTCGACCCATGGCAGCAAGCTAGGGGAGGACTTGATGAGCTGTGAAAACTTTTGAGCATCGGAAGCTTCAATAATCTTCAGACTGAGGTTTTGTGTGTTGATCTGAAATTCAGGGCTCATAGGGTGTACCAATTAAATTTATAAGTACCTGCTGAAAGTAGCCAGCACTTAATAAAACGCCCTCACAATGGAGGGCGTTTTGAATGATTAATATGAGTATAGCTTGGGCGCCAACAGAGTAACTGGTTCAGTCGCTATATCTCTGGGCTGGTTACTGAGCGACGCGACGAACTTGAATCACCATGCCAAGAAGCGGGTGGTCAAGGTAGTGAGTTTCTGTACTGCGCATACGACGTTTTTGGTCCATGCGGTAGCTCTTAAGGAACTCTTCCACTTCAACGGTTGGAGATATTTCGGTTAGATTACCCACCTGGACATTGCTTTCGGCACCGCTTACTGGTGAGTCTAGCTCGATTTGTTGTTCTTGTAGAGTGACTTCACGAACGCTTGGTGCTTTTAAATCTAGGGTCGTTTCAGCATATAGGTAGTGCTGTACGTAGATTTGCAGCTTACCGTCTAATTCGTAGAGTGGCTTATCAATAGTCTCTTCTTGGAAGCCATCGGCATTTTCTGTAGTTACTGCACCTTTCTCAGAACCGTCAGCATTAAACTGTTTAGAGAAGTCTTTACCTGCTTGAATGTGGAAAACAGGTGCTGAGCTCTTACCTTGGTCACCTTGACGCCAAGCCGTATGCATCAGGACTTCAAAGCCTGCGTGTTTACGTAGCTTGTCTTTCTGAGGTGTTAACTTGTATTCCGAGTAAGGAAGCATTTTTACGCCTTTCTTTGCTCGGTATTGGGTGTCTTGAAATGAACCAACGCGTTCAAGCGAAATCTTTGGCTGTGTATTTGGCCAAGACTCATTCACTTTCTCTGCATCAACTGCGCGCTTGAAAATGATCACTTCTATATCAAATTGTCTCTGCGCCAAACTTGGCAGTGAGACGAACAATAGTAGCAGTGGGATCAGTCTTTTCATTTTTACTCCGTCTTCCAGCCGAACTACCGGCCGGATAATTTATATGTGCAGTGGATTGGGTCTTATGCTGAAGGCAGCAAGTTTTGTTTGAATTCGCCCAATAAATCACTAACAAATTGAATTCGTTTCCGTCTGTCGACCAATGGTATCGTAAACTTGAACTTTGTTGGTCCTTCCATTGAAAACTTTTGCGGTTGAGATTGCAACAGTTTAACAAGGTAGGCCGGGTTTATGTCAGCATCTGGGTAGAATTCTAAGAATCCACCCTTATCGTGCGCTTCAATTTTCTTCGCTTTGATTGACGCCGCGGCTAATTTTAGCTCAGAAACTGACAACAAGTTCTTGGTTGCATCAGGCAGAAGGCCGAAGCGATCAATCAGCTCGACTTTCAACTCGGCCAATTCGTCGGTGTCACTCACACTCGCAATACGCTTATAGGTAGACAAACGTGTATTGATGTCTGGGATGTAGTCATCAGGCAACAGTGCAGGCAGGCGCATCTCAATTTCAGTTTGTTCACGCAGTAGGTCATCAAGTGATGGCTCTCGACCTTCCTTCAATGCTTCAACCGCTTGTTCAAGCATTTCCATGTACAAGGTGAAGCCAACCGACTGGATTTGACCACTTTGCTCATCGCCTAACAGCTCACCTGCACCACGAATCTCTAAGTCATGGGTTGCTAGCGTAAAGCCTGCACCTAAGTCTTCAAGTGAAGCTATCGCGTCTAATCGCTTGACGGCATCTTTTGTCATTGCTTTCGGGGGAGGTGTTAGCAAGTAGGCATAAGCTTGGTGGTGAGATCGCCCCACACGCCCACGCAATTGGTGCAACTGTGCTAAACCAAGGTTATCGGCTCTGTCCATTAAGATGGTATTGGCTGTGGGTACGTCGATACCGGTTTCGATGATGGTTGTACACACTAGCAAGTTAAAACGCTGGTGGTAGAAGTCATTCATGATGCGTTCCAGTTCGCGCTCTCGCATTTGGCCATGAGCCACGGTAACGCGCGCTTCTGGAATCAGCTTCTGTAGTGACTCTGCTGTTTTCTCAATCGTGTCGACTTGGTTGTGCAGGAAGTAAACCTGACCACCACGCATAATTTCACGCAGCACCGCTTCTCTGACGATCGCATCATCACTCTCGCGAACGAAGGTTTTAATTGCCAAGCGTCGTGCTGGTGGAGTTGCGATGATAGACAAATCACGCATGCCACTCATCGCCATATTCAGCGTTCGTGGGATAGGCGTTGCGGTTAGCGTGAGGATATCCACATCGGCACGCATCGCTTTCACTTTCTCTTTCTGACGTACACCAAAGCGGTGTTCCTCATCGACAACCAGCAAGCCAAGGTCTTGGAATTTGATTTCACTCGAAAGCAGCTTATGAGTACCCACCAAGATATCGACTTTACCGTCAGCGACATCTTGCATGATCAATTTCTGTTCTTTAGCTGATTTAAATCGCGACAGAACTTCGACACGTATCGGTTGGTTCGCGAAACGGTCTCGGAAGTTTTCAAAGTGTTGCTGAGCAAGTAGCGTCGTTGGTACTAACACAGCCACTTGTTTGCTGTTGTCGGTACATACGAATGCCGCGCGCATCGCGACTTCGGTTTTACCAAAACCAACGTCACCACACACTAAGCGATCCATGGCTTTTGCTTGGCACATATCCGACATAACAGCATTGATTGCCATCGCTTGGTCGTCGGTTTCTTCAAAAGGGAAGCCAGATTTGAAGGTTGCGTATTGGCCTCGATCCAATACAAACTTGTAGCCAGGCTTAAGCTCACGTTTAGCGTAAACATCAAGCAGCTCGGCTGCAACGTCACGGACTTTCTCTGCGGCACGCTTACGAGCTTTCTGCCATGCTTCACCACCTAACTTATGCAGTGGTGCAGAATCTTCAGCGCCGCCAGAGTAGCGCCCGATTAAGTTCAGAGAAGCAACAGGTACGTATAACTTGGCATCATTTTGATACTCAAGCGTTACGTATTCGGTTTTCATGCCACCCGCTTCAAGTGTTTGCAGGCCGATGTAGCGACCAATACCATGGTCAATGTGAACAACAGGTTGACCCGGTTTAAGCTCCGCTAAGTGACGGATTACAGTATCGCTGTTTACGCTTTTCTTATCTTTCTTACGGCGTTGAATAACACGATCGCCTAATAGATCGCTTTCACAGATAAGGGTGATGTTTTGTTCTTCGTGGATAAAACCATGTTCAGCGGAACCGAGAATCAGGCTGAACTTGTCTTTCGCTTTAATGGCCGCATCGAGGTTTTCAACTTCGCTTGGTCGTACTTTAATACCACGAAGCAGTTCACTCAATGCTTCACGACGACCTTCTGATTCAACCGAAAATACCACTTTGCCATCGAAGGCCTCTGTGAACTTTCTTAGGTTTGCGAGTGGTTCTTTATTTTGATGCTGAACGCTTAGGTCAGGTAATGACACGACAGGTAAGTTAGTGCGGCCTGCTTTCTCTTCAATCGAATCTAGGCTTAGGTTGACCTGTGGCTTCTGTTTGAAGTGAGCGAACAGCTCGTCTTTTTTCAACCAAAGTTGTTCAGGTGTCAGTAGTGGTCGTAGTGGGTCAACGCCACGTTGCTCGTATCGGTGAGCGACATCAGCAAGGAACGAATCAACAGCGGTTTCTACGTCACCAAGAACCAAGAGTTGCGCTTCATCGGCAACATAGTCAAAAAGCGTTTCTGTGTGATCGAAGAATAGCGGTTGCCAATACTCAATACCAGCCGGCCATGTGCCTTTAGATACCTGCATGTAAACCGATTCTGGTTCGCGGCGGGCATCAAACTGTTGGCGCCAACGAATACGGAAATCTTCAATTGCCGTTTCCGAGGTTGGAAATTCGTGAGCAGGTAACAGGCGGATCTCAGAGATATCTTCGATAGAACGTTGGTTTTCAGGATCGAAGGTACGAATGGTATCGATCTCATCATCGAAGAAGTCGATACGATATGGGTCTTTACTGCCCATCGGGAACAGGTCAAGAATCGAACCTCGGCTTGCGTACTCGCCCGGGCCAAATACCTGATCAACGTAACGATAGCCAGATTTTTCAAGCTGCAGGCGCAGTTTCTCTAGTGAGTAAAGATCACCAGTTTTCACCATTAGAGTGTGCTGTAGCAAGAAGTCACGTGGTGATTGGCGCTGGAGTAGCGTGCTGATCGGCACGATCGTGATGCCGTCTTTTAAGGTCGGCAAGGCATAAAGGCGCGCGATACGATCAGAAATGATCTCTTGGTGTGGTGAGAAGCTGTCGTAAGGCAAAGTTTCCCAGTCTGGGAATAGTGCAACTTCACTCGCCGTAAACTGTTCAATTTCAGATTGCAGCTTGAGTGCGATTTGTGGATCTGGCACAGCAAGTACAGTATGACTGTTGTGTTGCTCTGCGAGTTTAGCGATAGCAAGAGCGAGAGACGAACCAACAAGGTTACCAATGTGCTTTTTGTCACCGGCTCCTTTGAGGGTTGGTAGGGTAAAAATAGATTGTTTGGTCATGTTAATTTACTTGTTATCTCGGTCTAGAGAGCGTTGACGCAAAAGTTTCTGTTGTTGATGAAGCGCCGCTTTGATCAGCAGGTCTTGGTCGGTATCGCGAAGATGAGCGTATTTGAAGTTAATTTCGAAACCTGAATCTTTAGGCTGGGTTGCAAACACTTCCGCGTAGCAGTAAATCGCTGCGGCAGGATGCTCCAAGAACAGCTTAGCTTTTACTAAGCGACCCGGCTCGATGTCTGTCTTAGAAAAACAGGAAAATTGGCTCGCACCGAAGGAGTAGGTGTGAGTTCGAAACTTCTCATCATCTTGCTGCGATAACATAAAGCTCAACAGCAGGTTTAATTTGGAGTTCTGTGCATCCAATAAACTGGTGACATTCTTCAAGTCGCTGTTTTTCAGTTCAGCACGAGCACTGTCAGCTAGCAGATCCAATTGGCTAAATTCACTTGCCACTACAAACGGGGCTGGGATCTCAGATTCGAATTGAATTTGAGAAGGTAAACTGAAGCCGCTGTCCATTGGTTCAATATTCGCGGTAAGGCTGTGGTGAACGGTGAAAAACTCTTGTTCTGTCATGCGTTAGTTCCTTGAAGTGATCTATTGATTATCGCTATGTGGCCGCAGTAATCAAGGTCAGTTAATTGAAAGTCTCAAATAGTTGTTTGAAATTTGGCTATTTGACAAGGTTCTGTTTTTCAAGCCTAACTAATTGAGTTAATTCACTCTATATTTTCAATTACCCCCTACACAGTAACAGCAATACCCGTTACATTAACCCGCATCCCTTTTAGATGGTTCAAAGTATGTTTCATCCTATTTCGTTGTTTGTTGGCCTACGTTATTTGAAAGGCCGTTCAGGTGATCGCTTTAGCCGTTTTGTTTCTTATATGTCGACGGCAGGTATCACCATTGGCGTTTTGTCTTTGGTTACTGTTTTATCGGTAATGAATGGATTCGAAGCGCAGTTAAAAGACCGAATTCTTGGTGTTCTTCCTCAAGCGGTGGTTTATGAACAGGGCGGTACCACCTCTCTTTCTGCTCAAGCGCCTAATTTTGCAGAGCAAATCTCGCTTAATGGCCACGTTGAACCGATTGTCCGCAGTGAGGCGGTAATTCAAAGTCCTGCCCAGTTATCTGCAGGGCTGTTAATCGGTATTGAACCTAATTCTGATGACCCTCTTCAAGACCATCTAATTGCAGGTCGATTGTCTTCACTTAAAGCGGGGCAATACCAGTTGTTCCTCGGTCATACCTTGGCGAGAAACCTAAAGGTATCTATGGGGGATAAAGTTCGCCTGATGGTGACCAGCGCTAGCCAATACACACCGCTCGGACGTATTCCAAGCCAACGAAATTTCACCGTTGCTGGTATTTTCAATACGGGCTCTGATATCGATGCTCAATTGATGGTGACCGATATTAAAGATGCTGGGCGTTTGATGCGCTACAAATCAGACACTATTTCAGGCTGGAGACTGTTTTTTGAAGACCCGTTTGAAGTCGCGGAGTTATCGACTCAACCATTACCTGAAGGTTGGTTGTGGAGTGATTGGCGAGACCAACGTGGTGAGCTATTCCAAGCCGTTCGTATGGAAAAAAACATGATGGGCTTAATGCTTGGGCTTATTATCGGTGTTGCTGCTTTCAATATTATTTCCGCGCTTATCATGGTGGTGATGGAGAAGCAATCTGAAGTCGCGATTCTTAAGACCCAAGGCATGACCGATGGTCAAGTGATGGGGATCTTTATGGTTCAAGGTGCAAGTAGCGGCGTGATTGGCGCGCTATCGGGTGGCGTGTTAGGCGTTGTATTAGCCATGAACTTGAATACTATTTTAGAGGCGATGGGGGTTGCTCTGTTCTCATTTGGTGGCCAGCTACCAATTTTGATTAATCCGATTCAAATCGCTGTTGTTGTGGTTTTGGCTATTGCACTTAGCCTGATTGCCACTGTATTCCCTTCTTATCGTGCATCGTCTGTGAAACCTGCTGAGGCCCTCCGTTATGAGTAATTTTCTTCAATGTAATGATATCCGTAAAACGTACCGTGAAGGTTCGTTAGATACTGAGGTGCTCAAGGGAGTCAGCTTTGAAATCGAAAAGGGTGAGCTAGTAGCAATCATCGGTACCTCTGGCTCGGGCAAAAGTACCTTGCTGCATATCTTAGGCGCATTAGACGACGCTTCTGCGGGCAGGGTGAGCTTTCTTGGTCAGGACTTAGCATCTTTGAGTTCGAATAAGCAGGCCAAGCTTCGCAACCAGCATCTTGGCTTTGTTTATCAATTCCATCACCTTCTTTCTGATTTTTCAGCGTTAGAAAATGTAGCAATGCCGTTGTTGATTGGTGGTGAAAAGCCAGCTAAAGCAAAACAAGAAGCGCAGCGTTTGCTTGATAAGGTTGGATTGAGTCATCGTGTCGACCACCGACCTTCAGAACTTTCTGGTGGTGAGAGACAACGAGTGGCGATTGCTCGTGCATTGGTGAATAAGCCTGCTTTGGTTTTGGCGGATGAGCCAACCGGTAACCTCGATCACAACACCGCACTTTCTATTTACGACTTAATGCGCGAACTGAACCGTGAGTACGATACTGCTTTTTTGGTGGTCACTCATGATGGTGAGCTGGCTGGAAAAATGGACCGCCAACTTCACATGCAAGACGGTTTACTGGTCAACGTAGAAAAAGAGGAGAGCTAAGTGTTTTCTTCTTTATCTTTATTGATAGGCGGTCGCTTTAGCCGAGCGAAACAACGAGACAAAATGGTGTCGTTTATCTCTTTGTCTTCGACGATTGGTATTGCGGTTGGCGTAGCCGTGATCATTATCGGTTTATCTGCCATGAATGGTTTTGAACGAGAGCTTGAATCGCGAGTACTTTCTGTCATTCCTCACGGTGAGTTTGAAGGTGTGAATAAGCCTGTGACTCGTTGGGAACATGTTATTGAGGAGTCGGTAAAGCACGATAAAGTCATTGCTGCGGCGCCTTATGTAAAAATTACTGCGCTTGCAGAAAAGGGCAAAGAGCTGAAAGCGATCGAAGTTCGAGGCGTTGACCCACAACTTGAGCAACAAGTCTCGAGTTTATCGAGCTTTATTGATAAGCAAGCTTGGAGCGAGTTTAAGGCCGGGCAACAGCAAATTATCTTGGGTTCTGGTGTAGCTAATGTGTTGGGTGCGAAAGTCGGTGATTATCTGACTTTGATGATTCCAACGGTGAATGGTTCTGTGAAGGTCCAGGCGCCAAAACGTGTTCGAGTGAAAGTGGTTGGCTTACTGACGCTTAACGGACAGATAGATCACAGCTTGGCTCTCATCCCTATTGGTGATGCTCAAGTTTACGCAAACCTAGGCGAGGCAGTGACAGGGGTTTCTTTAAAAGTGACCGATGTGCTGAACGCAAACTCGATTGTGCGTGAAGTTGGTAACCAGCTTGATGTGTACGTGTACTTACGTAGTTGGCAACAGAAGTTTGGTTTCTTGTACCGAGATATCCAGTTGGTTCGTACTATCATGTATCTAGTGATGGTATTGGTTATTGGTGTGGCTTGTTTCAATATTGTCTCGACGCTAATGATGGCAGTAAAAGACAGAGCATCAGAGATCGCAATATTAAGAACCATGGGCGCATCGGACGGCCTTGTGAAACGCATTTTCGTTTGGCAGGGCGTATTCTCAGGCGTGTTAGGTAGTTTGGTGGGCAGTGCAATAGGTGTGTTAGTCGCGCTTAATCTCACGACACTTATCAAAGGGCTTGAAAAGTTGGTCGATCATCAGTTCTTATCCGGTGATATCTACTTTGTCGACTTCTTGCCATCACAACTGAATATGATGGATGTAATTGTCGTTTCAGGAACTGCGATTGTGTTGAGCTTGCTGGCAACATGGTACCCAGCATCACGAGCGGCGAAGTTAAACCCAGCCTCGGTGCTTAGTTCAAAGTAATGCTCGAAGCCATGGTCTAAGTAATACGCCCTGTAATTATTCGCGATATATAAACGGCGTAAACAAAAAAGGATCCCTGATGGGATCCTTTTTTATTGAATTCAATTCGTGTTCTTTACGACTTTCGTTACATACCAATATTGCAGAGTTCTGTTGTTCATCTGACTTTAACTTGTGTGTGTTTTAAGTAAGGCACATACAAGGATAGATTGGATAACAAGGAAAAGTTGTTCAGTACCTTGCTTGTCGTTTCTTCCAACTTCTTACTACTGAATAGCGCCATAAGCCGCGGATACCAAAGTAGCCAATCATCGCTGAAGCCACGCCACAAATCATACACCCTAGCAGGAATGGAGGCCCGATGGTGCTCATTTGCGCCAAGATGAAGTCCCAAGACAGTTCGAAATGAAAAGCTTGAGGTGGCACATGCATAACAAACGCCCCAACTTTATAAGCAAAGTAGAAGAGAACGGGCATGGTAACTGGGTTACTGATCCAAACAAGAGCGACAGCCAAAGGTAGGTTAACGCCACATGCGACAGCAAGGCCTGCAGACATAATCATTTGGCTTGGTAGAGGGACAAACGCCATGAATAACCCAACAGCGAACGCGCCGGCCGCAGAGCGACGATTAAGGCACCATAAGTTGGGGTTGTACAAAACATTGCCAAAAACTCTCAATGCTTTCTGACGCTTGATTAGCTCATGGTCAGGCATAAATCGTTTGATAAACTTTCTTGGCATAGGAGGAAGCTACTCTCTTGTTTAACACTTGGTTCTTGATTTCATTTGCTGCGACAGTTGTGTCTGCCAGCTTTTGGCCTGTGATGCCACATTGGGTTTGGGCATCATTGATGCTTTTGTTACTTATGGCATCAACAAAGTATAGCGTTTTCCGGAGTGCAAGAGGTCCAGTAACAGCATTGATACTAGTTATTTGCCTTGGGAATACAATTGAAATACAGACAAGTCGATTATTTCAATCCGGGCAGAATACTACCATAAATGCTTCGGTTGTTAGCCTTTTTAGTGAAAATAGCCACGGTTTTGAAAGTGTAATAGTAGCCAGATCAATTGGCGGCGAAAAATTAATCTTTCCTCAATTGATAAAATTACGATTATTTACTCCTTTTAAGTTAACGCTTGGAGATGACGTCTACTTATCTGCGTCCATAAAGCCGGTATGGGGCAAACTCAATGAAGCGGGCTTTGATCTAGAAAAGTACTTGTTTAGTTCCGGCGTGGTTGCCAATGCAACTTACAGAGCCGATACCAAATATCGGATTCACTCTAGCACGAGCTTGCGATCTCAATGGTTTGAAACCAGCCTTGGAAGGTTAAGCCAGCTAGAAAACAAAGACCTCATTATGGCTTTAAGTTTTGGCTATCGAGCTCTAATTAATCCTCAGCGTTGGGATTTGCTTAAAAGTAGTGGCTTGATCCACTTGATGGCTATCTCGGGGCTCCATATTGGGATTGCCTTTGGTATCGGTTATCAGGTCGGAAAGATATTCAGGTTACTGTCACCTTCATTTCTTTGGTTACCCACAATATTCGGGCTCGGTTTAGCCTATTTCTATAGTTGGTTTGCTGGATTCACGCTACCTACATTAAGAGCTTTGGTGATGTGTGTCATCGCAAGTTACTTTTTATGGCGTGGACAAAATATCAGTTTGCTCCGATATGTTGGTTTAAGCTTGTGCGTGGTTCTGCTGATTTGGCCATTTTCAGCATTGTCGAGCAGCTTTTGGTTGTCATTTGGCGCGTTGGGCGCCGTTCTTTATATTGCGTTGAATAGTCAGCCATCCTATTCAAACTCAACATTTATCGACCGAGCACTACAGCTCTTCAAGATTCAGCTAATACTGACATTCCTGATCACACCGTTTTCGATGCTGTTCTTTAGCGGAGTTAGCTTAGTCTCTGTTTTCTACAATTTACTCCTTTTGCCTTGGATATCGATGGTGACGATCCCGCTGTTGTTTTTGGCAATGTTTCTCAGCTTAATATCGGAGTCAGTGTCTGGCTTGGTTGGTATAACAGCGCTAGACAATGGTTTGGTTAGTCAGCTGTGGAAGTTGGTCGACTTGTCGCTTGAGCCTCTCGTATTTAGCCTTCCTTTCTCTGAGCCATTTTGGATTCAAGTCGATAATCATGTGATTGCGCTATCTGTATTCCTTATTTTGTTTTTGAGTTTTGTTAGTCGATATCTCAAGACAACAGTATCGATATTGGTCATTGCAGTGTTTGTGCTGTGGTGGGAATTCGGCAAACCCCAGCAAGGAAAATTAACCATAGATATATTAGATGTCGGACATGGGTTGTCTTTGGTATTGGAAAAGAACAATCAAGTCATTGTTTACGATCTTGGTAATGCATGGCCAGAAGGTTCGGTTGTCGAATCCTTGTTGATTCCTACTTTGAATCAGAGGGGAATTAATGAGTTGGAGGGGGTGATTGTGAGTCATTTCGATTCTGACCACGCTGGTGGCTATCCGGCGTTACTTGAAAATTACAACCCTAAGTGGGTTAGAGCTAGTCAGAATATCAGTCAACAAGGACAATCTACGATTCAAGAGTCGTCTAATATTCAAGCATGTATTTTAGGAGAAGTATGGACCTGGCAAGATCTTGTTTTTGAGGTGTTGTGGCCTCCCAAACAAGTGAAGAGGGCGTATAACCCACATTCGTGTGTGGTCAGGCTCTCGGCACCCAGTTTAGAGTTTTCGATGTTACTCACTGGTGATATTGAACTGGTAAGTGAGTGGTTACTAGCTCGTGAAGGTGAGCAGCTCAGGAGTGATGTAATGCTTGTTCCGCATCATGGTAGTGACTCGTCGTCGATTAAACCGTTTATTGAGGCCGTGTCACCTCAGCTAGCGATAGCTTCTTTGGCCAAAGGCAATCAGTGGGGAATGCCGAGCAGATCTGTTGTGGGACGTTATCAGGAAGCAGGGAGTACCTGGCTTGATACTGGAGAAAGTGGACAAATAACCATCACTCTTAGTGAAGAAGGTTGGCAATATCATACGATTAGAGAACAACAAGGCAGGCAGTGGTATAGGCAGATGCTTCGTAAGGGAGTAGAATAGATAGATTATTGTGAGAAAATTAAGCGATTCTATGTCAACACAAACAGATGAAACTACCTGGGTCACATTTAAAAGACTTTGGACTTATATTCGACTATATAAGGCCGGCCTTGGTGTTGCGGTTATTGCGCTTATTATAAATGCCGTCTCTGATACTTATATGATTTCCTTACTAAAGCCGTTACTTGATGAAGGCTTTGGTAATGCTGAATCTGACTTTTTACGCACGCTTCCAATCATTATCTTTGCCATGATGTTCATTCGTGGTGTCAGTGGTTTCGTCTCAACCTATTGCTTGAGCTGGGTTTCTGGCAATGTGGTTATGGAAATTCGTCGCAAAATTTTCAGTCATTTCATGCACATGCCTGTTTCTTTCTTCGATAAAGAACAGACAGGTGCGCTGCTATCTCGAATTACTTACGATTCTGAGCAAGTGTCTGCCGCGACGAGTAAAGCGCTAGTCAGCATTGTGCGTGAAGGTGCAAGCATTATTGGCTTGCTAACATTGATGTTCTGGAACAGCTGGCAGTTGTCTTTGGTTCTATTTGCGGTTGCTCCTCTTGTTGCGTGGGCGATCAGCATTGTATCGAAGCGATTTAGAAAGATTTCTAAAAACATGCAAACTAGCATGGGCCACGTTGCTTCTTCTGCGGAACAAATGTTAAAAGGCCACAAGGTGGTTCTTACTTACGGTGGTCAGGATCTAGAAAAACACCGCTTTGACAAAGTAAGTAACCAGATGCGCCAACAAAGCATGAAGTTAATCACCGCTCAAGCCGCTGCTAACCCGATCATTCAAATGATCGCTTCGGTTGCGATTGTGGTGGTTCTTTTCTTGGCGAGTGTCGACTCTATCAAAGCAGAACTAACGCCGGGTACATTCACTGTTGTGTTCTCTGCAATGTTTGGTTTGTTGCGTCCACTAAAAGCGCTAACTAACGTAACGTCTGAATTCCAACGCGGTATGGCAGCAAGTACCACGCTATTTGGTTTGATGGATCTAGATACAGAACAAAACAAAGGCACGTTGAAACCTGAAACCGTAACCGGTGAAGTTGCAGTAAAAGATGTGACGTTTACTTATGATGGTGCAGAGAAACCAGCACTTGATAAGGTGAGTTTCAATATTCCGAAAGGTAAGACAGTCGCACTTGTCGGCCGTTCAGGTTCGGGCAAGAGTACCATCGCTAACCTGTTTACTCGTTTCTATGACGTAGACTCAGGTTCAATTGAGCTTGATGGCCACGACATTCGTGATTACGAATTGAGAAACCTGCGTGAGCACTTTGCTCTTGTTTCTCAAAATGTTCACCTGTTTAACGATACGGTCGCGAACAACATCGCGTATGCCGCAGAAGAGCAATATACTCGCGAACAGATTGAACACGCAGCCAAGCTTGCTCATGCGAGTGAGTTTATCGAAGGCATGGAAAATGGCATCGATACCGTTGTTGGTGAAAATGGCGCAAGCCTTTCTGGTGGTCAAAGACAGCGTATTGCGATTGCACGCGCTCTATTAAGAGATGCACCTGTGCTGATTCTTGATGAGGCGACGTCTGCATTGGATACAGAATCAGAGAGAGCGATTCAGTCTGCATTGGAAGAACTACAAAAAGATAAGACTGTATTGGTGATTGCTCACCGTTTATCTACTATCGAGCAAGCCGATGAGATCTTAGTGGTTGATGATGGCCAAATTGTAGAAAGAGGCGCGCACGCAGAACTAATCGCACATGATGGCGCTTATGCGCAGTTACACCGAATTCAATTCAGTGGATAAGATTAGGTCTTGTTGTGATCGAAAAGATTTGGTTTAACAATCACCCTTTGAAATATCTTCTCTGGCCGCTATTGTGGCCACTGAGTCTGCTGTTCAAAATGATCAGCGGTCAACGTCGTGACGCTTATCTATCGGGGAAGAAAGAAACCTACCGTCCACCATTGCCAGTAATTGTTGTTGGTAATATTACCGCTGGTGGTAATGGTAAAACACCAGTTGTGATTTGGTTGGTTGAGATGTTGCAAGCCAACGGCTTTAAACCAGGTGTGGTGTCGCGAGGTTATGGAGCTAAAGCGCCAAGCTACCCACTCGTACTAGATGAAAATACACCAGCCGAATATTCGGGTGATGAACCTCGTTTGATTCGAAAGCGAACTGGTTGTCCTGTTGCGGTTGACCCTGTACGGGCGAATGCAGTAAAGGCTTTGTTGAGTGAAGGTGTTAATGTCATCATCACTGATGATGGTCTCCAGCATTATGCGCTTGAACGTGACATTGAATTTTCAGTTATCGATGGTGCAAGACGTTTTGGTAATGAGTGTTTGATTCCACTCGGTCCATTACGAGAGCCAGTATCACGTTTGGATGATGTAGATTTCTTGATTAATAATGGCGGAAAGGAGCAAGGGCGAGAGTTTTCAATGTCTTTGCAACCAAGCCAAGCTGTGAATCTAAAAACTGGTCAGAAAATATCGGTAGCAGAACTGCAGAAGCTTGTGGCTTTTGCTGGAATAGGTCATCCGCCACGCTTTTTTAAAACATTAAACGATCTTGATGGTGATGTGGTTTTCACACAGGGCTTCGCCGACCACCAAGATTTTGATAAAGATGAACTTCATGCCTTAGCTAAGAAAGGCATGAATCTGATTATGACAGAAAAAGACGCTGTAAAATGCGAGGAATATGCTCAAGACAACTGGTGGTATCTTCCAGTTTCTGCGCAGTTTGATGAAGGTTCGCAACAGCAAATTTTAAAAAGAATAAAAGAGGTTATGGAATACTATGGATCACCGTCTACTTGAGATCGTTGCTTGCCCTGTATGTAAAGGTAAACTAACTTTTGACAAGGATAAGCAAGAGCTTGTTTGTAAAATTGATCGCCTTGCTTACCCAATTAAAGAGGGTATTCCTGTTCTTTTAGAACCTGAAGCTCGCACCGTTTCTATGGATGAGGGTAAGTAATGTCTTATACGGTTGTTATACCTGCAAGATATCAATCGAGCCGTTTACCAGGAAAGCCACTTGCTGACATTGGTGGCAAGCCGATGATTCAATGGGTATACGAACAGTCAATGAAGGCGGGTGCCGATAACGTTATTATCGCTACCGACGACGCTCGAGTTGAAAAAGCGGCTAAAGCATTTGGTGCGACCGTTTGTATGACATCACCGAATCATGAGTCAGGCACTGAGCGCCTAGCTGAAGTGATTGAAGTTATGAATATTCCTGATGATCATATAATCGTGAATGTTCAGGGTGATGAGCCACTTATCCCACCTGCGATCATTAATCAGGTTGCGAACAATCTTGCGAACAGTACTGCTCCGATGGCAACGTTAGGTGTGGAAATCACTCATGCTGATGAAGTGTTTAACCCTAACGCCGTTAAAGTTGTAACCGATAAAGACGGTTATGCCTTGTATTTCAGCCGAGCAACCATCCCTTGGGATCGCGATGCTTACGCGAACAACGGTACTGCAGCGGAATCTCCTTTGCTGCGTCATATTGGTATCTATGCTTATCGAGCGGGTTTCATCAATACCTACATCAACTGGGAACCAAGTACTCTTGAGCGTATTGAGTGCCTAGAGCAATTACGAGTGCTTTGGTACGGTGAAAAAATCCATGTAGATGTTGCGGCTGAAGCACCAGCTGCTGGTGTTGATACGCCTGAAGACCTTGAAGCGGTTCGAGCTATTATTGGCTAAGCTTCTTTGAGCGACTACTTCTTTGCTCTACAAAAATGCAAAATCATGAGCCTTGCTTGTTGCGAGGCTTTTTTCTATCTATCGAAAAGTACGCTATCGAAAAGCGGATGCGTGTCTGATTGACCTAAGCAAACGGATATTGAGTCGGTTGCATTGGTTTATGCATCATCAACACGGAATTATCTGAGATTTACCTCGCTCGACTTTCAATTTTTCTCTATAATATGCCGCCTATAAAGTAGTGGCGAATCGCTAGTACAGAATAAAACTTACGACAAAACGTGGAGTAAAAGATGCCTTCTCAAAGCCCAGTGATTACGGTTGATGGACCAAGTGGTGCAGGTAAAGGTACCCTGTGTATGTTGCTAGCAGATAAGCTAGGCTTTCATCTTCTAGACTCAGGCGCGATCTATCGCGTATTGGCTTTAGCGGCAATTCACCATGGTGTGGATACTGAATCAGAAGATGCTTTAGTACCGCTTGCTACACACTTAGACGTGCAGTTTATTGCTGAAGGCGACTTAGTTAAGGTTATACTAGAAGGTGAAGATGTGTCTGGTGAACTTCGTAAAGAAGAGACGGGCATGGCGGCTTCAAAAGTTGCTGCTTTACCTCGCGTTCGTGAAGCACTGCTTCGTCGTCAACGTGCATTCAGCGCCGCGCCTGGTTTGGTTGCAGATGGCCGTGACATGGGAACGGTTGTGTTTCCTGAAGCTGAAGCGAAAATATTTTTAGATGCAAGTGCTGAAGAGCGTGCGAGTCGCCGCCTTAAACAGTTGCAACAGAAGGGGTTAGATGTTAAATTTGACGACCTTTTGAGCGAGATCCAAGAGCGAGATGATCGAGATCGTAATCGCCCAGTGGCGCCACTTCGCCCTGCAGAGGATGCTCTAGTGCTTGACTCCACCTCAATGAATATTGAGCAGGTAGTAGAAAAAGCACTACACTATATTGAATCGAAACTGGCTGGGTAATTTCGCCGAGCTAGTACGAACGTTGGTCGCAAGGATGATGACCGGCGAATTTATCAACCCCATGCGGTAGGATACCCATGGACGTTTAATTATTGAAGATTAAATAATGACTGAATCTTTTGCTCAACTCTTTGAAGAGTTTCTATCTGAAACTGAATTCCAACAAGGCAGCATCGTTAAAGGTACTGTAGTAGCTATCGAGAACGGTTTCGTTCTTGTAGACGCTGGTCTTAAGTCTGAATCTGCTATCCCTGCTGAACAATTCAAGAACGCTGCTGGCGAACTTGAAGTTGAAGTTGGTGCTGAAGTAGACGTAGCTCTAGACGCTGTTGAAGATGGTTTCGGTGAGACTCAACTTTCTCGTGAGAAAGCTAAGCGTCACGAAGCTTGGATCGTACTTGAGAAAGCTTGCGAAGAAGCTGAAACTGTTGTTGGTATCATCAACGGTAAAGTTAAAGGCGGTTTCACTGTTGAACTTAACGGTATCCGTGCTTTCCTTCCAGGTTCTCTAGTAGACGTACGTCCTATCCGTGACACTGCTCACCTAGAAAACAAAGAGCTAGAGTTCAAAGTAATCAAGCTAGACCAGAAGCGTAACAACGTTGTTGTTTCTCGTCGTGCTGTTATCGAATCTGAAAACAGTGTTGAGCGTGACGAACTTCTTGAAACTCTACAAGAAGGTACTGAAGTTAAAGGTATCGTTAAGAACCTTACTGACTACGGTGCATTCGTTGACCTTGGCGGTGTTGACGGTCTTCTACATATCACAGATATGGCTTGGAAGCGCGTTAAGCACCCATCAGAGATCGTTAACGTTGGTGACGAAATCCTAGTTAAAGTTCTTAAGTTCGATCGTGAGCGCACTCGTGTTTCACTAGGTCTTAAGCAACTAGGCGAAGATCCATGGGTAGCAATCGCTAAGCGTTACCCAGAAGGTCACAAGCTTTCTGGTCGTGTTACAAACCTAACTGACTACGGCTGCTTCGTTGAAATCGAAGAAGGCGTTGAAGGTCTAGTACACGTTTCTGAAATGGATTGGACTAACAAGAACATCCACCCTTCTAAAGTTGTTAATGTTGGCGACGAAGTTGAGGTTATGGTTCTTGATATCGACGAAGAGCGTCGTCGTATCTCTCTAGGTCTGAAACAGTGTAAAGCTAACCCATGGCAGTCATTTGCAGAAATGCAAGCTAAGGGCGACAAAGTTACTGGTAAGATCAAGTCTATCACTGACTTTGGTATCTTCATCGGTCTAGAAGGCGGTATCGACGGTCTAGTACACCTATCTGACATTTCTTGGAACGCTGCAGGCGAAGAAGCTGTACGTGAATACAAGAAAGGCGACGAAATCTCTGCTGTTGTTCTAGCAGTAGATGCAGAGCGTGAGCGTATTTCTCTTGGCGTTAAGCAAATGGAAAACGACCCGTTCAACGCATACGTTGCTGACAACAAGAAAGGTGTTCTTGTAAACGGTACTGTTACTGCAGTTGACGCGAAAGGCGCTACTATCGAGCTAATCGAAGGCGTTGAAGGTTACATCCGCGCTTCTGAAGTTTCTCGCGACCGTATCGAAGATGCATCTCTAATCCTAAGCGTTGGCGACAGCGTTGAAGCGAAGTTCACTGGTGTAGACCGTAAGAACCGCGTAATCAACCTATCTATCAAAGCTAAAGATGAAGCTGATGAGCAAGAAGCAATGGCTTCACTGAACAAGTCTGAAGAAGGCGCGTTCGGTAACGCAATGGCAGACGCATTCAAAGCTGCTAAAGGCGAATAATAGCTTCTCATTAAGAGAATTATAGCTATCTAGCCAAGAAAGGAGCCGTAAGGCTCCTTTTTTTTTGCTTATTTTTCCGATAGGTCTATAATTTCTAAAAAGAAAACCAACGAGGGTAACTATGACTAAGTCTGAATTGATTGAAAGACTATGCGCTGAGCAAACGCATCTTTCTGCAAAAGAAATTGAAGACGCTGTAAAAGACATTTTAGAGCACATGGCTTCAACACTAGAAAGTGGTGATCGAATCGAAATTCGCGGCTTTGGCAGCTTTTCTCTGCATTACCGTGAGCCTCGTGTTGGACGTAATCCTAAAACTGGTGACAAGGTTGAGTTGGAAGGCAAATACGTTCCTCACTTTAAACCAGGTAAAGAGCTACGTGAACGAGTAAACTCAGGACTGTAGCCTACTTATCGGAATTAAGAAAAGCGGCATACTATAATGTATGCCGCTTTTTTATGACCATAATATGGTGGTCTGATTAGTAATTTTCCTGCATAATCGTACAGCTAACTAACCAATGAGTGATGAACTATGAAAATTATAAAAATAGTCGCCGTTATCGCACTTTTCCTAATTGCACTGGCTTTAGGCTCTCAAAACCAAACAACTGTGAATTTCAACTATCTGCTAGCGCAAGGTGACTTCCATCTATCAAGTTTACTAGGCGTTGTGTTCGTTTCAGGCTTCGGCCTTGCTTGGTTAGTCTTTGGCAATATGCACATGCGGTCTCAGCTAAAAATTCATCGCTTGAAGAAGCAACTCAATAAGCAATCAAAGCAGGTCGCTGCTGATACTAAAGCTTAAAGGCTATATTTGATGTTAGAGTTACTGTTCTTACTTTTGCCCATCGCAGCCGCTTATGGTTGGTATATGGGTAATCGTAATGCTCAGCAAGAAAAACAAAAGCAATCACACCAGATCTCCCGTCAATACGTGACGGGTTTGAACCTATTACTGTCAGACCAATCTGACAAAGCGGTTGATCACTTCATTGAACTACTTCAAGTAGACAATGAAACTATTGATACTCATTTGGCTTTGGGCAACTTGTTCCGCTCAAGAGGCGAAGTCGACCGCGCTATTCGTATTCACCAAAATCTTATCTCCCGTTCGGGGCTTACTCTCGACCAGAAAAATCTCGCACTGCAACAATTAGCTAAAGACTACATGGTCTCTGGTTTTCTTGATCGCGCCGAAAAAATCTTTGAACAGCTTGTAGAAGAACCCGACCACAAAGAGGGTGCTTTGCAGCAGTTAGTTGCTATTTATCAGCAAACTCGAGAGTGGAATAAGGCTATCCATTACGGAAATATCCTCGTTAAGCTTGGTAAGAAGAAAATGAAGATGCGTGCGACAGTAGCGCATTTTTGGTGTGAACTTGCGATGCAGGAACAAGCTGATGGCAATCGCTCAAAAGCACTTCAGCACTTCAAGAAGGCGCTTTCTGAAGACCCTAAATGTGTCCGTGCCAGTATTGCTTTAGGTAAGTTCCACTTAGCGAATGAAGATTACCAAAAGACAATTGATTGTCTGGAGTCGGTACTCGAACAAGATATCGATTTTATTAGTGAGGTGTTGCCAACCCTTGCTGAGTGTTACCACAAACTTGGGCAAGAAGCGCTACTGGTCGAGTTCCTTAAAGCGTGTATCCAGAATAAAGCCGGTGTATCCGCTGAATTGATGCTTGCTCAGTTGGTCGCGCATCATGAAGACATTGGTTCTGCTCAAGAGTTACTGACCAAGCAGCTTGTCAAAAACCCAACTATGAAAGGTTTTTATCGATTAATCGATTATCACCTAGCAGAAGCCGAAGAAGGTCGAGCAAAAGAAAGTTTAACTACGCTTCAATCTATGGTTGGTGAACAGCTTAAGGTTAAGCCTCATTATCGTTGTCGTCAGTGTGGATTCTCAACACACTCAATGTATTGGCACTGCCCTTCATGTAAGGGGTGGGGAACGATCAAGCCTATTCGTGGGTTGGATGGTGAATAGATTTGTGGTCATTAAAAGACCAAATTATTAATTGCAGCTTTCGGGCTGCATTTTTATGACTGTTACATATCGCCTGCAAGGGTAGATAGATATTTTTTAAGAAAGTTAACTGCGTTAGGAGATGAAATGAACGACCAAAAAATCATTGTAGCCTTGGATTATGACAACCAAGCGGATGCGTTAGCCTTTGTTGATCGTATTGACCCAGCATCTTGCCGCCTTAAAGTGGGTAAAGAGATGTTCACCCTGTTTGGTCCTGAGTTTGTTCGTGAATTACACAAGCGTGGTTTTTCAGTATTCTTGGACCTAAAGTTCCACGATATCCCGAACACATGTTCAAAAGCCGTTCGTGCAGCCGCTGAACTAGGCGTATGGATGGTAAATGTACACGCAAGTGGCGGTGAGCGCATGATGACGGCTTCTCGCGAAATTTTGGAGCCTTACGGTAAAGATCGTCCATTGCTGATTGGCGTAACAGTACTGACGAGCATGGAGCAATCGGATCTAGCGGGTATCGGGTTGGATCTAGAACCACAGCAACAAGTGATGCGTTTAGCTTCTCTTACAAAAAACTCTGGTCTCGACGGTGTGGTGTGTTCAGCACAAGAAGCTTCTTTATTGAAAGGTGCGCTTGGTCAGGAGTTTAAACTAGTGACTCCAGGTATCCGCCCTGTTGGCGCTGATGTTGGTGATCAGAAGCGCATCATGACGCCTTCTAAAGCGATTGAATCAGGTTCTGACTACTTGGTTATCGGTCGTCCAATTACTCAAGCTGTAGACCCTGCAGCTGTGCTTGCTGAGATCAACGGCACGCTAGCTTAACTCTCTCTTATAGCTAGCGCGAAACAAATAAGAAGGCCAGCAAATAGCTAGCCTTCTTTGTTTGGATTGGAGCGTGCTTTCTTAGCGGATTATACTGGTGCGCCACTGTGGAATTTAAAGTCGCTGTCGTCTGAGGTGATCAGATCCGCTTCTACTTGAGCGAAGTGGGCGATACGTTCCGAGATATCTTTACCTGCGATTTGCTCTGCTAACTCAAGGTAATCTTGGTAGTGACGAGCTTCTGAACGAAGTAGGGATACGTAAAACTTCTCCATGTCTTCTTCTAAGAAAGGGGCCAGTTTTGCAAAACGTTCACAAGAGCGTGCTTCAATAAACGCGCCGATGATAAGCTTATCAACTAAAGCATCAGGTTCGTAAGTCTTAACTTGTTTGATCAAGCCTTTAGCATAACGACCCGCCTCGATCGGTTGGTAAGTCACGCCTTTCTTCTCCATCAACTCCATGACTTGGTAGAAGTGATGCAGCTCTTCTTTGATCAGTAGTACCATCTTATCGATCAGGTCAGCACCGTAATTACAGCCTTCTTTCGCTGTGATTTGCTTGGATACGTTGCTTTTACCACGCAGAGACTCTAAGTCTCCGATACGACGGTAAGCAAATTGCTCGTATGGCAAAATCCATTCATTCAGTTGCTTTGCACTTTCTTTATCAACGGCGTACTTGCGGATAAGGAACAAAGCACTCTGTGCCGCCTTAAGTTCACAAAGCATGTGGTCGCGCAGAATGATGTGCAGATTTTCAGGCTTTTTGGCTTCATCGATCCATGAATCTGGCGTTTCAGCTTTAAGAAAAGAGTGGATTGGATCTAATAATTCTTGATACATGGTCAGGGCAAGTTTGTTGATAATGCGAGATTTTATCACAGCTCAAGAGATCTCCCTATACAGAGAAAGGAAATTCGACAGGCACAAAAAAGGCCGCCTATTTGTGTAAATAAGGCGGCCTTTAAGTGTTGAGTTAGACTGTTACCATTTCTTCTTCTGACCAAAGAGGGCATCCATGTCGTCATCACGCTCTTTAGATTCGATCTGTTGTAAATCTTGCGCGTTTTTATCTTGGCGCTTCTGATCAAGCTCGTTAAGCATCTGCTGAAGCTTTTCTTTTGCTTGAGTTGAATATGAATCGTTCTTGGTGGCTAGTGCGTCAATACCTTTACGCAGTAACTGAATTGCCGTTCCTGGTTGTCCGCGAGAAATCGAGTCGTTTGCACGCTTGATAACATTTTCGATGTTGATGCGAATTTGAATCGTCTCTAGACGAGCGTTTTCAACCACATAAGCTTGAGTCTCGAAGCGGCCTTTATTGTGCTCGTTACGTACCGTGTCACGTAGGCGCTTAACTAGCTTAAGCATCATGATTGCTTGCTTGTCACTGCTTGGCACGCGGAAAGTAGTGCTTTCACCACCTTGGTAGTTCTCTTTAAGTTGCGTGATCTGTTGTTTTACGCTTTCAATGCGTTGGGCAAGCTGCTTATTTTTTGGATCGAGTTGATACATGTTTTCTAATGCATCAAGAATTCGATTGTTTAAGCATATAAGAAGATCTTGGCTAAACGGCATATGGTGAGCATTGCCAATCAGCTCTTCTGTTCCGTCAATAATGGTTAGATAACGAGATGCTTCCTGTTTCTTCGCTGTTTCTACCTTAACTTTGTATTGAAGCATGATGTTGTAGCCTAAAACCAACACCAAAAGAACGGCTACTAAGGCGATTATTAAACCAATATTCATATATTTGTGTCTGCTTATTGTTTTCTATAGCTAACTAGAGAGGATACACGATTCCATTGTGTATCGGCACTCGTAAATTGCAATTTCTGATTATCTCTTGTTGAGCGAAATCGGCAATCAAAATTTACCAACTAATGTATGAGAATGAGGACTTGGTTGCAAAGCGTTAGTGATGTTTTTGTTTGTTAAGCTATAAAAATTCAATTTTTCTGTCATTTCTGTGCTCGAAGCGTTATAACTAATAATTATATTACACGAGACTATCACGCTCTCTTTGCAAATAAGTTAGCACAGAAATGAGTAAAGGATTACGAGGTTAGATATGAAGTTACAGCAACTGAAGTACATTGTTGAGGTTGTAAACCATAACCTAAATGTTTCAGCGACAGCAGAGAGTTTGTATACATCTCAGCCTGGCATTAGTAAGCAAGTTAGATTACTTGAAGATGAGCTAGGTATTCAGATTTTCGAGCGTAGTGGTAAGCATTTAACACAGGTTACCCAAGCGGGTGAAGATATCATTCGTATCTCTCAAGAGATTTTGGCTCGTGTTGAAAGTATTAAAGCCGTAGCCGGCGAGCACACTCATCCCGAGATGGGCACGTTGAATATCTCAACCACTCATACTCAAGCTCGTTATGCACTGCCTGATGTGATTAAAGGTTTCACGGCGCGCTATCCAAAAGTATCGCTTCACATGCACCAAGGCACACCAAGCCAAATGTCAGAAGCAGTCGCTAAGGGGACAGCGAATTTTGCGATTGCAACGGAAGCGCTGCACCTATACCAAGACGCAATTATGCTGCCTTGTTATCACTGGAACCGTTCGATCGTCGTGACCAAAGATCACCCTCTGGCACAGAAGCGCAATATCACGATTGAAGATCTTGCGGCTTATTCCCTAGTGACCTACGTATTTGGTTTCACTGGACGTTCTGAGCTTGATACGGCGTTCAACAAAGTTGGTCTAACACCGCGCGTTGTGTTTACCGCAACCGATGCAGACGTCATCAAAACCTACGTTCGTATGGGCATTGGTGTTGGTGTCATCGCAAGTATGGCGATTGACCACGAGCAAGATACTGACTTGGTTGCGATTGATGCGAGCCATCTATTTGGTGCAAGCACAACCAGCATTGGCTTTAGAAAAGGTACCTTCCTGCGTTCTTACATGTTTGACTTTATGGAGCGTTTTGCGCCGCACCTAACTCGCCCAGTGGTTGAGCAAGCTATTTCTTTGAAATCGAATGAAGAGATCGAAGAGATGTTTAAAGATATTGAGCTACCTGTTCGTTAATCTCATCGTGTAAATCTAGATTTTTATTCGGCCTGTATTTGCAGGCCGTTTTTCTTTTGGGCTTTAGCTTTCGTTTTAGTTCTCGTTATCGCCCCTTTCCATTTTGACCTCTTCCCCCTACAATCCACGCATCATAGGGGGAAGCATGCATTCACGATTTAAAATACTCGATTCATTTTTGCTAGAGCACCAGATTTACTGGCGTTCAGAGCCTTTTCACCTATGCCAAACTCAACAGCAGCCGTGGAAAGAGGTCAATCGTCCACTCGTTGATTGGTTAGAAAGCTTAAATAATGAAAGCATTCAAACTTTAAAAGAGCAGCCCAAGCTTTTGGTTGAGGAACTGACTCGCTTCCTCCCTGAATTAGATACTGCCACTCAGAATATCCAGTTCGATAACACAGCTTTGGTTGGTTTAGACCTCCCTCGTGGTACTGCTGAGGGTATTCCTGGCCGAAAGCTATATCAAGTTATCGCGATGGGCGAGGCTGTATTAGATCATCACCATGGCAAAGAGTGGCTCGAGTGGTGTTCTGGTAAAGGCTTTCTTGGTCGAATTCTATCTCAACAATCTGATCAAAAAGTCACTAGCTTTGAATGGCAGCAATCGTTATGCGAAAGCGGACAAAAGATTGCGGATGACCAGAAATTAGAGATGAACTTTGTTCAAGGTGATGCGTTTTCTGACGATGCCGATGACGTATTTAACTCAAACCAACATGCCGTAGCCCTTCATGCTTGTGGCGATCTTCATGTTGAGCTGGTTAAAAAGTCAGTGTCACATGGGCTACCCGCGGTCACGATTTCCCCTTGTTGTTATCATCTTATTCGAAGCGAAAACTACCAAGCGATGTCTTCTGTCGCGAAAAGATCAGCATTAACGTTAAGTAAGAGCGACTTAAGAATCCCGCTTCAAGAAACCGTAACTGGTGGTGAAAGAGTAAAGAGACATCGCCAACTAGAGATGAGCTATCGTCTAGGCTTCAGCCAGTTACTTAAGGCTGAACTTCATATTGAAGAATACATTCCTGTACCGAGCATCAAAAAATCAGAGTTAGCTGAGGGTTTTGAATCATTCTGCCGCTGGGCATCTGATGTGAAAGAGATGTCGCTTGGTTCAGATATCGATTTTGACTCTTATTTGGTTCAAGGCGAAGTGCTTTTCTGGGAAATGGAAAAGCTGAGTTTGGTTCAACAAGTCTTTAGAAGACCTTTAGAGGTATGGCTAGCTTTAGATCGCGCTATCTATCTAAAAGAGCAAGGTTATGAAGCCTCGATTGAAGAGTTCTGCGAACGCAGTATTACGCCAAGAAACCTATTGATTCATGGGATTAAAATCGAGCACTAGTGGTAAACCGTACTATTACGTGTTTTTTCGACCTAAATCCATTAATGCAAAATAAAGCTATAGATACAAATAAAGTCATAAACGCAAAAAAGCCAGCGCGACATAATGTCGTACTGGCTTTTTGTTTAATGTGTATTAATCAACTGAACGCTTCAACGAGAAAATTATTACGTTCAGTTAACCACTACATCATTAGTTAAACATTGCGATTGCTTCAGCTGGATCTACGTATTCAAGGTCAAAGCTCTCTGCAACTTCTTTACAAGTTACTTTACCGTGAATGACGTTTAGACCTTCTAGGAAGCCTTCATCAGACAGAAGTGCTTCGCGGTAGCCTTTGTTCGCTAACTTAACAATGTAAGGAAGTGTTGCATTGTTTAGTGCGTAAGTTGAAGTACGCGCTACAGCACCTGGCATGTTTGCAACACAGTAGTGAACTACGTCATCAACAATGTAAGTTGGGTCTGCATGAGTGGTTGCGTGAGATGTCTCGAAACAACCGCCTTGGTCGATTGCAACGTCAACAACAGCTGAACCTGGCTTCATCTTAGCGATGTGCTCTTTTGTAACCAGTTTAGGCGCTGCTGCACCAGGGATTAGTACTGCACCAATCACTAGGTCTGCTTCTAGAACATGCTTCTCGATAGCGTCTTCAGTAGAATAAACCACTTTTGCGCGACCTTGGAATTCTTCATCAAGACGACGAAGAGTATCTACGTTACGGTCAAGAATTGTAACATCAGCGCGAAGGCCAACAGCCATACGTGCTGCGTTAGCACCTACAACACCACCGCCAACAACAACAACTTTTGCTGGTTCAACACCTGGAACGCCACCAAGAAGAAGACCACAACCACCGTTAGATTTCTCTAATGTTTGTGCACCTGCTTGAATAGACATACGACCAGCTACTTCAGACATTGGTGCTAATAGTGGCAAGCGACCCATATTATCTGTTACAGTCTCATAGGCTACGCAGACAGCTTTGCTCTTGATAAGCTCTTCAGTTTGTGGAAAATCTGGTGCAAGGTGTAAATAGGTAAATAATATTTGCCCTTCGCGAAGCATAGCTCGCTCGACAGCTTGAGGTTCTTTAACCTTTACAATCATCTCTGCTTTCGCGAAAACGTCAGCAGCAGTAGGAAGAATGGATGCGCCTACAGCGATGTAATCATCGTCTGAAAAACCGATACCAGTACCGGCATTGGTTTCTACAAAAACTTGGTGGCCGTGTGAGATTAGTTCTCTCACGCTAGCTGGGGTCATACCAACGCGGTATTCGTGGTTCTTGATTTCCTTAGGTACGCCAATGATCATCCTGACTCCTCATTTTATTTTGGTTGTTTTATCTATGTGTAGGGTAATTCTGTCGAATTAATATCTAGTATAGATAGGTTCAGATAAAATTTGATACTGAATATTAAAAAGTTGTAGTATATTTTTTTGCAAGGAAGTAATAAGGTGGAATAAAAAATGGCAGACAATTATAAGAAGCCGTCCAAGGAACTAGATCGTATTGACCGCAACATTCTTAATGAGTTGCAAAAAGACGGTCGTATCTCAAACGTTGAACTCTCAAAACGAGTAGGACTTTCTCCGACTCCATGTCTTGAACGTGTTCGTCGTTTAGAACGTCAAGGTTACATTACTGGGTACACAGCGTTGCTGAACCCACAGTACCTTGATGCTTCACTTTTAGTGTTTGTTGAAATTACGTTGAACCGTGGTGCGCCAGATGTGTTCGAACAATTCAACACCGCTGTGCAGAAACTGGATGACATCCAAGAGTGTCATTTAGTGTCGGGTGATTTTGACTATCTTCTAAAAACACGTGTATCTGATATGGGTGCTTACCGTAAGCTACTGGGTGATACGTTACTTCGTCTACCGGGCGTAAACGACACTCGAACTTACGTAGTAATGGAAGAAGTGAAACAAACCAATCAACTTGTGATTAAAACTCGTTAGTCACAATTGGTGAAATGAAAGAAAGCGGACATTTGTTCCGCTTTCTTGCTTTCTGGAATTGGGTTTTTCTGTTTGATATGGTTAAATCAACAGTAGTTTCATTGAAACGAGCGGCTTCGGCCGCTCGAGATGTTTTTATCCCGTTTAATTATTAAGTTGGTTTATGTTCAAGCAGAGCAGTAATAAAGTAGAAACAATCATTAAAACGAGTGAAGAGCCCCAGTCTCCTCGTTTGAGTGGTTCTCAACGTCTCAAAGAGTGCAGTCTGATTCTCGGTGTTCTCTTCTCTATTCTACTTGCCGTTGCGTTATTAACTTTTAGTCCTGCAGACCCATCATGGTCGCAAACGGCGTGGGGTGGTGACATTCAAAATGCGGGTGGCTACCTAGGTGCTTGGTTGGCGGATACGCTTTTCTTCGTATTTGGTTCTTTGGCTTACCCTTTGCCTATCTTAGTGACGGTTGCTGCGTGGGTATTATTCCGCAAACGTAATGAAGACGAGCAGATCGACTTCATGCTGTGGGGCACTCGCTTACTCGGCCTGACTATCTTAATCCTTACTAGTTGTGGTCTAGCGGATATCAACTTTGACGACATCTGGTACTTTTCATCAGGTGGCGTAGTGGGCGACGTCTTAACCAGCCTTGCACTTCCGACGTTGAATGTTCTTGGTAGTACGCTAGTCCTTCTTTTCTTATGGGGTGCTGGCTTTACTCTATTAACCGGTATTTCTTGGTTAAGCATTGTGGAATGGCTGGGTGAATGTGCCATCAAATTCTTCACATCTGCTGTTAATAAGGCTCGTGGCCAAGATCAAGAGCTACTAGAGCCTCAGTTAAGAGAATCAGCAGACCGCGATTTAATCGAAGAGCGTCATCAAGAGCCGACTTACCGTGATGTTCCTGCTTTAGAAGACAACAAAGAATCAACAGAGCATGACCCGCTAGATCCTGCGATGAGCTTTTCCGCGACTAATGATTCTTCAGGTGTGGCGGCAAGTGCGCTAGACAATGCTGCATCGCCGAAGCGTCATTACAATATTCACATGCCAGTCGAAGCTGCTGCGAAGCAAGATGTTGCTGTTCATGAACAACCTCAGGTTCAGCTTCAAGCTGCAATTGAGCCAGAGCAACCGATCCCTACTGCTCCTATTTACCAAACGCCAGAAGAGCCATTAGAAGAAGGTATTGAGCGCTCGAAGCAGTTGAATGCAACGATAGAGCAGCTAGAAAATGCGGCCATGTATGAAGATGATCTAGCGGAACAAGATCAGGTCGACGCGCATGAGTCTCAGGTTGCGTACCAACAATACATGCAGAACGAACAATCAGAAGTTAGCCCTACTCATGCTGAACTTGAAAGTGCTGAACCAGAGTTAGATAGCTCACCACAAGTAAATGGCGAATTCGGTGCTGAAGATGTTCAGCCTGAATCTTTATACGCTTCACCTATAGGCGAGCCAGAAGCAACAGTGGAAGACGATTTCTCTGCACAACCTTCACCGTTTGATGTAACGGAAGATCAAAGCTACGAACAGGCTTCAGATCTTGAATCTGAACAGACTGAAGCTGAGTTAGCTGACGCAGCATTAACCGACGAGCAGTTTGAACCTTTCTCTTACCAAGAAGAACATTCAGAACCTGAACAACCAACAGAGCAAAGCCAAGAACCAGCTGTTGATCTTCCTTGGGAAGAGGTAACGGAAGAAGAACCTTCGCATCAAGATCAAGATGTCGCCGCATTCCAAAGCATTGTTTCTGAAGCACAAGCGAATATGGCAGCGGCGCAGAACCCGTTCTTGGTTCAACAAGATGTTAATTTACCGAAACCTGCTGAGCCATTACCAACGCTTGAATTGTTATTCCACCCTGAAAAGCGTGAAACCTTTATTGACCGTGATGCATTAGAGGCGATTGCTCGCCTTGTTGAATCTAAGCTAGCGGACTATAAGATCAAAGCTGATGTGGTTGATATTTTCCCAGGTCCAGTAATCACTCGATTCGAACTTGATCTGGCTCCAGGCGTGAAAGTGAGCCGTATTTCGGGCCTTTCTATGGACTTGGCTCGTTCGCTCTCTGCATTGGCTGTACGTGTTGTAGAGGTGATTCCGGGTAAACCTTATGTTGGCTTAGAGCTGCCGAACATGAGTCGTCAAACGGTATTCTTCTCAGATGTGGTTGCTAGCCCTCAGTTCCAAGAAGCGAAATCGCCGACGACAGTGGTTCTAGGACAAGACATCGCAGGTGAAGCGGTCATTGCTGATCTATCGAAAATGCCTCACGTTCTGGTTGCTGGTACAACCGGTTCTGGTAAGTCGGTAGGTGTGAACGTAATGATTCTGAGTATGCTTTACAAAGCATCACCGGAAGATGTTCGATTCATCATGATCGACCCGAAAATGCTTGAGTTATCGGTTTACGAAGGCATCCCTCATCTATTGTCTGAAGTGGTAACCGACATGAAAGATGCGTCGAACGCCCTTCGTTGGTGTGTAGGCGAGATGGAACGCCGTTATAAGCTGATGTCAGCGTTAGGCGTTCGTAATATTAAAGGTTACAACGATAAGCTTAAGATGGCTGCGGAAGCGGGTCATCCAATTCACGATCCACTGTGGAAGCCGGGCGACAGCATGGACCCTGAAGCGCCATTGCTTGAGAAGCTGCCTTACATTGTGGTTATCGTTGATGAATTTGCCGACCTAATCATGGTGGTCGGTAAGAAGGTTGAAGAACTGATTGCACGTTTGGCACAAAAAGCTCGTGCGGCGGGTGTTCACTTGATCCTAGCGACGCAGCGTCCTTCGGTGGATGTTATTACCGGCCTTATCAAAGCGAACATTCCAACTCGTGTGGCCTTTACGGTATCAACCAAAACGGATTCACGAACTATCCTTGACCAAGGTGGTGCCGAATCACTATTGGGCATGGGTGATATGCTTTACTTGCCGCCGGGTTCTAGTCATACAACTCGTGTTCATGGTGCCTTTGCGTCTGATGACGATGTACACGCAGTCGTGAATAACTGGAAAGCGCGTGGTAAGCCAAACTATATTGATGAAATCACCAACGGTGAACAAACTCCTGAAACCTTGCTTCCGGGCGAGAAGATGGAAGGTGATGAAGAAGTCGATCCTCTGTTTGATCAAGTAGTAGAACACGTTGTTCACTCACGTCGCGGTTCAGTTTCTGGCGTACAGCGTCGATTCAAGATCGGTTATAACCGCGCAGCACGTATTGTTGAGCAACTTGAAGCGCAAGGTATCGTAAGTGCGCCGGGCCACAACGGTAACCGAGAAGTCTTAGCGCCAGCGCCACCAAAAGATTAGGTCAACACGCCCTATGAACTTATGTCCATTAAGTCGGTCAAATCGAGAATATGACCGACTTATGTTTTAACAGGATTATTGATGAAAAAAGTATTTGCACTTTTATTTATGAGCTTCTCAGTGTTTGCTTCTCCGAAAGAAGAGTTGAGTAGCCGTTTGGCATTGAACGCAGGTTTCAGTGCTGACTTTAAACAAGTCGTGACCAGCCCTGATGGTGATGTGGTGATGGAAGGCGAGGGTACCGTAGAGATTGCACGCCCAAGCTTATTCCGTTGGGAAACCACTTTCCCAGATGAAAACTTGTTGGTATCTGATGGCCAAAGCTTGTGGTACTACAGCCCCTTCATCGAGCAAGTAAGTATTTACTGGCAAGAGCAAGCGACATCACAAACACCTTTTGTTTTGCTTACACGCAACCAAGAAAGCGATTGGGATAACTACAATGTGGCGCAAACGGGTAATCAATTTACGCTAACGCCAACCGCGGTCGATTCAAATCAGGGTGACTTCCAGATTAATATCACTGAAAAGGGCATTGTTCAGGGCTTTAATGTGATTGAACAAGATGGCCAAAAAGGTGAGTTTACCTTTAGCAATGTTGACTTAGGTAAACCAGCAGCAGACCGCTTTACTTTTGTGGCACCGGACGGTGTCGAGGTCGACGACCAAAGAAACTGATCTAAACAAGCAGATCGTTTGGTAGTAAGTCGATAGGCATTAATGCCATCAACGAATCAAGAGATTGCAATTGAGTAATTACAGCTTAGATTTTGCAGGGGACGAAGATTTTCGTCCCCTTGCTGCTCGTATGAGACCGGAAACTGTCGAACAGTACATCGGTCAGCAGCATATATTGGGCCCAGGGAAACCCCTTCGCAGAGCATTGGAAGCGGGCCATATCCATTCCATGATTCTATGGGGCCCTCCGGGCACCGGTAAAACGACACTCGCAGAAGTGGCAGCAAATTATGCGAATGCTGAAGTTGAGCGCGTATCAGCGGTAACATCGGGCGTGAAAGACATTCGTATCGCCATTGAGAAAGCCCGAGAAAACAAACAAGCAGGGCGCAGAACAATCTTGTTTGTGGACGAGGTGCATCGCTTTAACAAAAGTCAGCAAGATGCCTTTCTACCTCATATTGAAGATGGCACGGTCACCTTTATTGGCGCGACCACAGAAAATCCTTCTTTTGAATTGAACAACGCTTTGCTGTCACGTGCGCGTGTTTACAAACTGACTTCTCTCAATACCGAGGATATTTCCCTCGTTATCCGCCAAGCGATTGAAGATAAGCAACGCGGGTTAGGTGATGTGCCTGCTGATTTTGCTGATAATGTTTTAGATCGCCTTGCAGAACTGGTTAACGGCGACGCGCGTATGTCGCTTAACTATCTTGAACTGCTGTATGACATGGCAGAAGACAACGATAAAGGCGAGAAAGCGATAACCTTGCAGTTGCTGGCTGAAGTGGCCGGTGAGAAGGTCGCTCGTTTTGATAATAAAGGCGACATTTGGTACGACCTAATATCTGCAGTTCATAAGTCAATTCGTGGTTCAAACCCTGATGCCGCTTTATATTGGTCGGCACGCATGATTGCGGCAGGTTGCGATCCTCTGTATATCGTTAGACGCTTGCTGGCGATTGCTTCTGAAGATATTGGCAATGCTGACCCTCGCGCAATGCAAGTCGCGATGTCGGCTTGGGATTGTTTTACACGTATTGGCCCTGCTGAAGGGGAGCGTGCGATTGCACAGGCGGTTGTTTATCTCGCGTGTGCACCAAAGAGTAACGCCGTTTATACAGCTTGGAAGCAAGCGTTAACAGACGCGCACAATCTGCCTGAGTATGAAGTCCCTCATCATTTGCGGAATGCACCCACAACTTTGATGAAGGACATGGGCTACGGGCAAGAATACCGTTATGCTCATGACGAACCTGGAGCCTACGCGGCTGGCGAAAAGTATCTGCCTCCTGAAATGGGAGAGAAGCAATACTATTTCCCAACAAAACGAGGCTTAGAGACCAAAATTGGCGAGAAGCTAGATTATCTGGCGGATTTGGACGCAAAAAGCCCACAAAAACGCTATGAAAAGTAGTCTTTTTTGGATATCGTTACCTAGTCATAAAAATTCAATTAAATCGTTAAAAGTTGGTCGAAATAGCACCAGTTTTAGAGGTTTAGCAGTGATTCAGTAGCAAACTACTGAATATTCAAATAACTAAAGCATAGGATTAGCAATGCTGGATTCTAAATTACTTCGAGCTGAGCTGGATGAAACAGCGGCAAAATTAGCACGTCGAGGCTTCACCCTTGATGTAGAGACAATTCGTGAACTTGAAGAAAAACGTAAGTCCCTTCAGATGAAAACTGAAGAGCTACAAGCGTTACGTAACTCTCGATCGAAGTCCATTGGTCAAGCGAAAGCAAAAGGCGACCATGAAGAAGCTGAGCGTATCCTTGCAGAAGTAGGCAACTTAGGCGCAGAACTAGACCAAGCTAAAGTAGCATTGGCTGATCTTCAATCTGAGCTAGAAACGATCACAATGTCTATTCCTAACCTACCTGATGCAGAAGTGCCAGATGGTAAAGATGAAGACGACAACGTAGAAGTTTCTCGTTGGGGTCAACCTAAGGCTTACGACTTTGAAGTGAAAGATCATGTAGATCTTGGCGAAATGTCTGGCGGTCTTGATTTTGCTAGCGCAGTTAAAATCTCTGGTTCTCGTTTCATCGTGATGAAAGGCAAGTTTGCGCGTCTACACCGTGCTATTGCTCAGTTCATGTTGGACCTTCACACAGATGAGCACGGCTACACAGAAATGTACGTACCGTACCTAGTGAACCACGATAGCCTTTACGGTACTGGTCAACTTCCTAAGTTCGGCGAAGACTTGTTCCACACAAGCCCGCTAACTGAGCAAGTAAGTGATGTGCCTCTTAAGACTCTATCGCTTATCCCTACTGCGGAAGTTCCGGTAACGAACATGGTTCGTGACACAATTACTGATGAAGCTGAACTGCCACTTAAGATGACGGCTCACACGCCGTGTTTCCGTTCTGAAGCGGGTTCTTACGGTCGTGACACTCGTGGTCTTATCCGTATGCACCAATTCGACAAAGTTGAATTAGTACAAATCACTAAGCCAGAAGACTCAATGGCAGCGCTTGAAGAGCTAACTGGTCACGCTGAGAAAGTACTTCAACTTCTAGAGCTTCCTTACCGTAAAGTGATTCTATGTACAGGTGACATGGGCTTCGGTTCTGCGAAAACTTACGACTTAGAAGTATGGGTTCCAGCGCAAGAGACTTACCGTGAAATCTCTTCTTGTTCAAACATGTGGGATTTCCAAGCACGTCGTATGCAAGCTCGTTTCCGTCGTAAAGGCGAGAAGAAACCTGAACTTGTACACACACTAAACGGTTCTGGTCTTGCTGTTGGTCGTACTATGGTTGCTATTCTTGAGAACAACCAAGAAGCTGATGGCCGTATTGCTATCCCAGCAGTGCTTCAGCCATACATGGGCGGCGTAACGCACATCGGTTAATTAGACTGATTAAGCATCAGATTGCTCATAAAACCCAGCCAGCAGGCTGGGTTTTTTATTGCCTATAGAATAGTGCGGTGGCGAGAAATAAATAACTTTTGTTACCTGTGCGTAATAGTGTTTTCTTAATTTTGATAATTATTACAATCCTTAAATGTGGCTATAATATGCTCTTACCGCGGTAGGTATAGATTTTCTCGTTCAAATACTGAGGAGGGCTTATGGCCGTAGGATGGGCTGGTGACGATAGTGTCAGCCAGCAAATTCAAAATACCATTGATGATGAGATCTCTCGAGTAAGAGGTAACATTCAAGGCGGAGAAAGCTTGCGTTATTGCGATGAATGCGGTGATGAGATACCAGAACAAAGACGTCTTGCGATTAAAGGCGTACGTTTCTGTATTGAATGTCAGTCAATATTAGAGCATGACGCACATCGACATTCATTGTTTAACCGTCGAGCAAGTAAAGATAGCCAATTACGTTAAATTGTTAACTATCACCGAAAATATACTAAGGCCTTACTTTCACGTAAGGCCTTTTAATTTATGAGATTCACTAACAAAGGAAGATAAGAGTAAACTCCGTTACTTAAAGCAGTTATTATCCTGTAATACACTTTCAATGGCTGAAACAAGCTGCTCGATATGTTCTGGCTTACTAATAAAGGGAGGCATCATATAAATCAATTTACCAAATGGGCGAATCCAAACACCTTGCTCAACAAAATGAGCTTGAATGGTTTCCATATCGACAGGTGTATGTGTTTCAACAACGCCAATCGCTCCTAGCCAGCGTACGTCTTTAACCAGATCATGCTCTCGCAAAGGTGGCAGTAATTCAGAGAAGAGTTGTTCGATCTGTTGAGTCTGATTTTGCCAATGGCCTTGCTCTATGATCGATAAACTTGCCGCGCCGACCGCGCAAGCCAATGGGTTACCCATAAAGGTTGGTCCGTGCATAAAGCAACCCGCTTCACCACCACATACCGTATCTGCGACCTCTTTGCTCGCCAGCGTTGCAGAAAGGGTCATGTAGCCGCCAGTCAGCGCTTTACCCAAGCATAGAATGTCCGGTTGAACATCGGCATGCTCACACGCGAACAATTTCCCAGTGCGGCCAAACCCGGTCGCAATCTCATCTAAAATCAGCAATACGTTGAATTCATCACACAGCAATCGAACCTGTTTTAGGAACTCAGGGTGGTAGATGCGCATACCGCCAGCGCCTTGAACAATTGGCTCTAGGATCACGGCAGCGATTTCTTCATGGTGTACGGTCAACTTTTCGCGAAAGCTATCAATGTCTTTGGCGTTCCACTCATCCCAAAAGCCAGTTTTTGGTGAATCAGCGAAAATGTGTTCCGGCAGAAAACCTTTATAGAGGCTATGCATTGAGTTGTCAGGATCGGTCACTGACATCGCTGCAAAGGTATCACCGTGGTAGCCATCTCTGAGTGTGAGGAATTTCGAACGAGGTTGCCCCTTGGCATGCCAGTATTGAAGCGCCATTTTAAGGCTTACTTCTACCGCGACTGAACCTGAATCAGCCAAGAATACATGTTCAAGATTACTTGGTGCGAGATTCAAAAGCTTTTTACACAAATCGATAGCGGGCTGATGGGTGATACCACCAAACATAACGTGTGAAACTTTATCAATTTGACTGTGAGCCGCAGCGTTTAGTTCTGGGTGGTTGTAGCCATGAATGGTTGACCACCAAGATGACATGCCATCAATAATTCGTTTTCCGCCTTCTAATTCTAGGTAAACACCTTCTGCATTTGTGACCGGGTAGCAGGTCAGAGGTGTCAACGTTGATGTGTAGGGATGCCAGATATGCTGGCGATCAAAGGCGAGATCCATAGTAATTTCCATTCCTGGTGTTGATTAAAAAATAACCAAATGTAAACTTTTGATATTATCAATGTGTTGACAGTCTAAAGCTTGTCGGTAGACTAGCCAAGCATAAATGCAATCTCTAGTGATGGAGATGCAACATCAAATAATAAAAAGGATCGACACGTGGAAGTTCGTCATGACTGGACAGTTGCTGAAGTAACAGCGCTGCTTGAAAAACCGTTTATGGATTTAATGTTTGAAGCTCAAGTGGTTCATAGACAGTACCAAGAGCACAACCACGTGCAGGTGAGTACGCTGTTATCGATAAAGACTGGTGCTTGCCCTGAAGATTGTAAGTACTGTCCTCAAAGTGCTCACTACCGAACGGATGTCGACAAAGAACGCTTAATGGAAGTTGAGCGTGTTTTGGATGCGGCGCAAAAAGCCAAAAATGCGGGCTCAACTCGTTTCTGTATGGGCGCTGCATGGAAAAACCCGAAAGAACGCGATATGCCTCACCTAACTGACATGATCAAAGGTGTGAAGGGCATGGGCCTAGAAACTTGTATGACACTAGGTATGTTAACGCCTGATCAAGCAGGTGAGCTTGCAGACGCAGGTTTGGACTACTACAACCATAACCTTGATACGTCGCCAGAATTCTACGGTAGTATTATTACCACCCGTACTTACCAAGATCGTTTAGATACGCTATCTCACGTACGTGATGCCGGGATGAAGATCTGTTCTGGTGGCATCATCGGTATGGGCGAAAGTACTAATGACCGTGCAGGCTTGCTGGTAGAGCTAGCGAACCTTCCTGTACACCCAGAGAGTGTGCCAATCAACATGCTCGTGAAAGTGAAAGGCACACCGATGGAAAACGTCGATGATGTTGAATCTTTTGACTTCATTAAGTTGATTGCGATTGCTCGTATCATGATGCCAATGTCTGCGGTTCGCTTATCTGCCGGTCGTGAAAACATGAATGAACAGATGCAGGCGATGTGTTTTATGGCTGGCGCGAACTCTATTTTCTACGGCTGTAAGCTACTGACTACGCCAAATCCAGATGAAGACACGGACATGCAGTTATTTAAGAAGTTAGGGATCAACAGCCAACAAGTGGCTCAGAAGCCTGATGAAATTCAAGAAAACGAACTGTTAGATCAAGTGGTGGAGCGCGTTGCTGCTCGTCCAACGAAAGATGACATGTTCTACGATGCCACTGTTTAAATCTCGTATCAAAAGAGCTCTTGCTCATCGCCGTGAGCAAGGGTTAACTCGCCAACTTAAGGTGTTAGAAAACAGTAATGGTCCTTTGCTTACTAGCGAAGGTTCTAGCTTCATTAATTTTTCGAGTAATGATTACCTAGGCTTGGCGAGCGATCCTGAATTGGTGGAGGCGTGGCAAGCGGGACTTTCTCAGTATGGTGCTGGTAGTGCGGCATCGCCATTGGTCACGGGGTTTACTCCTGCTCATCGAAATTTAGAAGCTCAACTTTGTGAATGGTTGGGTTTTGAACGTGCAATTCTCTTTAGTTCTGGTTTCAGTGCGAACCAAGCCTTGTTGTTTTCTCTGCTCGAAAAAGACGACTCTCTGCTGCAAGACAAACTTAACCACGCCTCTTTGATGGAAGCGGGGATGCTTTGTCCTGCAACAATGAAACGTTTCAAGCACAACGATACTCAGCACCTCGAGTCTTTACTAAGCCGCTCTCCACAATCATTAGTCGTTACTGAAGGTGTGTTTAGCATGGATGGCGACCAAGCGCCTCTTAGCCAGATATTTAACCTGACTAATCGATACGACAATTGGTTGGCAGTTGATGATGCCCACGGTATCGGCGTATTAGGTGATAAAGGGGCTGGGAGCTGCAGTGCGGCACAAGTCTCACCTGATATCTTGGTGGTGACCTTTGGTAAAGCATTTGGCCTCTCTGGTGCTGCGATTTTGTGCTCGTCAGAGGTGGGTGATTACTTAACTCAATTTGCTCGTCATCACGTTTACTCTACGGCAATGCCACCTTCACAAGCGGTGGCTTTGTCTCATGCCTGTCAGATGATTCAAAATCAAGAGTGGCGCCGAGAAAAGCTGGCGGAGTTAGGCTCTCTCTATGCAGAGCAAATGAGCGGCTTGAAAGGTTTTGTGGATACTCAGACGCCGATCAAGCCGTTTTTAATCGGCGAAGCCCAGTCTGCACTATCTATTGCTGAAGAGTTAAAGCAAAACCAAGTTTGGGTGACCGCAATAAGGCCACCAACCGTTCCTGCTGGAACCGCTCGATTACGAATCACGTTAACGGCTAAACATAGCCAAAAACAGATTCTCCAGTTAACCAGGTCGTTGCATCAAGCCATTGAACGAAACATCGACTCAGGCGTTAAATCGGGTATCCATCCAAGCTTTGAATCAACTAAAGAGGCTCAGTAAATGTCACAAGAAGCAGTAGTGGATAATTACGTCGGCCAAGACAAAAGTGCGATTGCCGAAGCCTTTGGTAAAGCAGCAACAACCTATGACAAACACGCTGAATTCCAGCGAGATGTCGGCCACAGACTGCTGGATAAGTTACCCAGCGATCTGTCAGGCTTTAAGGTGCTCGATTTAGGCTGTGGCACTGGCTATTTCTCCGAACAGATGGTGAAACGAGGCGCTGAAGTGGTTTGCGCTGATCTTTCTGTTGGAATGTTAGAAACCGCAGAGAAGCGTTGTGGTGCATCTGTCTCTTTATATCAACAAGCCGATGCTGAACAATTACCGTTTGAAGATGGGTGTTTTGACATCGTTTTCTCTAGCCTTGCGTTGCAATGGTGTGATGATTTATCGTCGCCTTTGAAAGAGATGAAGCGTGTTACAACGGCTGGTGGACGTGTGATTTTCTCAACTTTGCTTGATGGGTCACTGTTTGAACTGGAAAAGTCATGGTCCAAAATTGACGCACATCAACACGTTAACCATTTTATTACAATCAATCAGGTAAAAATTGCGTTAGCGCAATCTAGCTGTACTGCTCATCAACTAGACTTGCCCACCATCACCGTTTGGTACGACACTGCGTTTGAACTGATGCGCGACCTTAAAGGTATCGGCGCTAATCACGTAAGTGGTCGCTCACAAGGTTTAACAAGCCGCCGTATGTTGCAGCTTGTTGAACGGGAATATCGAGAGTTCAAAAACCATCAAGGTTTCTTACCAGCAACATATCAAGTTTGTTTAGGGGTTATTCAATTATGATTGATGCATTATTCATTGCAGGTACGGATACCGAAGTGGGAAAAACTGTGGTTTCAAAAGCGATTCTTCAAGCTTTGGCCGCACAAGATTTATCAACAATTGGCTACAAGCCAGTTGCTGCAGGGTGTGAGCAATACCCTGAAGGGTTACGTAACAGTGATGCACT
Organism: Vibrio sp. T20; assembly: GCF_007858795.1. Classification (NCBI taxonomy): domain Bacteria; kingdom Pseudomonadati; phylum Pseudomonadota; class Gammaproteobacteria; order Vibrionales; family Vibrionaceae; genus Vibrio; species Vibrio sp. T20. Next base: position 205,763 of record NZ_VFEB01000138.1, read on the forward strand.
GCATCTTCAAGAAGCGGCGACACAAGACATTGCTTACGAAGACGTTAACCCGTACGCATTGTTACTACCATCATCACCTCACATCGCAGCCAAGCATGACGGTGTCGTGATTGATGAAGCGGTATTATCAGCGAAGCTAGACGAGCATAAGCAAAACTCTGACATCGTCCTAGTTGAAGGTGCGGGTGGCTGGCGTGTACCGGTTTCAGATGATGAATACTTGTCTAGCTGGGTTAAAAAAGAACAGCTTCCAGTTGTATTGACCGTGGGTATTAAGCTGGGTTGTTTAAGCCATGCTCTGTTAACGGCAGAAGCGATTCGTGCTGACGGACTAAACTTAGTTGGTTGGGTAGCAAACCGCATTAATCCAGGCACTGAGCACTACGCTGATATTATTGCGATGCTTGAAGACAAACTAGGTGCGCCAAAGCTAGGTGAGATCCCTTACGTACCAAAAGCTAAGTCTAAGAACATTGGTAAGTACATCGATGTTCAACCATTGCTAGCACTGTAATTGGTTATTAGGGCATAGAACAAGAAAAGGGCTGCGATTGCAGCCCTTTTGCTATTTAAGCCTTTATAGAGTCAAGCGAGGGATTAGTGCTCTTTAGTGAGTCCCATTAGTGCTTGCTGTGTCTCTGTGATGTTTGCTTGCGCTGCTTCTGGCGTAAGAATACCGATCTGCTTTTTCGCTTCTTCTTCAGTAATCCCTAGGTGACAGCACAGTAAATCGATAGCCATTTGAGTGTTAGTACCTTCAACCATGATCGTTCCCTTTTTGTACATGGACTAGCCAATAAATCATCTGAAGTCACTGTAAACGGATTGTTATATCGACACCATACGACTTAGGTCTAATAGACCGTGATTAACTCAGCTATAATCTCGTAATCAAATGTTGCAATTTAATGCTTAACCTTGTTTTCTTAATCTAAGACTATATGTATAAGTAAGTATAAGTCTTCAAGGTTGGAATCTATTGCTGTCTGCCTTGTCTATAACAATAAGTTTTATAAAAACAGCTTTCATGCGGAGATAAGTAATGAAGCGAGTAATGTTGTTCCTTGCAACCAACCTAGCGGTTGTATTGGTACTAAGTGTTGTTCTTAATATTGTATACGCAGTCACAGGTATGCAACCCGGTAGCCTATCAGGCTTATTGGTGATGGCTGCGGTATTTGGTTTTGGCGGCTCATTCATTTCATTAATGATGTCGAAGAAAATGGCGCTACGCTCTGTAGGCGGCATGGTCATTGAAAGCCCACGTAATGAAACAGAACATTGGTTGATGGAGACGGTAAGCCGTCAAGCTCAACAAGTTGGTATTGGTATGCCAACAGTGGCGATCTACGATTCGCCAGACATCAACGCATTTGCTACAGGTGCTAAGCGTGACGATTCATTGGTAGCAGTATCAACAGGCCTGCTACATAACATGACACGTGACGAAGCTGAAGCGGTATTAGCGCACGAAGTTAGCCACATCGCAAACGGCGACATGGTGACAATGACCCTAATGCAAGGTGTCGTGAACACGTTCGTTATCTTCCTTTCTCGTTTCATCGCGAACATTGTTGCGTCGAATGATAACGAAGAAGAGGGTGGCAGCAACATGATGGTGTACTTCGGTGTGTCTATGGTGCTGGAATTGGTATTTGGTTTCTTGGCAAGCTTCATTACGATGTGGTACAGCCGTCATCGTGAATTCCATGCCGATGCAGGTGCTGCGCACTTGGTAGGTAAAGAGAAGATGATTGCAGCGCTAGAGCGTCTAAAAGTGAGCCACGAGCCACAACTAGAAGGTTCTATGATGGCGTTTGGTATCAACGGTAAGAAGTCTCTAACTGAGCTATTAATGAGCCACCCACCGCTAGACAAGCGTATTGCGTCTCTACGTAACATGTAATGTCTAATACGATTAGCCATCGCTAATCGACAAGGTAAATCTAAAGGCTTCCTTCGGGAGGCCTTTTTTGATCTTGGCGTTTAAGATAACAAGTGTTGAGACATGAGGTGCAGTTGTCGCTAGGTGAATAATGAATGAGTAAGGGACGAGTAGATCAATTGAAGAAGGCTTGGTGTTCTATGTTGACGATTCTTTTGGCGATAGATTTAGTTCCGCGCAATAAAAAGGCTTCCACATGGGAAGCCTTGATCTATTCTGCGATTCGAAATTCGAATATTACAGCTTGTCAGTCAGCTCGATTGCTTGACCGATGTAGTTTGCTGGAGTCATCTCTTTCAGACGAACTTTCTCGTCTTCAGGAATCTCTAGACCGTCGATGAATGCACGCATGCCTTCGCCGTCTACACGCTTACCACGAGTTAGCTCTTTAAGCTTCTCGTATGGCTTCTCGATGCCGTAACGACGCATTACTGTTTGTACTGGTTCTGCTAGTACTTCCCAGTTCTTGTCTAGTTCAGCAAGTAGCGCTTCACGGTTAACTTCTAGCTTGCTAATACCTTTCAGAGTTGAAGTGTATGCAATGATTGCGTAGCCAACACCAACACCTAGGTTACGAAGAACCGTAGAGTCTGTTAGGTCACGTTGCCAGCGAGAAACTGGAAGCTTTTGTGCAAGGTGGCTAAATACTGCGTTAGCTAGGCCAAGGTTGCCTTCAGAGTTTTCGAAGTCAATTGGGTTTACTTTATGCGGCATTGTAGAAGAACCGATTTCGCCAGCAATAGTCTTCTGCTTGAAGTGACCAAGAGCGATGTAGCCCCAAACGTCACGGTCGAAGTCTAGAAGAATTGTATTGAAACGAGCAACAGCGTCGAATAGCTCAGCGATGTAATCGTGAGGTTCGATTTGAGTTGTGTACGGGTTCCAAGTTACGCCAAGAGATTCAGTGATGAACTCTTCGCTGAATTGGTGCCATTCAACTTCAGGGTATGCAGAAAGGTGAGCGTTGTAGTTACCTACAGCGCCGTTGATTTTCGCTAGAATCTCAACGCTTTCGATTTGCTTGAATTGACGTTCCATACGGTACGCAACGTTCGCCATCTCTTTACCCATAGTCGAAGGAGAAGCTGGCTGACCGTGTGTACGAGAAAGAAGAGGAATATCACGGTACTCGTTCGCAAGTGCTTTGATAGCATCGATTACGTTACGAATTTCTGGAAGAATCACTGTGTCACGAGCTTCTTTAAGCATAAGCGCGTGAGAGGTGTTGTTGATGTCTTCAGAAGTACATGCAAAGTGAATGAATTCGTTAACTGCGTGAAGCTCAGGAACGCCCGCAACTTTCTCTTTCAAGAAGTACTCAACCGCTTTTACGTCGTGGTTTGTCGTGCGCTCGATCTCTTTGATACGCAGAGCGTCTTCTTCGCTGAAGTTAGCGGCTAGTTCATCAAGAAACTGGTTAGCTTCTGCACTGAACGCTGGTACTTCTTTGATTGCATCAGTTGCTGCAAGCTTTTGTAACCAACGAATTTCAACGATAGAGCGGTACTTTAGTAGTCCAAACTCACTAAAGATGCTGCGTAATGCAATAGTCTTACTTCCGTAACGGCCGTCTACTGGTGAAACAGCAGTCAATGCTGACAGTTCCATGGTGTTCTCCTGAATTGAGTTTTCTAAATTTTGAGAGGTTTATACCAGTAACAATCTCAATTGTCACGCACATTGCGCAATCGTTTGCGTGAGAGTTGTGTTGGTACAAAAAACAAGCTCGCGACGAGGCGCGAGCTAATAAATTACATTCGAGCTAGCAGGATTTGAGCCTGCTCGATCATCTTCTTGCGACCGAAGATAAGGTGGCGACGTTTGCCGCCAACTTGACGCCATAACACAGCGCTTCGAATCCCTGATAGAAGCAGTGCGCGAACCTTATGTTGGCTCGATGTCTGTTGAAGTACAGACGGTGTACCAGAAACCTGAATGCGTGGGCCGATAGGGCTGACAACATCAAGGTAGATGCTCGCAAGGTTGCTGATCATTTGCTCGTCAAACAGATCAAAGTGTTCAGTTTGGCGCTCTGCAGTTTGAATGCGATCACCAAGCTGAGACATAGAATCGTTGCGAGAAGATAGCTTACGCTCAAGCGCCATCAAGCTGATGATGTAACGCGTGATATCGCTACCTGCTGGAGTACTATCGATACCTTTTACTAAGCACTCAAGGCCAAGCTTTAGGTTCGCTTCACGTCCAAATACGCCCACGGTATTCGCAGGGTTGGTATTTAAAATGGCACTGAGTGAAGCTTCGAAGGCATCTTTATCACAATGGCCGTCTTTCGCTACTTGTTGAACCAAAGCCACAGCTTGGCAAATTCCGGCGAAAGCAATCGTACGGTCATAAAGTGTATTAGCCACGTAGTAACTCCTAGTTGTCTTCTATCGTTTATCGTTTGATTGATTAGATGCGCTTTTCGATGATACCACCACCAAGACATACTTCGCCTTGGTAGAACACTGCAGATTGACCTGGGGTCACGGCAATTTGTGGCTCATCAAAAATAACCTTAATGTTCTCATCATCAATTGGGATGATTGTACAAGGAATATCTGTTTGACGGTAACGTGTTTTTACCGTGCATGTCATAACTTCAGTAATTGGTGTGCGATTTACCCAATGAAGTTGAGATGCGATCAAACCTTCTGATTTCAGAAGAGGGTGGTCTTTACCTTGTACTGCGATAAGTACATTACGCTTAAGGTCTTTTTCACCAACAAACCATGGTTCTTCATTACCGCCGCCGCCTTTGGTGCCGCCGATATGTAGGCCTTTACGTTGACCTAGTGTGTGGTACATCAAGCCTTGGTGTTGACCAATTACTTGGCCTTCTGGCGTTTCGATGTTACCTGGTTGTGCTGGTAGGTATTTGCCTAGGAATTCAGTGAATTTTCGCTCACCGATAAAGCAGATACCTGTAGAGTCTTTTTTCTTCGCAGTGATCAAGTCTTGCTCTTCAGCAATGCGTCGCACTTCAGGCTTCTCTAGTTCACCAACAGGGAATAGGCTGCGTGCTACTTGATCTGAGCTTAGCGTGTATAGGAAATAGCTCTGGTCTTTGTTGCTGTCTAGGCCACGTAGCATTTCTGGTTTAACGCCAGCATTTAGCTCTTCTTGAGTGGGGAAAGTACGACGAACGTAGTGACCCATCGCGATGTAATCTGCGTCTAGTACTTCATCAGCAAACTCTAAGAATGCTTTGAATTTGATTTCTTTGTTACAAAGGATATCTGGGTTAGGCGTACGGCCTGCTTTGTACTCTTCAAGGAAGTATTCGAATACGTTGTCCCAGTATTCTGCAGCAAAGTTGATAGTGTGAAGGTGGATACCCAGTTTGTCACATACCGCTTGAGCATCAGCAAGGTCTTCAGCTGCCGTGCAGTATTCTTCATTATCGTCTTCTTCCCAGTTTTTCATGAAAAGGCCTTCTACCTGATAGCCTTGTTGCTGAAGAAGATACGCCGATACTGACGAATCTACACCGCCGGACATACCGACAATTACTTTCTTTTCGCTGTTTCCAGAGCTGATATCTGACATGTCTAAACACCGTTACTATTACTTGGTCGCAGATTCTAACAGAAAGAGAAACGCCGTGACAGATCCGAGACCGGAATCACAGTTTCATTTGCACAAATAGTGCGCTGACTTTGTTAGAGAATCGCATGAGAGCGAGGTGAGTCGCTAGGATGTCAGAAGTATATGTGGCATAGTCGCTCGAAATCCAAGACCTGAGATAAAAAAATGTCTGAACAAAATGAATTTATGCAAGAAGAAGAGCTGATTGAGATTATCGAGAACCAGCTTGAAGATGGCGAACCAGTGAAAGTGAAAGAGACGTTGATGCGTTTAATGATGACTGGTACTCCTCGTGAAGAGGCAATTGCGGCTATGGCATGTGCATTGGCAATTGAAGTATTTGACGTTATGAAAAACGGCGCGGAGTTTAATCAGAAACGTTACGCCGAGCATTTGGGCATGCTGCCTGATTTAAGCTTTATGGAAGGCGAATAAAAAAAACCTTCAGCAAACGTTTGCTATAGTTTGAAAGATTGCCGCGTTAAATATAGCGCGGTAGAATCCGCCACCTATTTCCCCTTGACTTAGACTAGCCCTATGAAATTCCCTGGACAACGTAAATCAAAGCACTACTTTCCGGTTCACGCTCGTGATCCTCTAGTGAGCCAAGCTCAAAGCAGTAAAAGAATGTCACGCACTCATATTATCGGTATTGACCAAACATTGGTGGATATTGAAGCAAAGGTGAGTTCTGAACTTATTGAGAAGTATGGTTTGAGCAAGGGACATTCACTGGTTATTGGTGACGCAGCCGCTGAATCTTTATATCAAGAATTAAAAGAACAGTGCCTGATTACCAATGAATACGCTGGTGGCACAATTGGCAACACATTACACAACTATTCAGTGCTAGCGGATGACCGTTCTACTCTACTGGGTGTCATGAGCCAAGATATTAAGATTGGTAGCTACGGTTACCGTTATTTATGTAATACATCAAGCAGAATGGATCTGAACCATTTACAAGGGGTAGATGGCGCAATCGGTCGCTGTTTTGCATTAATTACAGAAGACGGTGAACGTACTTTCGCAATTAGCGAAGGACAAATGAACCAATTAAAACCAGAAAGCATTCCTGAAAAAATCTTCAAAAGTGCTTCTGCTTTAGTTTTAACGGCTTATTTAGTTCGTTGTAAACCAGGTGACCCTATGCCTGAAGCAACAATGAAAGCGATCGAGTACGCGAAGAAATACGATGTGCCAGTAGTTCTTACATTGGGTACTAAGTTCGTTATTCAAGATGATCCAGAATTCTGGAAAGATTTCCTTGAGCAACACGTAACGGTTGTTGCAATGAATGAAGACGAAGCTGAAGCATTAACGGGTGAAAGCGATCCACTGGCTGCATCAGATAAAGCGTTAGAGTGGGTAGACCTTGTTCTATGCACTGCGGGACCTGTTGGTCTATTTATGGCTGGCTATACGGAAGATGCAGCTAAGCGTGAAACGTCACTGCCTTTACTTCCTGGTTCAATTGCTGAATTCAACCGTTTTGAATTTAGCCGTCCTGCGCATAAAGAGTTATGTGAAAACCCAACTAAAGTGTATTCGCATATTGCGCCATACATGGGTGGTCCGGAAAAAATCAAAAATACGAATGGTGCAGGTGATGCTGCTTTATCGGCTTTATTACATGATATGGCTGCGAATAAGTACCACAAAGAAAACGTGCCAAACTCAAGTAAGCACCAACATTCATTTTTGACCTATTCTTCATTCTCACAAGTTTGTAAATATTCAAACCGTGCTAGCTATGAAGTGTTAGTTCAACACTCTCCACGTTTATCTCGTGGTCTTCCTGAAAGAGAAGATAGCCTAGAAGAAGCGTACTGGGAAAGATAAGACACTTTGTTTATCCGATGCGTATGAGTTTATCAAATGCGCATCTATGTTTATAAAGAACATTAAAGGGTAACAAAATATAAAAAAGGCTCCGAAAGGAGCCTTTTTTGTTTCTGAATATATTGAAGCCGTAAATAATACTTTGGTCGACTTAAATATTAATTCTATTGCTAAGTGTGTAATTGATTACCCACTCAGTAAACTGAACGCTTAACTTAGATAGCAAATTCTTCTAGAGATTTACCAGCATCTAGCTGTTCTTGGATAGCTGAAGGCGTACGGCCTTGACCTGTCCAAGTTTTCTCGTCGCCGTTCGCATCTACATATTTGTATTTCGCTGGGCGAGGAGCACGTTTAGCTTTTGTTGTTTTAGATTTTGCTTCACCAGAAAGTGCAGCAATAAGATCGGCAACATCAATTCCGTCTTTTGCAATTTGTTCAGCAATAGCAGAAAGTTTAGCTTCTTGTTCTGCTTTAGCCGCACGCTCTTCAGCTTCTGACTCTTGACGCTCTTGTACAACAATAGTTAGCTTGTCTAGCGCTTCTTCAAGTTGCTCAAGAGTTAATTCACGTGAGAACGCACGAAGGCTACGGATATTTAATAGAGTTTTTGTTAATTCAGACATGATATTTTCCATCAAGGTAAACTAAATAATCCTCCTAATAATAAACAGAGCCCAAGAATAAAACAAATAGTATTTCTTCTATTACATATTAAAATATAAAAGTGAGATGAATAGTTGAAAACTCAACGTTGTATTCCTATCGAATTTATAATAATTATTAAGATTCTCTTAAAAAATGATATGTGACTGGTGGAGTAGTTCACCAGAGTTGACTATTCTGTTATTGATTACTTCATTAACAAAAAGCTATTTTTCTCGGAATGATATGTTGCATTGTTGCTCTTCATGAGTACAATTGCGGCTACCTGATGCGAGGCTTTGGTTAATCTGTTGTTAAACTCTGGTTTACACGGTTAATAATGTTATCGCACGTAGAGGTGCAATTATAAAAAGTAACTTCCGTTGGGGTGATGCCAATGAGCGGGAATGAAAGGTGTAATTGCCGAAGTAAATTGTATATCTAAGCAATTTGCTGGGGTTGTGCTCAATAGGTACAACACTGCCATAGTCTTAATTTTAAACTATGGAGCGCTACTGTAGGGTTGGGTGAAGTGTTCACTTCCCTTTCGCTTAGTTCAACATGAACTTGGTCAGCCGTATCAAGTTTGTCTGCAGTAGATCTCTAGCCAAATAAAAAACTGGTTTTTGAAGATCATGAATTTAATAGATTTTGCAACATCGCCTTTATCACTGCTTCCTCCTTTGGTTGCATTGACTCTTGCTATTGTTACCCGACGTGTATTGGTTTCTTTGGGTGTCGGTATTGTTATGGGTGCGATTCTACTTGCTGATTACTCAGTAGGTAACGCAGCTAGCTACGTGTTTACTAAAGCATCGGGTGTTTTCATCGAAGATGGTGGCATCAACACTTGGAATATGAGCATCATTGCATTCCTAATTATTCTTGGAATGACAACTGCACTATTAACACTGTCTGGCGGTACTCGCGCATTTGCTGAATGGGCACAGTCTCGCGTTAAGAGCAAACGTGGTTCAAAACTACTTGCTGCTTTCTTAGGTGTATTCATCTTTGTTGATGACTACTTTAACAGCCTAGCGGTTGGTGCCATCTCTCGTCCTGTAACAGACCGTTTTTACGTATCTCGCGCTAAGCTTGCTTATATCCTAGATTCAACGGCTGCTCCTATGTGTGTGATCATGCCTGCTTCTAGCTGGGGTGCTTACATCATCACTATCATTGGTGGCATCTTAGTGACACACGGTGTGACAGAGTATTCTGCACTGGGTGCTTACGTTCGTCTTATCCCAATGAACTTCTACGCTGTATTCGCTCTGTTAATGGTGTTTGCCGTTGCATGGTTCGGCCTAGACGTTGGTAAAATGCGTGAGCATGAGATCGAAGCATCTCAAGGCCGTGGCTTTGAAGGCGACAACGATCAAAAGCAAGCGCATGATCTAAATGAAGAACTAGATATCGAAGAGAGCGAGAATGGTTCTGTTTCTGATCTGGTTATGCCAATCGTATCGCTAATCGTAGCGACCGTTGCCGCGATGCTTTACACAGGTGGGCAAGCGCTTACTGCTGACGGTCAAGCATTTAACCTTCTAGGTGCGTTTGAAAACACGGATGTAGGTAAGTCTCTTGTTTACGGTGGCATCATCGGTCTACTTGTGGCGCTAGCGACTGTATTTAAGCAAAAGCTGTCTATGGCAGACATCGCAAGAACAATGTGGATCGGTGCAAGCTCTATGTTTGGCGCTATCCTAATTCTTGTGTTCGCTTGGACTATCGGCTCTGTCATCGGCGACATGAAAACAGGTTCGTACCTATCATCTTTAGCAACGGGCAATATTGATTACCACTGGCTACCAGTTATCTTGTTCCTTCTTGCTGGTTTGATGGCTTTCTCGACAGGTACATCTTGGGGTACGTTCGGTATCATGCTACCTATTGCGGGTGACATGGCTGCAGCATCTGACATCACGCTAATTTTGCCGATGCTAAGTGCGGTTCTTGCGGGCTCTGTATTTGGTGACCACTGCTCTCCAATTTCAGACACAACGATTCTGTCTTCTACTGGTGCTCGTTGTAACCATATTGACCACGTATCGACTCAGCTTCCATACGCGCTGTCTGTGGCGTTCGTATCGTGCATTGGTTTCATTACCCTAGGTATGACATCTTCAATTGGCATCGCATTTGGCGCAGCGTCTCTAACGTTTGTCGCTGTATGTTTTGCATTGGCTTACTTCTCTCGCTGTAAAATGGCGACGTGCAAAAGCTAAAACTGAAAGCTAATCAGTAAACTATCAGGGAGGCGTTAGCCTCCCTTTTTTGTGCTTGTTAATTTAATTTTAAGTTTCGTGAAAAAAGTTCGAATAAATGGTTGAAAAAGGATCTCAGCTTAGTTAGTGTGGAGACAAGACAGCAAACAACTGAAGAGCTTATAAGTATGCGTAAATTAGTAATGAACATTCATCACCATCATCACCCTATCTAGTCTTTCGGGGAGATTTACGTATACCCGGGAGCAAGAATTCTCCCGGAGGTTAAGTCAAAGAATTTAGATTTAAACCCTCGGGATGACAAAGTCTTCCGAGGGTTTTTTAGTTTTAGCGCTTTTAAATAATCAATAAATTCAAATATTTGCACAGGGATACAGCAATGCAGACACAACGCCTAAGAATCGCAATTCAAAAGAAAGGTCGCTTAAGTAAAGAGTGCCAAGATCTACTTAAAAAATGTGGTGTTAAATTTAACATCATGGGTGAGCGCCTAGTTGTTCATTCATTAAATATGCCAATCGACTTGTTATTAGTTCGTGATGATGACATCCCAGGTCTTATCATGGATGGTGTGGTTGACCTTGGTTTTATCGGTGAAAATGAACTAGAAGAAGTTCGCCTAGACCGTGTTGCTCTAAAAGAGCCATCAGAGTTTCGCACACTACGTCGTTTAGATTTCGGTGGTTGCCGCCTTTCTATCGCAATCAACAAAGATGAAGTATACAACGGCCCACAAGATCTCGCGGGCAAACGTATTGCGACAACTTACCCACAACTACTAAAAGCCTACATGGATGAGCAGGGTGTTGAATTCAGCACTTGTATGCTAACAGGTTCGGTTGAAGTTGCCCCTCGTGCAGGTCTAGCAGACGCTATCGCAGATTTAGTTTCTACAGGTGCAACGCTAGAAGCAAACGGCCTAAAAGAAGCAGAAGCTATCTTCCAATCTAAAGCAACACTGATTCAACGTGTTGGTGAGTTCGACGCAGACAAAACCGCATTGATTGAAAAACTACTGACTCGTATGCAGGGTGTTCAACAAGCGAAAGAGTCGAAGTACATCATGCTTCACGCGCCAACATCTCAGCTAGAGCAAATCAAAGCACTATTACCCGGTGCTGAAGATCCGACTGTTCTTCCACTATCTACAGACAAAGACAAAGTTGCCGTTCACCTAGTAAGTACAGAGAACTTGTTCTGGGAAACAATGGAACAGCTGAAAGAGTTGGGTGCTAGCTCGATTCTAGTATTACCAATCGAAAAAATGATGGGGTAGTGACGATGAGAACCGTTGTTTGGCAATCTTTAAGTGAATCACAGCAAGACTCGGTATTAGAGCGTCCAGCTATTACTGAAGGTGCAAACATCACAGCGACTGTTTCTGATGTGATTGCAAAAGTACGAAATGAAGGCGATGCCGCGCTTAGAGAGCTGACTGCAAAGTTTGATGGTGTGACTCCAGAGTCTATCCGTGTCAGCTCGGGTGAGATCGAAGAGGCGTGTGCTCGTCTAACACCAGAGATGAAACAAGCGTTAGAGCAAGCTTATAGCAATATTGCTAAGTTTCACGAAGCTCAAAAGCCACAGCCAATTAAGGTTGAGACACAGCCTGGTGTTGTGTGTGAGCAAGTGACGCGCGCCATTAATACTGTTGGCCTTTATATTCCAGGTGGCAGTGCGCCACTTCCGTCAACGGTTCTTATGTTAGGTGTTCCAGCTCAAATCGCAGGTTGTCGTAAGGTTGTGCTTTGTTCACCTCCGCCAATCGCTGATGAAATCTTGTATGTCGCCAAGCTTTGTAAGATCGACGAGGTATACAACGTTGGTGGTGGTCAAGCGGTGGCTGCAATGGCTTACGGTACCGAGAGCGTGGCTAAGGTCGACAAGATCTTCGGCCCGGGTAATGCCTATGTAACGGAAGCGAAACGTCAAGTAAGCAATGACTTCCGCGGCGCAGCGATTGACATGCCTGCGGGCCCGTCTGAAGTGTTAGTGATTGCCGATGAAACTGCAGATGCAGACTTTATTGCTGCGGATTTGTTGAGCCAAGCGGAGCACGGTCCTGATTCTCAGGTTGTACTGGTAACACCATCTCCAGTGGTTGCAGACCAAGTAACAGAAGCGGTTCAGAAGCAACTGAAAGAACTGTCTCGTGCGAACATCGCTCAGCAAGCATTGGCTTCAAGCCTAATCATCATTGCTGAATCTATCACTCAAGCGATTGCGATTTCGAACTTCTACGGTCCTGAGCACTTGATTGTTCAAACTAAGAATCCACGTGAATTGCTGCCATTACTCGATAATGCAGGCTCAATTTTCCTTGGTGACTGGTCTCCAGAATCTGCAGGTGACTACGCATCAGGCACAAACCACGTTCTTCCGACTTACGGCTATACCAAGACTTATTCGAGTCTAGGTTTGGCTGATTTCTCTAAGCGAATGACGGTTCAAGAGCTAACGGCTGATGGTTTGAAAGGCCTAGCGCCAACAGTAGTAACAATGGCGGAAGCCGAAGGCTTGGATGCACACAAACGCGCTGTGACCATTCGAATTGAAAAGTTAAATAAAGCAAAATAAGGGTAGGGCATGGAAAAGTTAGCAAGAAAACAAGTTCAGGCTCTGACACCTTACTTGTCTGCAAGACGCATTGGTGGGAGCGGAGATGTATGGTTGAACGCCAATGAATCTCCGTTTGATAATGAGTACAACCTGAACTTGTCTCGTCTTAACCGCTACAGCGAGTGTCAGCCAAAAGAGCTGATTGACGCTTACGCCCAATACGCTGGTGTGAAATCAGAGCAAACACTGACAACGCGTGGTGCTGACGAAGGCATTGAATTACTGATTCGTGCTTTCTGTGAGCCGAACGAAGACGCTATTCTTTACTGCCCACCCACTTACGGTATGTACGCAATCAGTGCAGAGACGATTGGTGTTGAGCGTAAAGTTGTGCCTCTGACTTCTGAATGGCAATTGGATCTTCCAGCGATTGAAGCTCAACTCGACAACGTAAAAGTGGTCTTTGTTTGTAGTCCAAATAACCCAACCGGTAATTTGGTTGATCGTAAAGACATCATCAAGCTGCTTGAAATGACACAAGACAAAGCGATTGTGGTGATGGATGAAGCGTATATCGATTTTTGTCCAGAAGCGTCAACCGTTGATTTGCTTGAGCAATATCCAAACCTAGCGATCCTGCGCACCTTGTCGAAGGCTTTTGCTTTAGCGGGTTTACGTTGTGGTTTTACGCTAGCGAATAAAGAGCTTATCGATGTGCTGTTGAAAGTGATTGCTCCTTATCCTGTGCCAATCCCTGTTGCTGACATAGCCGTTCAAGCACTTTCAGAACAAGGACTAGCGCGAGCTAAGTTCCAAGTTCTGGATTTAAGTGCTAACCGAGCGTATTTGCAAGCGGGTCTATTAAGCATGCCTCAAGTGACGGTATTTGATGGTTGGGGTAACTACTTACTGGTTAAATTCCCGAACGGCGATGAGTTGTTTAAAGCGGCTTGGGATACGGGCATCATCTTGCGTAATTCACCAATTGAAGACTGTGTTCGTATTAGTATTGGTAACCGCGAAGAGTGCGAAAAGACACTTGGATTCATTCGTAACTTTTATCAGTAACGAAAGGCTTACCAGTAATAACATTTGCCAGTTTGAGTTGATTAATTGCAGGCTGGCAAGTGAAACCAATATTTTGGGTTAGCGTTTGATTTTAGCTAGGCCACCAGATTTAAAATTAAAAGGAAGTTCAAGTGAGTAAACAACAGAAAATACTTTTTATAGACCGTGACGGCACCTTAATTGTTGAGCCGCCAGTTGACTTTCAAGTAGACCGTTTAGACAAGCTAAAATTCGAACCGCTAGTGATTCCTAGCCTACTTGCACTGCAAGATGCTGGTTACCGCTTGGTGATGGTAACGAATCAAGATGGTCTAGGCACAGATAGCTACCCACAAGAAGAGTTCGATGCTCCGCACAATATGATGATGGAGTTCTTTGAATCTCAGGGTGTTAAGTTTGATGAAGTCCTTATTTGCCCTCACTTTGACGAAGACAATTGCTCTTGCCGCAAGCCTAAACTGGGTATGGTTAAAGAGTATCTACAAGGCGGTAAAGTCGACTTCCAACACTCTGTTGTGATTGGCGATCGAATGACGGATCTTCAACTGGCTGAAAACATGGCTATCCGCGGTATCCAATATGGCCCAGATGCGGAAACTGAAGGCACGCTTAACTGGCCACAAATCGTTAAAGATCTGACGGTTAATGCGCGTATTGCCGAGGTAGTTCGTACTACTAAAGAAACAGATATCAAGGTGGCAGTAAACCTTGATGAAACTGGTGGCAACAAGATCGATACAGGCATGGGCTTTTTCGACCACATGCTTGACCAAATCGCGACACACGGTGGCTTCCAAATGAACCTGACTGTGAAGGGCGACCTGCACATTGATGATCACCACACAGTAGAAGATACCGCTCTGGCTTTAGGCCAAGCATTGAAAGATGCACTAGGTGACAAGCGTGGTATCGGCCGTTTTGGTTTTAGCCTGCCAATGGACGAGTGTTTGGCTCAGTGTGCGCTAGACCTTTCTGGTCGTCCATACCTGAAATTCGATGCTAAGTTCAGCCGTGAGCAAGTGGGTGATTTTTCAACCGAGATGGTGGTTCACTTCTTCCGATCTCTAACCGACACACTAGCTTGTACGCTACACCTTTCTTCTAATGGTAATAATGATCACCACATCATTGAGAGCCTGTTTAAAGCGTTTGGTCGTACTCTTCGCCAAGCAATCAAAGTTGAAGGTAATGAGTTACCAAGCAGCAAAGGCGTCTTGTAAGGCTAACGTTAGCAAGGAAAAACAATGAAAGATCAAAAAGTCGTCATTATTGATACTGGGTGTGCCAACGTTTCTTCGGTGAAATTTGCCATTGAACGTTTGGGTTACGCAGTTGAGATTTCAAAAGAACCAGAAGTCGTCCTTGCCGCCGACAAGCTTTTCCTACCGGGTGTAGGCACAGCAAGTGAGGCAATGAAGAACCTACAAGAGCGCGACCTTGTTAGCCTTGTGAAGCAAGTAGAGAAGCCTCTGCTAGGTATCTGTTTAGGTATGCAACTGTTAGGCAAACTGTCTCAAGAGAAAGGCCAAAAGGCTGACGAGTTAGTTGAATGCTTAGGTTTGTGTGATGGTGAAGTTCGTTTACTTGAAACGGGCGACTTGCCATTACCACACATGGGTTGGAACACTGTAACGGCAACACCGAATCACCCTTTGTTTAAAGACATTGAAGAAGGCGAGTACTTCTATTTCGTTCACAGCTTCGCAATGCCAGTGGGTGACTACACAATCGCACAATGTGATTACGGTAATCCGTTCACTGCAGCGGTGCAAAGTGGCAATTATTATGGTGTTCAGTTCCACCCGGAGCGTTCGTCAAAAGCTGGCTCTAAGCTGATTCAGAACTTCTTGGAATTGTAATAAGGATTAGGCAGCGGCTAACGTTGCCATATAAGGAATGTAAATGATTATTCCCGCGTTAGATTTAATTGAAGGCCAAGTAGTTCGCTTATTCCAAGGTGATTACGGGCAAGTAACAGAATACAAAGTAGACCCAGCAGAGCAGTTTAACCTGTACCACCAAGCTGGTGCTGGTTGGCTTCACCTCGTTGACTTAACGGGTGCAAAAGACACAACGGCTCGTCAGTTAAACTTGATTGCTAAGCTACTGGCTAGCACGCCTGCCAATATCCAGATTGGTGGTGGCGTGCGTAACGAACAAGATGTCGTTGATCTGCTAGAAGCGGGTGCACAGCGTGTTGTGGTTGGTTCTACAGCAGTAAAACAACCTGAGTTGGTGAAAGGCTGGATGGAGAAATACGGCGCGGAAAAAATCGTGCTTGCTCTGGACATCAACATTGACGAAAGCGGTACACGTAAAGTCGCGATTTCAGGTTGGCAAGAAGATTCAGGCGTGACCATTGAAGCGCTAATTGAAGACTACCTCACGGTTGGCCTTAAACACGTTCTGTGTACCGATATTTCACGTGACGGTACGCTAGAAGGATCAAACGTAGAGCTCTATGTTGATCTTTGTAAGCAGTACCCACAAGTGCAATTCCAATCATCGGGCGGCATTGGCAGCCTAGCAGACATCGAAGCTCTAAAAGGTAGCGGTGTGGCTGGTGTGATTGTGGGTCGCGCGCTACTTGATGGCAAGTTTACCGCAGAGGAGGCATTTGCATGTTGGCAAAGCGAATAATCCCTTGTTTGGATGTCCGTGATGGACAAGTGGTTAAGGGCGTTCAGTTCCGTAACCATGAAATTATTGGTGACATCGTTCCGCTAGCACAACGCTATGCAGAAGAGGGCGCCGATGAGCTGGTATTTTATGACATCACCGCATCAAGTGACGGTCGCGTGGTTGATAAGAGCTGGGTAAAACGCGTAGCAGAAGTGATCGATATTCCTTTCTGTGTGGCTGGTGGTATTAAATCTGCAGAAGATGCAGCGCGCATTCTTGAGTTTGGTGCGGATAAAGTGTCTATTAACTCACCGGCATTGGCTAATCCACAACTGATCACTGACCTTGCTGATAAGTTTGGCGTGCAGTGTATCGTTGTCGGTATCGATTCATACTTCGATAAAGAAACCGGTAAATATCAGGTTTACCAATTCACTGGCGATGAGGCGCGTACTAAAGCAACCAAATGGGAAACCAAAGATTGGGTGCAGGAAGTACAGAAACGTGGCGCAGGTGAGATTGTGTTAAACATGATGAACCAAGATGGCGTTCGTAACGGCTATGACATCGATCAGCTAAACATGGTGCGTGAAGTGTGTAATGTGCCGTTGATTGCCTCTGGTGGCGCGGGTGCAATGGAACACTTTGCTGAAGCCTATAAGAAGACCAACGTGGATGGGGCGTTAGCAGCTTCGGTATTCCACAAGCAAGTCATCAATATTGGTGAACTTAAACAGTATTTAAAACAACAAGATGTAGAGGTGCGACTATGAGTTTTGAAACCGCAAGCTTATCAAAAACAGAAGTAGGCGCATTGTCAGAGCGTATTAACTGGGAAAAAGTAGATGGCTTAGTGCCAGCTATTGTTCAAGATTACCAATCGAGCCAAGTTTTAATGATGGGATACATGAACCCAGCAGCACTTGAGAAAACAGGTGAAACTGGCAATGTGACGTTTTTCTCTCGCACAAAAGAGCGCCTTTGGACGAAAGGTGAAACGTCAGGCAACGTATTGCAACTACAAAACATCGCCTTGGACTGTGACAGCGACACTTTACTGATTAAGGTTAATCCCATTGGCCCAACATGCCACACAGGTACAACAACGTGTTGGGATGGAGACAAGCAAGAAGAGTCTCAGATGGTGTGGCTTCATCAGCTTGAGCAGCTATTGGCTGCCCGCAAGGACGCAGACCCTGAGTCTTCTTATACTGCCAGCCTATATGCCCGTGGCACCAAGCGTATTTCGCAAAAAGTGGGCGAAGAAGGCGTTGAAGTCGCGCTTGCGGCGACGTCGGGCGATAAGGCGGAATTAGTGTGTGAATCAGCAGATTTGATTTACCACCTAATGGTTCTTCTTCAAGACCAAGGCTTATCGATGAACGATGTGGTGAACAAATTAAAAGAGCGCCATAAGTAAGCTCTCTTTGGATTAATCGAACCACGTAACAGATAGATAAAGCCCCGTAAGCGTTGTCGTTTACGGGGCTTTTTAGCGTTCAACTCCTGAGTATATATTTTCACTTTTAGGCTTCGTCATTCCGAGGAGCCTAAGCGACATCAGGAATCTCTTCTATTAATCTGACTTCCTAGATGTACGAGTTACCCGCAGCACTTTTTATATTTCTTACCACTGCCACAAATGCATGGGTCGTTGCGGCCGATCTTAAAGCTCTCAACGGTTTGGTTTAAGCGAGGGTCTATCTCTGGTTGTACAGCTTCTTCTTGTTCGTTTTCTTGATCGGGGAAGGTGCCATCAATGTAGTACCAAAGACCATCTTCACGAACGAAACGCGAGCGCTCTTGCATACAGTACTGCGCGCCGTCTTCATTGAAGTAAGCTTTAAATTCAACAAAGCCTTCGTCTTGGTGCGAGCCTGCCGCGGTATCGATGACTTCTAAACCTGCCCAGTCACTGTCGATAGATTCGGCAATGCCTTTTCTTTGTGCTTCTGCATTGCAGCTAGGGTGGTAAGTCGCAACAACATAGTCAACCAAACCCAGCACGTGTGCTGAATAACGAGAGCGCATTAATTGCTCTGGTGTTTCAACGGCACTGTGGTTAAGGTGCGCTGATTCACAGCACTGTTGGTAAGTATTGTTGCTACCGCATGGGCATAAAGACATAGTCAGGTCCTGTAAAAATGGCCTCTATTAAGAGGCCATAAATGAATACGTGGGAGTTTACCAAGAAACGATCGCTCACCAAAGCTTAGTTTCTATTGAAACTATTAAAGCTATAGTACGAAGTATGTTATTTCAGGGCTGGAGCCAATAGCTCTTGGGCCCAAGTTGTCGCTTCGTCATAAGCTTGACCAAGTTGAGCTTCACTCAGTTTGAGAAGCTGGCGAATACGAGTCGCTTCATCCCAACGAGCTTGTTCATAAGCAACGACCATTGCCAATACAGCACCTAACACGCCTTTACGTTGAATTAAGGCTTGTTTGATCTCTACGTCTATCGGCACTGAATCGAGTACTTGTTTCAATGGTTGGTCAAAGAGTGAGTCCAATAGAGAGAACATACCAGTCAAAAAGGCTTGTCCTGGCTCAACCTTAACATTCATCTTTTCGACTAAGAGTTCACACTGACGTGCGCGTATTACCGCTAAACCATAAAGAGAGTCGGGCTTATCTTCTTTCGCGGATGCGATAGCCACTAGTGAAACGAACTTACGTAGCTTCTGTTCACCTAGGTAAATAAGCGCTTGGCGGAATGAACGAATTGTCGTTGCTGATCCTCCTGCGGAGTTTACGTACGTAAGCAGCTTATACGACATGGTCACATCAAGCGTAATTAAACGCTCTACTTCACCAAAATCGATAGGGTCGTGTGCAATCTCTTTTAACAGTTGAACGGTAGTCAGAAATGCAGGATTGAGCGCACGGGTTTGGATCATCTCTGGTTTGCTAAAGAAGTAACCTTGAAAGTAGGTAAAGCCGGCTTTCTTCGCTTCTTGGTATTCTTCGTATGTCTCTACTTTTTCGGCAAGGAACGTGATATCTAGCCCTTTGAGAGAGTTCATAAACATCGCCGCTTTGGCAATTGGAGTCAAACGGATATCAAACTTGATAATCGAAACGAAGGGTAAGAAGCGTTTCCAAGCTTTACTTGGCACAAAATCGTCTAACGCGATCGTGTAACCCGCGTCATAGATTGTTTTGATTGCTTCAAGTAATTCGTCTGTTGGTTCGCAGTCTTCAAGAACCTCTACAACGAGGCTTTCTTTGGGGAACAGAGTAGGGACTAAGTTGATTAGGCTTGCGTAAGGGAAGTTTACGAACCCAAGCTTATCACCCAACGTATTATAGTGAGTTGATAAGAAGTGATCGGAAAGCAAACGGCTAGTAGCGAGCTCCGGCTCTACTTCAGGGAAAGTGTTCTTAGGACCGTCCCTGAATAGCAACTCGTAACCTATGGTTTTCTTGCCTGTATCGAGTATTGGTTGACGCGCTACGTATGAATATTTCAACTTGGTACTGTGTTCGGTTTATTTCTGGTAGAGAGATAATAGCTAATTCAGTAGAAATTACCATACACTTTCTAAGAAAGTCTGACCGACAATAATAATCAAACTGAAAGTTTAAGAGTGACGTTAAAAGCTATTGCTAAACGCTCGATTCTGTAGTTCAAAACTTTGCGGCGTGAACACCAGCACGGAACCTTGCGTATACCAATCGCCAAGTACGATACGGGTTTTAGTGCAATTATTGGCACTGAATGTGTGGATGTCTGGACGATGAGTATGACCGTGGATCATCAGAGCGACATTGTTTCGTTCCATCACATCTTCAACTTCTTGCTGTGTCACATCCATGATGTCGAGAGACTTGGTCTGCTTGTCATCTTTGATATCAGATTGAACCTTCGAAACAATTTTCTTCTTGATGAAAAATGGAATTCGATTGAATACCCATTGTAACCATGGCTGATGCACTTTTTCGCGAAAGGCGAGGTACTTTACATCTTCAGTACATAGCGTATCACCATGCAACACCACTGCTTTTTGCCCGTAGATATCGATTGTCGATACTTCGTCGAGAAGTTGAACGCCCGTTTGCTTGGCAAATTTTTTACCGACAAGGAAATCACGGTTCCCTTGAGTGAAGTAACAAGGTACGCCTGTTTTCACCAAATCGATAAACGCTTGGCGAATAGAAGTCGCGAACTCACTCTTGTCGTCGTCACCAATCCAGAATTCGAAAAGGTCGCCTAGCACGTATAGTGCATCTGCTTCGATGGCTTCCTTCCTCATAAAGGTTAAGAAGCAGTCTGTGATGTCTTGTCGTGACGGAGCAAGGTGCAAGTCTGATATAAAATATGTTTTCATAGGTCTAAAAAAAGGGAGCGATTCGCTCCCTATATCCTGATTTTATCGGCTCATCAATACTAACCGAAAGCGATGAATTAAGCTTCGATTGTAGTACCAGTGATGATCACTTCTTCTAGAGGTACGTCTTGGTGCATACCCATAGAACCAGTGCTAACACCTTTAATCTTGTTTACGATGTCCATGCCTTCAACAACTTCTGCGAATACACAGTAACCCCAACCGTCTAGGCTTTCGCTACGGAAGTTTAGGAAAGAGTTGTCGTTAACGTTGATGAAGAACTGAGAGCTCGCTGAATGCGGTTCCATAGTACGAGCCATTGCTAGCGTACCAACTTTGTTCGCAAGACCGTTGTTTGCTTCGTTCTTGATCGTTGCACGAGTCGCTTTTTCTTTAAGGCCAGAAGTCATGCCGCCGCCTTGAATCATGAAACCATCGATAACACGGTGGAATAGTGTGTTGTCGTAGAAACCGTCACGGCAATACTGTAGAAAGTTTGCGCTTGTTTCTGGTGCTTTTTCTTCATTAAGTTGAACTTTGATGTCACCAAAATTTGTGTGAAGGATGATCATGATTGTTACCTTACTGTCTTTTTAATATGAAAAGCGATTCTAGCCTAGTTTGATTGAGTTTCAAAATACGAAATCGTCAATAGATAACAAGGAGTTTAGCCGATTTGGTGGTGAAAGGTATTACCTATTAAGGTATGACTTGTTATACTGCGAGCTTATTTTTGATTAATCCATAAAATAGATAGAGATCATGCTGAAGATATATAACACGCTCACAAGACAGAAAGAGGAATTCAAACCAATTACAGCTGGCAAAGTCGGTATGTATGTCTGTGGGGTAACCATATACGATCTCTGTCATATTGGTCATGGTCGTACGTTCGTTTCTTTCGACGTAGTAACTCGCTACCTTCGTTACCTTGGCTACGATTTGAACTTCGTTCGTAACATCACAGATATCGATGATAAAATCATCAAACGCGCTAACGAAAACGGTGAGTCTTGTGACTCTCTGACTGAGCGTTTAATCGGTGAAATGCACGCAGACTTTGATGCATTGAACATGAAACGTCCTGACGTTGAGCCTCGTGCTACAGAATACATCACTGAAATCATCGAGCTTGTTGAAAAGCTGATTGAACGTGGTTTCGCTTACGTTGCAAGCAACGGCGACGTGATGTTCGAAGTAAAGAAATTCGACGAATACGGCAAGCTTTCTAAGCAAGACCTTGATCAGCTTCAAGCGGGTGCTCGAGTTGATATTGAATCTGCAAAACGTAGCCCATTAGACTTCGTTCTTTGGAAGATGTCTAAGCCTGGTGAACCTACATGGGAATCGCCATGGGGTCCGGGTCGTCCAGGTTGGCACATCGAATGTTCAGCAATGAATTCATCTATTCTTGGTAACCACTTTGATATCCACGGTGGTGGTTCAGATCTACAGTTCCCTCACCACGAGAACGAAATCGCACAGTCTTGCTGCGCTCACGGCACTCAGTATGTAAATACTTGGATGCACAGCGGTATGGTGATGGTAGACAAAGAGAAGATGTCTAAGTCACTTGGTAACTTCTTCACTATTCGTGATGTGCTAGCACATTACGATGCTGAAACGGTACGTTACTTCCTTATGTCTGGTCACTACCGTAGCCAGCTAAATTACAGCGAAGATAACCTAAACCAAGCTCGCGCATCACTAGAGCGTCTATACACGTCACTTCGTGGCCTAGACCTTACAGCAGCTCCTGCTGGTGGCGAAGAGTACGTGACTCGATTCTCTACAGCGATGAACGACGATTTCAACACGCCTGAAGCTTATTCAGTACTGTTTGAAATGGCTCGTGAAATCAACCGTATCAAGCCTGAAAGCATCGAAAAAGCGAGTGGACTTGGTGCATTGATGCGTGAACTAGCAGACATCATCGGTATTCTTCACCAAGAGCCAGAAGCCTTCCTACAAGGTGATGCGGCAGGTAATGACGATGAAGTGGCTGAAATCGAAGCGTTGATCAAACTGCGTAACGACTCTCGTGCTTCAAAGGATTGGGCAAACGCCGATCTTGCACGTGACAAGCTAAACGAGTTGGGTATTGTTCTGGAAGATGGCCCAGAAGGTACGACTTGGCGTCGTAAGTAAATCTTATAAAAAGGGCTGATTTTCAGCCCTTTTTTCTAGCACGAATTCTCTATTTTCACCTTTCTATCTTCAACTTTTAATTAACAGGAATATTTCTGTGGCT
This sequence comes from Vibrio sp. T20, assembly GCF_007858795.1. Classification (NCBI taxonomy): domain Bacteria; kingdom Pseudomonadati; phylum Pseudomonadota; class Gammaproteobacteria; order Vibrionales; family Vibrionaceae; genus Vibrio; species Vibrio sp. T20. The sequence goes on from NZ_VFEB01000138.1 coordinate 228,841, forward strand.
CAGATGTATTTTTATTACTCGGCAATGAATGCGGGTAAATCAACAACGCTTCTTCAATCTTCATTCAACTACCAAGAACGTGGCATGACGCCAGTGATCTTTACGGCAGCGTTGGACGACCGTTATGGTATCGGTAAAGTGAGCTCACGAATTGGTCTGCAATCTGAAGCTCAGCTGTTTAAAAATGACACCAACATGTTTGATGCGATCAAAAAGCTTAATGAGGAAGAAAAGCGTCATTGTGTTTTGATCGATGAGTGCCAATTTTTATCGAAGGAGCAGGTGTACCAATTAACAGAAGTGGTTGATAAACTGCACATCCCTGTACTTTGTTACGGCTTACGTACCGATTTCTTGGGTGAACTGTTTGAAGGTAGCCGTTACTTACTGTCTTGGGCAGATAAACTTGTTGAGCTTAAAACAATTTGTCACTGTGGCCGTAAAGCGAACATGGTAATCCGTACCGATGAGCACGGTGTCGCGATTGCTGAAGGCGACCAAGTGGCTATTGGTGGTAACGACAAATACGTTTCTGTTTGCCGCCTGCACTACAAAGAAGCGTTAGGTAAATAAGTCGATTTATAGTTCAGCTAGCTAAAACGAAAAACGGTGACCAAGTGTCACCGTTTTTGTTTATTGAGCCAGTGCTGTTTCTTTATTCCAATCAGAGCTTTTGATTTATTCGAATCCGAGCTTCTTCAACGCTTGATAAGCGTGATCAACGTCGTCGGGTATTGGCATTTCAATCTGAAACCCTTTATCTGGATAGGATTTGATTCGTTCATAATCAGAAATTAATGCACCTAACACCATGTCTAACGGCAACTCTTCGTTAAAGTAATCAACCCAATCCTGCCATTTTGAAGTCACCGTGACTTCTGTCGTTTCTTCAGGCCACTGTTTGCTAAAGGTAGCGTAGGTTCGTTTCTCCATAAACGGCTTTTGCACTAAGGTCATCCTCTTTGGTGATAGGCCTCGCTCACTAAGCAACTCGTATGTGAAACGGACATTTTCTCCAGTATTAGACGCTTGTTTTTCAATGACAATATCTAAATCTGGCACGCCACAGTCTCGCGCTATCGCGGCAAAGGTTTCTGCTTCTGAACGTTCAAAATTGCCTTCAGTGAAGCGTCCAACACCACCGGAAAAAACGATGTATGGGGCGATTTTTTTGTGATAAAGCTCGGCCGCATATTCCGCGACTCTTGTATCGTTGCTGCACAACACAAAAATACAGTCTGAAGGCTCGACCGCATGACCCATAGACATGAAATTCCAAAGCGTATCGATCGAACGGTGCAGCTTATTTGATGGTTGTTTAGTCATGAAGAGCGTCCAATGTGGATTCAAACTTAAACGAATAACCTAAGTCGAGAATCTTTTTTGAAGAGATCAGTTTGTCTGGGGTATCAACAACAGCGGGTAGAGGCTCACTGCTGTTGGCGCTTTTCAGTGCTGCGGCATAAAATTCCGCCTTACTTACTGTGTTTGGTGTTGTCACGTTAACCACTTCGTTGTGCAGTTGACTGATAGCGAAATCGACAGCGTCAATCGCGTCGTCAAGGTGCAGCATATTGGCTGGAGCTTGGGTGCTGACTTGTTTTAACTTGCTTGCAAAGCGTGATGGGTGACGGCTTGGGCCTATTAACCCACTAAAACGAAGAATGGTGTAGTCGATACCTGAATCAATCACTGACTGTTCAGCTTGCAGCATGATTCGCGCGTTATCGGAAAATAAAGACGCGTGCTCGTTATCTGAGGTTGAAAGGGCTAGCGATGCATCCAGTTCGTTCAACACACCCGGCTTGGTTGGGTATACCGTGGTTGAACTGACCATAATGAGCTTTTTAATGTTGGCCTTTTGGCATGCGTTGGTGAGCTGCTGCCAGTAGTCGGCATACTCTTGTCCGGCTCCTTTTCTAAAGCCAGGGGGGAAGCTACCAATTACAATCTCAGTGTTGTTTTCGAGTAACAGTGAATAGAGTCGCCCGATAGTCTGTTCTGGCTCGGATGAGTCAAAACTAAACACTTCACATGGGATTCGTTCGTTACCAATGGTGCTTGCTCCCGCTTGGGTCGTTTTCGTGACCACCACTCGGTTACCATGTTTTTCTAAATGTTCAGATAAAGGTGCACCTACCCATCCTGCACCGACAATAAATATAGAAGCCATCTGTACCTCACAACGACAAGCTATGGATTTACAATAAGCCTAACAAACCTTTGGCCAAAAATGAAAAAACTCCACGGCCGAAGCGAGTGGAGTTTTTGCTAGTACAATAGAGCTTTATTTAAGTACGCGAAGCAGCTTGTCTGCACGCTCTGCCATCTCAATACCTTCATCTGTTAGGTAACCGCCGTCTGGCTGAGTACAAAGGTTTTTTTCGAATAGGCGCTTAACAGCGTCTTGAGTTTCTTGAGCAGCCTCTTGATGAACTTTAATTCCAGTAGCAGCACTACTTACATCAAATTGAAGAAGGAGGTTTAAATCAGCAATATGTTCAGCGTTGTACTTCATAATTAACCTATATATTCATAACGTTCTCTACCTTCACCTTAGTGCGCATTCTCGGCTCAGGCAATAGCAAATAAAGAGAATTGATAAGTGATACCAAATTGATTGATTAATCATCGAGTGATGAGTTTATTTTGTTTATATTGGGTGATTTGCACCCACTTAAATCATCAGTGATGTTTATTGCTAAGTGGTTGTAATATATTGTGACTAGAAATAATTTGCATTGAGCGAATATTGTATAAAAAGGATATGCATAAGTGAGAGCGAACAAAGTAGCATTAACGATCAGTATGCTATTTGCTATCTCAGGTTGTCAAAGCACACCCTCAGAGCAGACAGACGCGAACCAAAACACAAACAACAATAATGAATCTACAATAGAAGTCCGTTCATTTCAGTCTGTCCAAAGCGTTTACTCCGAATGGGAAGTTAAGCTTGAAGACCATGCTCAATTGTCTCTCTATGCACCAGAGAATTACAATGAACTATTAGACGCATGGGATGATGCTGAAAGCATTTATGCGGACTTATTGAAAGACGAAACTCGAATAACCAAGAGTTACTCCATTTTTTCGAGCCTAACTTACGCTGAAGCCTTCGATGAAAAAATCGCTTTGATCAAATCAAACTATGACTCGATCTTAGTGTTAAAGAAGAAGGCTGACCGAGTACTCGCTGATTCGATTGTCCAAATGGATTACCTAAAGTTCCTTGGCGCAGATACCATGTTTACCTCGAGCTATAAACGTTTGTATTCAGAATACAGTGAGTTGTTCGAGTATGTGCTGGTCGATGAGCTTGAAGACGCTCAAGAAGCGCAGGTCGAATTTCTTAACAATGCTCGTTTACTCGAAGTTAAAGTGGCGCATAAGAAATACATCGAACCTTTGAAGAACGAATTAGAGTTCTTGGAAGATGAAGATTTTGATGATGTTGCTCCGCTGACCTTTGCGAAGGCGACATCTCAAATTGCGTTGGCCGAAAGCCAAGTGAAAGCCAGCCCTCGTGAAAAGTCGATCATTGAAGACGCGGTTCACGCTGCAGAGTTTGAATTGAATCACGTGCGCAGTGTCGCTCATGAAGTCAAAGTGCTCGCGAGTGTAAAAGGCGACAAGTTCGAACAGTCGGTTTTGAATACTGAGAATCAGCTACTGAGCATTTCACAAATCGTCAATGATGAAGATTACCGTGATGTTGGGCTACGTCAGCAATCACAGAAGATTGTAGCGAGTGTTAAAGCGTTAAAAAACTCCGATATGACAGAGCTGTTAAAGTCAGAGATTGAAACTTTAACTGAGCAATTGGCTCTGCTGGAGTCTGAAAACCAGAAGCAAGCGCAGCAATTGTCTGAAGCAACCAAGCACAGTGAGTTTCTAGGTGAGCAGATTACGAAGAGTGATGCTCACATAAAAAGCTTAGAAGAGTTAGTGGATAGTTTGAAAAGCTTAGGTGGCAAAGTTGCCAACGAAAGTGACTCTGATGTGATGCCCCCGACTATTGAATCTAATTTAGAGGATGCAACCTTAGAACAATCATCAGAAGGAGTGATTGAACCTTCGGTTTAGTATCACTAATTTCTTTATTTGTGATTGAGTTAAAAGCGCCTAAGGGCGCTTTTTTGCGTTCTGTTGATCTATATCAAAATCTACAAATAAAAGCGCTCAGTGAGTCGTTATAGTGTACGTCATTCTTTTGGTTTTAATGTAACTTGTTGATATTTATAGGTGTGTTATTTTCTATGCTGATAACTAATCATTCAGCAGAGTTTTCTTTTTACTACTAAAGTCGTATGAATTTGGAATAACTCGGACTATTTGCTTTCAACAAGGCTGTGAGAGGCATTTTGAGCCTAAAATAGCTCTTGAATTCAGAAATGAAAGAGAGGATTATCGCGCTCCCGACGACATGTTTCAAAATGTAAATCATCATGAATCTAAACCAATTTGACTCATTATTACCGCCACAAATGGCTGAGCGCGCTGCAGATATTGGCGTAGGTAAAGCAACCAAAGACCCAATCAAATCTTTTCTCTTAGCGATTTCCGCTGGCATACATATCGGTATTGCGTTTGTGTTCTACACCATCGTAACGACCGGTGCTGGTGATTTGCCTTGGGGTATTACTCGCCTATTAGGTGGCCTTGCATTTAGCTTGGGCTTAATTCTCGTTGTTGTTACCGGTGGTGAGTTATTTACCAGCTCGGTGCTTACTCTGGTTGCTCGTGCAAGTGGCAAAATTACTTGGCGCACGCTCGTCAAGAACTGGGCTACGGTTTATGTAGGTAACTTGATTGGCGCATTGTTGCTGGTGGCATGTATGCTTCTGACCAAACAGTACATGTTTGACCATGGCCAGGTTGGTTTAAATGCAATGGCGATTTCCCAACACAAGATGCACCACGATTTTATCCAAGCTATCGCGCTTGGTATCATGTGTAATGTATTGGTTTGTATCGCGGTATGGATGACGTTTAGTGGACGTACACTGACCGACAAAATCGCAGTAATGATTTTACCTGTTGCGATGTTCGTATCGGCTGGTTTCGAGCACTGTATTGCGAATATGTTCCAAGTCCCTTTAGCTATCGGCATTAAAACATTTGCTCCAGCTGAATTCTGGACAATGACAGGCGCTAACCCAGCGGACTATGTTGACCTGAACATGATGGACTTTTTGATGAACAACTTGCTGCCCGTTACCATCGGTAACATCATTGGCGGTGGTATCTTTGTTGGTATGTGGTATTGGCTAATCTATTTACGTGACTAATTCAGTTTACGAGATTAGTTGAAGCTCAGTGACAATACTGAACTGACTTATGACATTTACCAGAAGACGGTCTGCATTGCAGGCCGTTTTTTATTTGTGGAAAACCTACTCACTCATTTCTCAAATTGTCATGTGAACGCTCAATAGTATTACTCAACGTATGTGTATATGTCTTTGAAAACACCGAAGGATCAACGGTAATGATCGTTCTTTGGATGGAAATGGACAAAAAAGGATCTATATTGATTTGGTTATCCACAATTTCTGTGGATAACCTGTCTCAAATTCAGTGAGTAACCAGGCCTCAAGGGAGTGGAGAGGTTATTTCGAAGGCTGTATTTTAGCGAGAACTCGTCCTTCTTTCGTCAAGCAATTCTTCAATGAAAGGTGAAGAGCAAGTGCCAAAGAGCAACTCATCATCACGAAAATAGCCAGCATGATCATCAGTTGATACTTAATCGCGATCATCGGTGACGCGCCACCAAGAATTTGTCCTGTCATCATTCCTGGTAGTGTCACTAAGCCTGTCGTAGCCATAGAAGCCATAATCGGAGACATCGCTTTCTGTATTGCATTACGTACAAAAGGCGAAGCTGCATAGCTTGGTGAGGCTCCTAACGCGATTGCCGCTTCATATTCTGATTTCTGCGTTTCAAAAGCATCAAACAGGTTCTGCAATGCCACTATATTACTGCTTAAGCTATTACCCAATAACATCCCTGCTATCGGGATAAGGTATTGCGCGTTAAAAACCGGTGTTGGTTTAATGATGAAAAAGCAGATGAACAAGACAATAGGTACACAAGTTACCGCAAGGCTAATGGCGACAGGAGCCAAAAGTAGGTTTCTTGGTAGCCTAGACTTTTCAACAATCGAGCTTGCCCCGACGATAATCATCGCAAGCAACCACAGTAAATTGACCCACAAGCTATTCAACGTGAACAGATATTCTAGGTAAAGACCAACGAGAAATAATTGAACAGCCATGCGAATTATGCTGATAGAAGCTTCTTTGCCAAGGCCGAGTTTTAATTTGTGGTTGATGGTAATGGGTAGCAAGAGAAGTGAGCTGAAGAACAATAACTGCCACCAAGATATATCAATAACGTCTTGCATAATGATTCCTTTTAAGTGGTCTCCATCATATCTGAAAGTACCAAATCATGCATTTCAACTGTAAAGTCACTAATTCTAAAAATGATCAATCATTTAACAAACAAAACACAAAATAGTGGTTGTTTGAGGCTTTTTTAGCTACTACTTAGTAGGTAAAAAGTTAAAATTGGTTGTCAGATGGTTGCGCGCATGTTGGTTTTTAACATTTGTGAAATATACTTAATTCTTCACATTTGTTAATACTTTTTAATAACTTTGTTTAACTGAAAACAAGTTTGGATGACCTCAAAAAAGTATTGATTAGCAAGGGTTATAACGGGGGATTTGATTGAACCCTACTTTGTGTATGGTCTAAAATTTGTTGTTAGATACTCAAGAACTTTAGCCCCATAGAATGGGTTACTCGAAATTACTAAATACAAAATAGGCAAAATGTATGAGTGATGTTAATAAAATTGAAACTGGCGAAAAACGCTCGTTGGAGTGGAAGTCTTTCCTCTTCATCGCGGTGGTTCTCTTTCCAATATTAAGTGTGGCTTTTGTAGGCGGTTACGGCTTCCTAGTTTGGGCACTGCAAGTGTTTGTATTCGGACCTCCTGGTGCTCACGGCGGCATGTAATGCCCTCTAGTAACAACATTTTTTAAAATCAATATTTAAGAGAGCTAAACATGAAATCATTTTTAGTTAAATTATGGCGCACAATGACTCGCCCAGCAGTACACATCAGTCTTGGTGTACTAACTATGGGTGGCTTTATCGCCGGTGTTATTTTCTGGGGCGGTTTCAATACAGCGCTAGAACACACAAATACAGAAGAGTTCTGTGTAAGCTGTCACACGATGCGTGACAACGTGTACGTAGAACTGCAAGAAACGGTTCACTGGAAAAACACTTCTGGTGTGCGTGCTACTTGTCCTGACTGTCACGTTCCACATGAATGGACAGCAAAAATCGCTCGTAAGATGCAAGCATCTAAAGAAGTATTCGCTCAAGTATTTGGTGACCTAGATACACCTGAGAAATTCGAAGCTCGTCGTATCGAACTGGCTAAACACGAATGGGATCGTTTCTCTTCGAACAAATCTCTAGAGTGTAAAAACTGTCACAACTACGATTCAATGGACTTCGAGAACATGCGCCCAACAGCGCGTATCCAGATGAAGAATGCAGCAGAACGTGATCAAAGCTGTGTTGACTGTCATAAAGGTATTGCTCACAACCTTCCAATGGATATGGCATCAGCAAGCGGCATTGTTGGCGAGCTAGAAAACGTAGCAAGCAGTACATCTTACACAAATGGTTCTGACGTGATCTCTATTCGTCACCTACCAATGTACACAGATGAAACAGCAACAGTAGAAGCGGGTCTACTAAGCCCTGCAAGTAAAGTTGCGGTTATCGACGAAAAAGGCGACATGATCAAGATTCAAATCGACGGTTGGCGTAAAGCGAAAGGCTTCGGACGTGTAATCCAAGAAGACTTCGGTATGAACATCTCAACTGCAATCTTGACGAAAGAAGTATCTCAAAGTGACGTTATCACTGTTGGTGAGAAGAAAGAAGATGAGCTTACTGGCCTTCCATGGGAAGAAGTTAACCTAGCACTTTGGATGAAGAAAGAGTCTATGGTTGATAACTTCGATCCAATCTGGAACGCAGCTGGTCAAGCGTATCAATCTAACTGTTCAACGTGTCACTCACAGCCAGATGAAGCTCACTTCAGCGCTAACGGTTGGGTAGGCATGCTAGATGGTATGATTGCATTCGTTAACTTCGATACAGATACAGAAGCACTGGTTCTTAAGTATCTACAGAAGCACTCATCAGATTTTTCTGAAGGCCATCACTAATAAGACGTCAATTGGAGTAACACAATGGCAATTACAAGAAGAAGTTTTCTGAAAGGTGTCGCTACTACAAGTGCGGCATCGGTTATCGGTCCAAGCTTATTGGCGTCGGCATCAGCGTCTGCAGCAGAAACAGACGGTGCGTGGAAAGTCTCTGGTTCTCACTGGGGTGCATTCCGAGCTCGTGTTTATGCGGGTAAAGTACAAGAGATTAAACCTCTAGAAATCGATCAACACCCAACTGAGATGTTGAAAGGTATTAAAGGTATTATCTACAGCCCATCACGTGTGCGTTACCCAATGGTTCGCCTAGATTGGTTGAAGAAGCATAAATACAGCGCAGACACGCGTGGTAACAACCGTTTTATTCGTGTGACTTGGGATGAGGCACTAGACCTTGTTTACCGCGAGCTAGAGCGCGTACAGAAAGATTACGGTCCATGGGCGCTTCACACAGGTCAAACTGGTTGGAGACAAACGGGTCAGTTCCACAGCTGTACTAACCACATGCAACGTGCAATGGCACTTCACGGTTACTCTGTGAAGAAAATCGGTGACTACTCAACAGGTGCTGGTCAAACGATCATGCCTTACGTGTTAGGTTCTACTGAAGTTTACGCACAAGGTACATCTTGGGAACTTATCTTAGAAAACAGTGACAACATTGTTCTTTGGGGTAACGATCCAGTTAAAAACCTGCAAGTAGGTTGGACATGTGAGACTCACGAGTCGTTCGCATACCTAGAACAGCTGAAAGAAAAAGTTGCTAAGAAAGAGATCAACGTTGTTTCTGTTGACCCTGTTAAAAACAAAACAGGTCGTTACCTAGAAAACGAGCAAATGTACATCAACCCACAAACTGATGTGGCGTTCATGCTTGGTGTTGCTCACGTGCTTTACAACGAAGGCCTATACGACAAGAAGTTCATCGAAACTTACTGTCTAGGTTTTGAAGACTTCATCAAGTACGTTCAAGGTGAAACGAAAGATAAAGTTGAGAAGACACCTGAGTGGGCTTCTGCTATCTGTGGCGCAAGCGCGGACTCTATCCGTGACTTCGCTAAGATGCTGGTTAACGGTCGTACACAGATTCTTGTGGGTTGGAGTATCCAACGTCAAGAGCACGGTGAACAGCCTTACTGGATGTGTGCAGTTATCGCAGCAATGGTTGGCCAAATTGGTCTACCGGGCGGTGGTATCTCTTACGGTCACCACTACTCTGGTATCGGTGTATCTTCAACTGGCTTCGCTGCTCCGGGTTCTTTCCCGCTGAACATCGACCAAGGTCAATCACCTAAGTACACCAACACAGATTACAACGGCTACAGCCGCGTAATCCCAGTTGCTCGTTGGGTTGATAGCTTGCTAGAGCCTGGTAAGAAGATCAAAGCGAATGGTTCAACGGTAACACTACCTGATATCAAGATGATGGTATTCAGTGGTAACAACCCGTGGCACCACCACCAAGATCGCAACAAGATGCGTAAAGCATTCAAGAGCCTACAAACTGTAGTGGCTGTTGATTTTGCTTGGACTGCAACTTGTCGTCACTCTGACATCGTGCTTCCTGCATGTACTCAGTGGGAACGAAACGATATTGATGGTTATGGCGCATACTCTGGTCGTGGTTTGATCGCGATGCACAAGCTAGTGGATCCTCTGTTCCAGTCTAAGACTGACTTCGAGATCATGTCTAGCCTGACTAAGCGTTGGGGTCGTTACGACGATTACACGCGTGGTATGGACGAAATGCAGTGGGTTAAATCACTGTACGACGAATGTCGCGCTTCAAATGAAGGCAGCTTTGAAATGCCTGAATTTGCTGAGTTCTGGGAGAAAGGTTTCCTAGACTTCGGTAAAGGTAAGCCATGGACTCGTCACGCTTCATTCCGTGAAGATCCAGAGATCAACGCACTAGGTACACCTTCTGGTTTCATCGAAATCACAAGCCGTACTGTTGGCAATATGGGCTACGAGCACTGTCAAGAACACCCAATGTGGTTCGAGAAATCTGAACGTTCACACGGTGGTCCAGGCTCTGACAAACACCCGTACTGGCTACAATCTTGTCACCCAGACAAGCGTCTTCACTCTCAGATGTGTGAATCTGAAGAGTGGCGTGCGACTTACGCGGTACAAGGCCGTGAGCCAATCTACATCAACCCAGTAGATGCTAAGAAGAAAGGCATCAAAGATGGCGATGTAGTACGTGTGTTCAACGACCGTGGTCAACTACTAGCGGGTGCTGTTCTAATGGATAGCTATGCTCCTGGTGTTGTTCGTATCGAAGAAGGTGCTTGGTACGGTCCGATCAACGAGAAAGTGGGCGCGCTAGATACATACGGCGATCCAAACACACTGACTCAAGACATCGGTACGTCTGAACTGGCTCAAGCAACGTCAGCAAACACATGTTTGGTCGACTTCGAGAAGTTCCAAGGCAAGCTGCCTCCAGTAACTTCATTCGGTGGTCCAATCGAAGTTTCTTAAGCATCTCGCTTAAAAGCTAAGATTAAAGCTTGAATTAAAGCCCCTGTAAGCACTCTTACAGGGGCTTTTTGTATTTTAGATGTCTGTGTTAGTGTTTCTAAATAAGCATTGTAACAGGGCTAATAGAGGGCGTTTTGAGCAGGCTGTAACGCGCTGTTTGAGAGAGGTGGTAGAAGCAGTGAAGCAGGAAGGGAATGTAAAAAGAACCTGTGGAAAGACTTAAGCAGACGGAAACAAAAAGGCCGATACAAAGTACCGACCTTACAGAAGCCTATGTAGTTAACTCTGATCAAGTTAGATCTCAAACATAAACCAATAGCCATAAGCACAGATTAAAGCGGGCACACTTGAATACAAGGTTGCGACCAGTGCTGCTTTCGGTGCCATCGCAATCGCAGGGAATAGCGCATCTCCATCATTTGAAATTGCATTACCTACCTGAGCAGAAAGTGGAAGCGCACCTGAAAGGTAAAGGCTAGTCACCAATAATTGTGGTCCACAGCCCGGTAGCAAGCCCATCAGGACCCCTGCCAGGGGGAGCATAATGCCCCAGCTTGAGAATAGCGTCGCAAAATCCACATTTGCTAGCACAGAGCCAAATTCGAAGAAGAGAAAGGCAACCACAACCCACGCTGTGACAAAGTTGGTGTCTTGAGCGGTTTTTTGCAGTGGATGAGAGCCTAAACATTTCTCATCTTCACTTACTGCTGATTTGTAATCTTCAATTTCGCGAGTGAGACCCCATAGAAACATTGAGCTAATCAGTAAAATTGTTCCCGTCCATTCCATCGACATTTCAGGCAACGCGAGTAACTTGTTTACATCTACTTGGAAAGAGCCAAGTAAGGCCACTGCAGCGCCGGGAATAATGAGTACAGACCATAGGTAGCCTTGCAGGTTGATCGCCTTTTTAGATACGGATTCTTTGTCTTGGGATTGAGATGGGCAACTGCGAACGGCTTCATTTTGCTCAGCTTGTTTTGGACGTAAGAAGTCATCCGCATGGAATAGATTAATGATTCGACCTGACGCAGTACCCACAATCACACCCATCGCCATCATAGCCAAACCCGTTTTGGGTTCACTTGCTATCAACAAGAAGGCGGCGTCACCCATGGTGGAGACGAGCACAGCAACTACCGCACCAAATCCGAGTTTTCCTGAGATAAATTGTGTGGTCACCACGATCGCACCGCCACAGCCGGGTAGCGCCCCCATAAGTGCTGCGAAGACAACTTGGTTGGAGCGGGATTGATGGACGAGTTTGTTGAAGACGTTATCTTTGTTGATGTACAGGCTTAACCAGTGGTAAATCGCCAAGGTTAAAGCCACATAGCATGACACTGCCCAGAAGGCGTCAGATAAAGTAGTGACCGTCAGTTCTCGCGTAGCAGGCGCCGCAACCAATGCTGCAAGTGAGATAGGTAATAGTAGCCGTTTAAATGACAGTGAAAACTGAGTTGTTTTCGCAGCGCTACTGCTTGGTAAAAAAGAGATTAGTCGATCCATAGGTGTTACTCAAAATTAGTGGCTTAAGATAAATATATACGAATGATAATAATTATCAATTGCATTTGTTGTTTTTTATCTATTGTTACTATTGGCTAAACCTACGAAACATGACCAATCTAAAAAAATGAGGTAAAGTATGGGTAATAAAGAGAGGCTCTAAAGGTAGAGTCATAATTGTTAGTGTAATAGGAAGAAACATGATTTTAGTTGTTGGTCACAAAAACCCTGATAGTGACAGTATTTGTAGTGCGTTAGTTGCAACTGAGCTTCTTAAAGCTCGTGGCGAGGAAGCGACACCAATTCGCCAAGGCGAGATCAACCGCGAAACTCAACACATTCTTGAAGTTGCTGGTGCTGAAATGCCAGAACTTCGTACTTCTGTTGCTGGTGAGAAAATCTGGCTAGTAGACTACTCAGATCTAGCACAAGCACCAGATGATGTTGCTGAAGCAGAGATCGTAGGTATTGTCGATCACCACCGTCTAGGCGACGTGATGACAGTAAATCCAATGGAAGCTTGGATCTGGCCTGTTGGTTGTACAAACACTGTACTTTTCAACATGTTCAAGATTGAAGGCCACTCTATCTCTCAACAAATCGCTAAACTAATGATGTCTGCAATTCTTTCAGACACAGTTGGTTTTGCTTCTCCAACATGTACTCAAAAAGACAAAGACGCTGTTGCTGAGCTTGCTGAAATCGCTGGCGTAACAGACGTTGATGCTTTCATCAAAGCACTTCTAATCGCTAAAACAAACATTGAAGGCCTATCTGCTGCACAGCTAGTAGAAAAAGACCTTAAAGGCTACCCATTCAACGGTCGTGATGTTGTTGTTGGTCAAGTTGAACTTGCGACTCTTGAGCAAGTAGACGGCATGATCGAAGCGCTAGAAGCTGATCTTGAAGAGCGTTGTGAGAAAGATGGTCTAGCATTTGCTGCGGTAATGCTAACTGACATCACTACTGCGCAAACTCGCCTTCTTTACAAAGGTGAGTGGGCTGAGAAATTGGTTAAGCACGAGAAAGACGGCGTATTGATGATGGAAAATACACTAAGCCGTAAGAAGCAAGGCTGGCCTTGGCTGCAAGGTGAGCTTGTTTAATCAAGTCACTTAATAATAAACGCCTGCTACTTTAGCAGGCGTTTTTCTTTGAAGTAGATTTTCTTCTTCATCGATAATGTTTGAAGTTAAAAGCACTCGGCATAGAATAGCTTTGAGAGCAAAGTTACTGACTAAAGTAGGAAATTAAGATGACTACACAGCTAGACGATAAAAAAATCGCTGAAATCAACAAGTATACAGGCGAGCAACGCCTGAAATACTGTGTGAAAGAAATCGTAGCAAACCGTGAAGTATGGATCTTAACCGATGAACACGGTTGTGTAATGCTGAACACAGAAGATGAAGACTGTGTTCCAGTATGGCCAAACCAAGAGTTCGCAGAATCATGGGCAACGGGTGATTGGTCTGAGTGTAAAGCTGAGTCTATTTCGCTAAACAAATGGCACAGTCGCTGGACGAATGGTCTAGAAGACGACGAGCTTGCTGTTGTAGTATTCCCGAACGAGCAAGAAGAAGGCGTTATCTTGTTCCCGGATGAGTTCGATTTCGAATTGAAAAAGCAGGCTGCTAAGCGCTAGTTCTTTCGTAATACTGTAACATCGTAAGTCAGCGTTGCCTTTCTTAGGCAGCGCTATCATTCAATTATCTCACCTAAGCTGTTTCAACGTATTTTCTTCAATACCCAATCAACTGATACAAGGGCGCTTGTTGTGCGGCTTTAGAAGCTTGTTGAAGCACACCTGTTTTGCTGTATCTCTTGAGTATCTTTCGAACGATAGGTTTTACTTCAGACTTTGTCATTCCAGCTTTCAATTCGGGTTCATACAGTAGTTGCAGTAGCACCACATCTAAGGGCGATATCAAGTCTTCTGGTGTATGGTCATTGAAAATAGAAGGGTAGGCTTTATCTGAATCATTCGGCAGGCCTAGAGCTTGTGTGATCTCTTCTACGATACATGCGACTAACTTACCTCGCGATCTTGCCTGATCAACGGGAATTACAATCCCAGCGTAAACAATCTCACCTTTAGAATTGGTTTGATAACCTGCCGTACAGATGGCGCTATTTAAATGCTGAGTTGATTTGAGCTTGAGCACTGATTTCGCCTCAGATATCCACTGGCTCTGCCTCGTGTATATCCACTTAACGTTCGCTTCGGACTCTTTACTGACGATTGTTATCGGGTGTTGAGTGACTTCAGATAGGTGTTGGATATGAAGCTCTGTGAGCTCTTGGTGTAGTTCCTCATCACCGACGCGGTGATCGATCCAAATCTTGATCGGTTGTTTCCATTTGGCGAGCGGTTTGGTGCCTTGGGAATATTCGTGTTGAAGCGCGACGTTATAAAAGGCAGTTTCGACGAAGGTTCTATCTAGCCAAGTGAGTGGTGTGCTTGTTGCGTTAAAGGAAAACAGTACCAACAAGAGGGGAAGCATTGAAGCTGTTCGTAACATACTTTTCCCCTCTGCTGAATGAAGCGTGATTACAGATTAGTGGTTCGGCGCTTTGGAGAAATGGCTCTCAACCAATCTTTGGGTGATTTGGTGAGTTGGATTGGTCAATACTTGATCCGTTTCCCCACTCTCAACCACATTACCTTCGTGCATGACAATGATCTTATCGGTAATGTGCTTAACAATACCGAGGTGTTGGGATACATAAACAAACGATACGCCCATCTCTTCTTGTAACTCTAAGAACAGGTTGATGATTTGCGAGCGCATTGCCATATCCAAACCATTCAACGCTTCATCAGCGACAATGATGGATGGCTGAAGTATTAAGGCACGAGCCAAACAAACCCTTTGTTTTTGGCCTGCCGCAAGCATCTGAGGGTAGAAGTAAGCATGTTCTGGTAGAAGCCCCACGCGCAGTAGTGTGTCTTTCACACGACGCATACGGGCTTCTGGTGGCATGTTGGTGTTTCGTTTTAATGGACCTTCAAGAATTCGACCGATCTGAATGCGTGGGTTTAGCGAGGTATTCGGATCTTGGAAGATCATTCGAATCAGCTTACAACGAGTCGAGTAGTCTTTGTGCTCTAGCTTTTCGCCATTCACGCGGATCTCGCCTGCGGTTGGTTCAACCATGCCTGCGAGCATTCTTGCTAATGTTGATTTGCCAGAGCCATTCTGACCGATAAAACCTATCGTCTGACCTGCTTCGAGGGAAAAGCTAACTGGCTTCACCGCCTGATGGATCTTTTTACGGAAAAGACCAGAGCGAGTCGTAAAGTCTTTAGACAAATCACTGACTTCTAATAATGCACTCATGATTTCTTTTTCTTCTCCATATTCAGAGGGAAGTGACAGTTAAACTTGTGGTTTTTGATTCGCTTGGTATGTGGGATCTCGACACACTGCCTTTGCGCATACGGGCAACGAGGCCCTAATCGACAACCAATAGGAAGATGCTGCAGCGGCGGAATTGATCCTGGCAAAGATTGCAGTTTCTCTTTGTGGGGAATCCAGTCGTTAAAGTCTGGCATCGCTTTTAGCAGAGCAACGGTATATGGGTGTTTGGGTGCATCCAATAGCTTCTGCGTATCAGCTGATTCTACAGACTGACCACAGTACATAACGGTAATGCGAGTCGCCCATTGAGTAATGGTGGTTAAGTCATGGCCGATCAGAATGATGGTCGTGTTATTGATCTGATTCATTCGGCTCAATAAACGCAAGATCTGAGACTGAGTAATCGGATCCAAATCATTGGTTGGCTCATCTGCAATCAAGACTTTTGGCTTGGCAGCAATTGCCATTGCGATCATGACTTTTTGACACTCACCATCGGTCAGTTCATAAGAGTAGCTGTCCATTAGACGAGAGTGGTCTTTGATGCCCACTTTGTGCAATAACGCGATCGCTTGCTTCTTACGCCACTTAAATCGCTGCCACCAACGACCTTCAAATGCGTGTGAAGGAATCGCTTCAATGAGCTGATTGCCCACTTTTTCCGATGGATCAAGACACGTAGAAGGTTCTTGGAAGATCATCGCGATATCACGAGCAATTACACGCCTGCGCTCTTTAGGAGTCAGTTGCAGTAGGTCGATATTACCTAAGCGCATTCGGTCTGCAGAAACCTTCCAGTTTTCTTTACAAACCCCGACGATCGCTTTTGCAACCAAGCTCTTACCTGAGCCTGATTCACCCACTAAGCCACGAATTTCCCCTTCATTGAGGGTAATACTCATTCGATCTACGGCTTTAACCATCCCTTGAGGAGTCTCAATTTCGATAGTTAGATGTCGAATATCAAGTAACGGCATTATTCGATTCCTGCATTTAGCGCTTGGCGAACACCTTCACCGACGAGGTTAATCACGATAACTGTAAACATAATAGCTAAGCCGGGTAGGGTTACTGTCCATGGCGCAAGGTAAATCAGCTCGACTGAATCACCCAAGATTGATCCCCATTCAGTACTTGGTGCTTGAGCGCCAAGCCCTAAGAAACCCAAGGCTGTGATATCAAGAATTGCGACTGATAGTGCCAGTGTAATTTCAAGTGCCACCACGGTAAGAATGTTAGGAAGGATTGAGTTCCAGAGTAGATAGAAATCGTTCGCGCCATCAAGGCGAGAAGCCAAAATATAGTCTTTTTCTACTTCAGCATGCACGGCAATGTACACTGAGCGTATAAAGCGCGGAATCAATGCCAAACACAAGGCCAGTAAGATATTAAACTCACCAAAGCCCAGGAACGCCACGAAAATAATCGCCAGCAGAAGAGATGGAATCGACATAACGGTATCAAGCAGGTGGTTTAGCGTGCTTGATAGCAATCCACGAGTCATCCCGGCGAGTACGCCAATCAGACAACCAATGACTGCTGCGATAAAGGTAATCACCACCGCAGCGCCGAAAGTAAGCTGAGAGCCAATAATCAGGCGAGAAAGAATGTCTCGACCTAAGTCATCGGTACCTAAAAAGTATTCGACCGTGCCAGCAGGATCCCAAGAGGGCGGTGTTAATAGGTGACCGGTTTGTTCTTGTGCATCATGGGGGGCTAGCCACGGAGAGGTGACGGTAACCAGAATGATAAGCACCAAACACCACAAGCCAAACATAGCCAGGTTATTGCTACGGAAGCTGCGCCAGAAACGTTCGAACTGGGTTGGAATTTGTTCTTCTTGGTAGACGTTATTTGTTAGCATACCATTCCTTCCTTACCAGTGGGTTGATCATCGCGCCCAGTAGATCGGACAAAATGTTTGCGGTCAAAACCAAGGTTGCCACCACAATCACGCCTGCTTGAATAGAAACGTAATCTTGATTCGATAATGCATCCAATAACCAGCGGCCAATGCCCGGCCAGTTAAAAATAGACTCGGTAATAATAGCAAGCGTTAACATACTCGATAGTTGAACACCGACCTTAGGAATAATCGGAGGTATCGCGTTTCTTAGCACGTGCTGCGTGATGATCTCTCTCGTAGAAAGACCTTTAATTCGCGCAGCACGGATGTAGTTTTGCGTCATTACTTCAGCCACTGACGCTCTCATTAATCGGATGACCTGAGTGGTTGGCGCCAGCGCTAAAACAAGACAAGGCAACGCCATATGCTCGATAACACTTTGTAATGCGTGTGCGCGGTAGCGACCTTCGGCAAAAAAGGCGTCGATCATCGCGAAGCCAGTCACGTGTTCAATTTCGTAAAGCAGGTCGTATCGACCACCAACTGGGAACATTTCAAAGTGCAGTGAAAACACCATGATCATCAGCAATGCGACCCAAAAGATAGGTGCAGAGTAACCAGCCATTGAGGTGAAGGAAATGGTGGTATCGACGAACTTGCCTTGCCTCATACCTGCAATCGTGCCAAAAGGGATACCTATAAACAGCGCAAGCACAAAGGCAAAGAAGCACAGTTCTAGCGTTGCAGGGAAAACCACGGCTAACTCATCGATGATAGGGACACCATGCTTGCTTAGACCAAAGTTTAGTGTCGACAATTCAGTGATATAACTAAGCCAACCGGGCCAAAAATCTTGAATTGCCCAAGGTGAGGTTTGGTCTAATCGAAGCAGAGCAAAACCCACTAATGTCAGAATTCCTAACGTAATAATGAATAAGTTTACACGTCTTAATGTATACCAAAACATTACTGCACCTCTCTTCTGACTTGATCAAAAGGTTGAGCATTGAAAGGGCTCTGCTTAAAACCGGTTAGTGAACGATCGTGCACGCGGAATTGCACGCCATGAGCCAGGGGAATAACAGGAACTTCTTCATTGAGAATATTTTGGGCTTGTCGATACAAGTTCACACGGTGCCTTTGTTGATTGATCTCTAATGCTAAGTCGAGGAGGAAATCAAAGTCTGAATTACACCACATAGAGACATTTAACCCTGCACGTTCAGAGCTGCATGAGAGAAGCGGACGTAAGAAGTTATCAGGATCACCCGTATTGCCTATCCAGCCTGTAAGCAACAAATCTGTTGAGGAAATAGAAGATAATTGTGTGCGGTCAAATCGGTCGTCGGTATAGAGTTTCAATTCAATACCTATATCGGCCAAGTTTGCTTGGATCAGCTCTGCCGTTTTTCTTGGGCTTGGATTGTATGCGCGTGGCTCTAGTGGTACCCACATCGAAAGCTCTAATCCGGGCTCGACACCGGCTTCTTTAAGAAGCGCAATCGCATAGTTTCGGTCGTAGCGAACTTGAACACTGTCTTTTTGGTGAGCCCAAGAAGTAGGAGGAAGCAATGTATAGGCCTTAGTACCGGTACCGTAATATACAGAATCAAGAATGTTCTGACGGTTGATGGCTAAATTCAATGCTTTACGTACTCGAGAGTCACGCAGGGCTGGGTGCTCAGTATTTAGCGCGATGAAAGAGACATTGACCGCAGGCGTGGCGGAAATCTGCAACTCTTCATGAGCTTGAATAATAGGAATTTGGCTAGAAATCGGTGAGTTCAACACGTCACATTCACTGCGAAGGAGTTTGGCAAGTGTCCCAGTCCCTCGTTGTGATGTGTCAAACACAACTTGGTCCATTTCTACGTCACCCTTCCAGTAATGCTTGTTCTTTTTTAAGCGAACTAGATCATTGATTTGGTATTCATCTAAGTAGAAAGGTCCGGTGCCGACAGGGTTGGAATCGATTTGATTTTTCTCATCCGCTGCAATGAGCTTGTTGGCATATTCTTTAGAGTGAATGACCGCATAGCTGGTGGCGATATTGTTGAGAAATGAATTGTCTGGGCGACTTAATTGGAATTTCACCGTTAAGTCGTCAACGGCAGTGATATCGACAATCAGGTTTTTGAAGTCGATGCCGGCAAACCATGGATATAGGCCGCCGCCCACATAATGAAATGGGTTTGAACTATCAATGACACGTTCAAAGCTAAACACCACATCTTGTGCATTCATGCTACGAGTTGGGGTGAACCAGTCTGTAGTTTGGAACGCAACATTTGGGCGCAGTTTGAAAGTGTACTCTGTACCTGATTTATCAACAGACCAACTTGTCGCCAAGTTCTGTCTTGGTCGGTAAGTCATTGGATCAAGAGTGAGCAGTGTATCGAAGATTTGAGGGCTCAGCGATTCTGCGGTAATACCACTATCAACCAGTTGTGGGTTGAAGGTACTAGGATTACCTTGGCCGCAATAAATGAAGCCTTTTTCGCGGATTTGCTCGTGATTCACACTCTCACCACATCCAGCTAGAAAGCTCAGCGTACAGATGCTCAGTGATAGTCTTATTAGTGCTTTCATAAAAAGAAATACTTTTCGAAACGAGGCGTTAGAGGAGCCTCAAGATCCGGACAATTTAACATTTTATTTATTCGGCTCCAAATAATAATCAAGTGTGGACAGCTATTTATCGTTAGCTTGTCCGACAATCGCATACTTCCTCACCATTCCACGTAATTGGTTGTAGGTTAACCCAAGTAATTCTGCGGCTTGTTTCTGGTTATACTTGCTCTGTTTTAGGGCTTGATTGAGTAGCTTGATGTCTTGTTGTTCTTGCCATGCTTTGTAATCAAGCGGCAAAGAAAACGAACTCTCTGATGAAGTATGGCTGTTAGACGGCTCATTGCCAGTTTCCTGCGTGGAATATTGCTCTGTTTCCCATGCGGGCTTAAATGGGTTAAACACCAAAGATTCAATAGGATATGGATCTTTACCGTGTTGGTAGATAGCACGCTCAATGACGTTCTTGAGTTCTCGAACATTCCCCGGCCAAGAATAATCCAGCAGCGCCTCAACAGCAGACGGAGCAAAGCCGACAAACAGCTCCAACTCTAATTCACGACACATCTTAATAGCGTAGTATTCTGCTAGCAGCGTGATGTCTTCTTTTCGCTCACGAAGAGGAGGGATAGTAATCACGTCAAACGCCAGTCGATCTAATAAATCGGCTCTGAATTCACCCTTTAATGCCATGTCTGGCAAGTCGGCATTGGTCGCGCACACCAACCTTACATTGGCACTTAAGGCTTTTTGTCCACCGACACGTTCATACTGTCCGTATTCAATAACACGCAACAATTTCTCTTGAACGGCAAGGGGAGTGGTCGCGAGCTCATCCAGAAACAGTGTCCCACCTTCGGCCCTCTCAAAACGACCTTGATGACGACCTTTTGAGCCCGTGAAAGAACCGGATTCATGACCAAACAGTTCTGAGTCAATCAAACCTTGACTGAGGGTTGAGCAGTTCAATGAGATCAACGGTTGATCCCAGCGTTTTGAAAGGTAATGCAGCCTTTGTGCGATCAGCTCTTTACCCGTACCTCGCTCGCCAATGATCAGAATAGGTCTTTCGATTGGAGCCAGCTGAGAAACTTTATCTAAAACAGAGAGAAAGCTAGGTGACTCACCAATGAGGTTCTGCTGCATAGCGGGTCCTTATGCGATTTAAGTACTGAAGAAGGTCATGTTAAGGCTGTAGTGGTGAAAAATACCAATACTTGGTTAAATTCATCATAGCATGATTCGAGTTAATCACCATTTTATCGTAAGTGACTGATAAACAATGCCTTAAAAGTTGGCACGCAACTTGGATTATTTATGGTAGGTTTAACAACTAACGTAAATTTTTGAGCAAGTGGATTGAGAGTCGAATAACGATTTAAAACACATTTGCCATCATTGTAATTAAGGAGTTCCTCATGGGCATTTTTTCTCGCTTTGCAGACATTGTAAATTCAAACATCAGTGCACTATTAGATAAGGCTGAAGATCCTGAAAAGATGATTCGCCTAATTATTCAAGAAATGGAAGATACGCTGGTTGAGGTTCGCACTAACTCCGCAAAAGCGATCGCAGATAAGAAAGAGTTAGCACGTAAAGTTGAAGCTATCGAAACTCAGATTCTAGATTGGCAAAATAAAGCGACTCTAGCACTGACTAAACAACGAGAAGATTTAGCTAGAGCGGCTCTAATCGAAAAGCAAAAACTGGAAGACATCATCAAGAGCCTGCACACCGAGCAAACTTTGGTTCATGAAACCATCGAAAAGCTAACCAGTGAGATCGGCAAGCTTGAAACTAAAATTGCAGAAACTCGCGCAAAGCAACAAGCATTAATGATTCGTAATAATGCGGCGAGCAATCGTCGTGATGTTCAAAAACATCTGCATTCAAGCAAAACCAACGAAGCAATGGCGAAGTTTGAGCAATTCTCGCGTAAAGTGGATGAATTAGAAGCTGAAGCGGACGTTTACGCTAAAACGGGTAACGCAAAATCTTTAGACCAAGAGTTTGCCGAACTACAAGCTCAAGATGAAATCGAAAAAGAGCTAGCGAAACTGAAGCAACAAGTTGAAAACCGCGATAAATAATTTAGGAGTTGTCTATGTCAACATTTCTAATTGCAGGTCCACTGATTGTCTTCTTAATCTTCGTGGCACCGCTATGGTTATTCTTACATTACCGCAGCAAGAAGAAATCCAGCAATGGTCTTTCAGAAACCGACCTTCAACGTCTGCATAAGCTTTCTGCGCAAGCCGAATCCATGCAAGACCGAGTGAAAACGCTAGAAAAAATACTGGATGCGGAGTCGCCTAACTGGAGACGAAACTATGAGTAGAGAACTGTATCGCGACACGATTAACGGCAAATTGTCTGGTGTGTGTGCAGGGTTAGCGAACTACTTTGGCCTTGAAGTGTGGTTGGTTCGCATCTTAGTTATCTCTGCGGCACTGCTTGGTGGTAGCTTTCTGGTGTTATTAGCGTATTTAGCTTTGACATTTATGCTTGAAAAACAACCACCTCACTATGTTGATGAGATGAAAGCCAAGCAAGAGCACACACTCAAGCAAAAACCTTGGGAAAAAGGGCAAACGGCAGAGTCGTTACTGGGCACTTTAGAGGGTGATTTCCAGAAGTTAGAGACCAGTGTCCGCAACATGGAAGCTTATGTGACCTCCGACACTTTCAAAGTCGATCGCGCTTTTAAGAACATGTAACGATAAGTCTAAAAAGATTAGATAACGGTTTAGGAAAATTTATCCCAAGCCGTTATTTTTTTTAATAATTTTGTCTAAATAAATCTTACGATAACTGGTAAGTTACATGTGATTAATCTATGTTATAAAAATATTTATAGATATGGATGAACACCAATGTATCGAGCCTCCGTTGTCCTTCTGACAGCTTTAGCTGGGTTGTCTGGGTGTGGTAAGGAGCTTCCTCCCGTACCTGAACCTGATTCTAGACCCGCCAAACTCTTCACTGTCTCTGTCGGTAGTAATGCCTTTGAACGTAGCTTTCCAGCCACCACTGAAGCCGGTGACAAAGCGGTACTTGCATTCCGTGTTCCTGGATTGCTTCAGACTATCGATGTCACCTCTGGTCAAAAGGTCAGCAAAGGTGAAGGGCTTGCAACGCTCAACCCTGACGAATATCAGCTGTTAGAGAAGCAAGCAAGAGCCAATTTTAAGCTTGCTGATGTTCAATACCAACGTTCGATTAAGCTACGTAAAGACCGAGTGGTATCAGAGCAAGATTTCGATCAAGCGAAAGCCAATCACAATTCTGCTAAAGCGATGCTTAATCAAGCCAAAGCAAACCTTCGCTATACCACTCTAGTTGCGCCTTACGATGGAACAATTTCCATTATTCCGGCTGAAAACCATGAATACATTGCTGCTAAAGAAGGCGTGATGAATATTCAAACCAATCAAATTCTTAAAGTCGTCTTCTTATTACCCGACCAACTTATTACGCGCTTTTCTTCAGGGTTTGAGACGGATGCAACCATGGTTTTTGATGCATTTCCTGAAAACTCTTATGCTCTAACCTTCCAAGAAGTGGATACCGAAGCAGACCCGAAAACAGGTTCGTACAAAGTCACTATGGTAATGGAAAGACCAACCGATGTGGGTATTTTGCCGGGCATGTCTGGCACGGTAAATTTGGTTTCAGCGTTAGCAGCCGCCACCAAAATTCCAACGTCAGCAATGGTAGTCGACGGGGATGATGTATCTGTTTGGCGTGTTAATAGCGATGGCATTGTTGAGAGTGTCTCAATCGTCATCGATGAAAAACGCCATATTGTCTCTGGACTGGACGATGGCGATCGCATTGTGACTTCTGGCGTCAATGGTCTTGAATCGGGCATTAAAGTTCGAGAGTGGATAAAGGAAAGGGGGCTATAACATGAAAATACTTCAAGTGGCCGCTGGCCTGTCGTGTTTGGTCTTACTTACGGCTTGTAAAGATAAGCAAGCTGCAGAGGTGAATAATTCGCCCTTGGTTAAAGCTATCGAGATTTCAGTCATCGATTTTAGTGACAAACTCTATTTCCCAGCAGTAGCAAACGCTGCTGAGAAAGCTCACCTCAGTTTTCGTGTGGCTGGTGAAATTAATAAGCTTGATGTCAAAGAGGGTGAACGTGTTTCTAAAGGGGACATCATTGCAGAGCTTGACCCAACCGATTATCAATTGGATGTCGACAACGCTCAGGCGCGTTACACGGTAATCAACAGTCAATACAGACGTTCAAGCCCGCTAGTGAAGAAAGGCTTATTGGCTAAGTCGCAGTTTGATGAAATCGCAGCTCAACGTCAGATTGCTTATGCCGAATTAGAGTTAGCAAAACTTCGCTTGTCGTTCACTAAGCTTCGTGCCCCTGTTGATGGGATTATTTCACGTGTCAGTGTCGATCAATATGAAAATATTCAGGTAGGTCAACAGGTCGTTAATATTCACAGTGTTGAAGATGTTGAGGTTGTGATTCAACTCCCTGATCAAATCTATGTGAATCAACCGAACGAACAATTGCTCGCGAACGTTGAAGCTGTGGTTAGAGTACCCAGTGGAAATGAATACACAGCAGGTATTAAGGAGTTCACTACTGAGCCTGACCCAAGCACAGGTACATTCACCGTTACGCTTGCTCTACCTATGCCAGAAGATGATTTGATTCTTGATGGTATGGCAGTTGAAGTGACGTCAAACGGTAGAGATATCGGATTGGACTTAAAAGCCGGTGTACTTATTCCTATTGAAGCAGTTTTTAACGCTGATGGGGATGAATTAACTCGTCAAAACTCATATGTATGGGTGCTTAACGACGACAAGACTGTATCGAAACAGCAAGTCGTGTTAGGAAAAGCAAATCAGAAAACATTGCAGGTTACGAAAGGATTAGAAATGGGGCAGCATGTGGTTGTTGCAGGCGTATCGCGATTGCGAGATGGGATGACAGTGGAAGTACTATCTCAGGAGACAAACAATGAGTGAAGAGAATAACAAGCCCCAAAATGACGCTCAACAAGGTGATGAACAGATCACAGGTGTTGCTGCTTACTTTATACGTAACAAAGTCATCAGCTGGATGCTGTCTCTGATCTTTCTTATTGGTGGTGTTTCTGCCTTCTTCGGTTTGGGTCGTTTAGAGGACCCTGCCTTTACCATCAAAGATGCAATGGTAGTGACTTCGTACCCAGGGGCTACGCCTCAGCAGGTGGAAGAAGAAGTGACTTACCCACTAGAGAAAGCGATTCAACAGCTTACCTATGTCGATGAAGTGAACTCTATTTCTAGCCGTGGCTTGTCTCAGGTAACGGTAACGATGAAGAATAACTACGGCCCCGATGATCTTCCGCAAATATGGGATGAACTTCGTCGAAAAGTGAATGATTTGAAGGTCGAACTGCCACCGGGCGTGAATGACCCTCAAGTTATCGATGATTTCGGTGACGTTTACGGTATTTTGCTGGCGGTAACGGGTGATGGCTACAGCTATAAAGAGCTGCTGGATTATATCGATTACCTAAGGCGAGAGCTGGAGTTGGTTGATGGGGTCAGTAAGGTCTCTGTTTCTGGTCAACAACAAGAGCAAGTTTTCATTGAAATATCAATGAAGCGAATAAGCTCCTTAGGTCTGTCTCCAAGCACGGTATTTAATCTTTTATCGACTCAAAACATTGTATCAAGTGCGGGTGCGGTAAGAATTGGTGACGAATACATTCGAATCCATCCAACGGGTGAGTTCCAGAATGTAGAACAGCTTGGCGATTTGATTCTGACTGAAGGCGGTGCTCAAGGTCTTATCTATTTGAAAGACGTAGCTGACGTCACTCGTGGCTATGTTGAAGTACCGAGCAACATCATCGGTTACAACGGTAAACTCGCACTTAACCTTGGGGTGTCCTTTGCTCAAGGTGTGAACGTGGTCGCAGTGGGTGAAGCGTTTGACCGCAGACTTGCTGAATTGAAATACCAACAGCCGGTCGGGATCGATATTTCAGAGGTTTACAACCAACCGAAGGAAGTAGATAAGTCAGTAAGCGGCTTCGTGGTGAGCTTAGGGCAGGCGGTTGCGATCGTAATTGTAGTTCTACTGTTCTTCATGGGTCTACGCTCAGGTCTGTTGATCGGTTTGATACTGCTGTTGACCGTGTTCGGTACCTTTATTTTCATGCAGTACTTCAAGATTGACCTCCAGCGTATTTCATTAGGTGCATTGGTTATCGCCTTGGGGATGCTTGTGGATAACGCCATTGTGGTGGTGGAAGGGATATTGATCGGCACGCAGAAAGGGCGAACCCGGATGCAGGCCGCCACCGATATCGTAACCCAAACCAAATGGCCTTTGCTTGGTGCTACCGTCATTGCAGTAACCGCATTTGCTCCAATTGGTTTATCTGAAGACTCAACTGGCGAATACTGTGGAACCTTGTTCACAGTTCTACTTATCTCCTTGATGCTGAGTTGGTTTACTGCCATCTCGCTCACGCCGTTCTTTGCTGACATGTTCTTTAAAGGTCAGAAGGTCGACCCAGATAGCGAAGGTAAAGACCCATACAACGGGATGGTTTTTGTTATCTACAAAAACTTCCTTGAGTTCTGCATGAAGCGTGCTTGGCTCACCATGTTTGTCCTGATTATTGGTTTAGGCGCGAGTGTGTACGGTTTTGGCTTTGTGAAACAAGCTTTCTTCCCCTCTTCAACGACACCTATGTTCCAAGTTGATGTGTGGATGCCGGAAGGGACGGATATTCGAGCGACGAATACCAAGCTTAAAGTGCTTGAAAGTTGGTTAGCTGAGCAGGACGAAGTTGAACACATTACGACAACGGCGGGTAAAGGTCTGCAACGTTTTATGTTGACCTATGCGCCAGAGAAAAGTTATAGCGCTTACGGCGAGATAACGGTTCGCGTGAAGAGTTACGAAGTGCTTGAAGGGTTGATGAAGCGTTTCCGTGAACATGTAAACGGCCAATTCCCAGAGATCGACTACAAGCTAAAACAGATTGAGTTAGGTCCTGGTGGCGGTGCGAAGATTGAAGCTCGTATTGTGGGTTCTGATCCAACGGTGTTACGTTCAATCGCAGCACAAGTGATGGATGTAATGCGTGCCGATAGCGGTGCATTTAACGTTCGTCACGACTGGCGTGAAAGAACTAAGGTTTTAGAACCTCAGTTCAACGAAAGCCAAGCGCGTCGTTACGGTATCACCAAGTCTGATGTCGATGACTTCCTAGCGATGTCTTTCTCTGGTAAATCAATTGGTGTATACCGTGATGGTACAACGCTGATGCCGATTGTGGCTCGTTTGCCTGAAGATGAGCGTGTTGATATTCGTAACATCGAAGGCATGAAGATCTGGAGCCCTGCGTTAAGTGAATACATCCCACTGCAACAAGTGACTTTAGGTTACGAGTTGGAGTGGGAAGATCCACTGATCATTCGTAAGAACCGTAAGCGCATGCTGACAGTAATGGCGGATCCAGATCTACTGGGTGAAGAGACAGCATCAACTTTACAGAAACGCTTACAACCACAGATTGAAGCGATTGAGATGCCGCCGGGTTACTCACTGGAGTGGGGTGGTGAATATGAGTCATCAGCGGATGCGCAGGCGTCACTGTTCACGACCATGCCTCTGGGTTACTTGTTTATGTTCTTAATCACTGTGTTCTTGTTTAACTCGGTTAAAGAGCCTCTGATTGTTTGGTTAACGGTTCCATTGGCGTTGATTGGGGTGACGACAGGCTTGTTAGCCTTGAATACACCATTTGGTTTTATGGCGCTGTTGGGTTTCTTGAGTCTATCTGGGATGCTTCTGAAGAA
Source organism: Vibrio sp. T20 (assembly GCF_007858795.1). Classification (NCBI taxonomy): domain Bacteria; kingdom Pseudomonadati; phylum Pseudomonadota; class Gammaproteobacteria; order Vibrionales; family Vibrionaceae; genus Vibrio; species Vibrio sp. T20. The sequence goes on from NZ_VFEB01000138.1 coordinate 256,698, forward strand.
CGGAATCGTGCTGCTTGATCAAATTGAGATTGAGATGAAATCAGGCAAAGACCCGTATGTAGCGGTTGTTGATGCGGCACTGAGTCGTGTTCGTCCGGTATGTATGGCAGCGATCACAACCATTCTTGGTATGATCCCTCTATTGCCGGATATCTTCTTCAAACCAATGGCGGTGACCATTATGTTTGGTTTGGGCTTTGCGACTGTACTGACGCTAATCGTGGTACCCGTGCTGTATCGTCTGTTCCATAAAATTGAAGTGGCTTAACGCTAATTAACCTTTGAAATAATGCCCCTGAATGGGGCATTATTTTTATGTACGATTACTAAAAGAGACTATCGAAATGGAAGCGAATACAGTGGATAGAACCTGTGCATGGGCACTTAAACACGAGCTTGAAAGGGAGTACCACGATGTAGAGTGGGGCGTACCTGTTTATGATGACCAAGTTCTATTTGAGTTCATTACCTTAGAAGGTGCTCAAGCGGGTCTGAGTTGGATTACGATCCTTAAAAAGCGTGAAGGGTATCGTGCTGCATTTGATAATTACGATCTAAATAAGTTAGCTGAGTTGAATGAAGACAACGTGCCGCACATCATTGAAAACTTCGATGTGGTTAAGCACAAGGGCAAGATTGCTTCGGTATACAATAATGCGAGAGCAACGCTTGAATTACAGCAAGAGTTCGGCTCTCTTTCAAATGCTTTATGGCAGTTTGTCGATAACAAGGTGATTGTGAATCAATGGACTGAGATGTCTCAAGTTCCCGCTTCTACCGAGCAATCTAAAGCGATGAGTAAGTTTTTGAAGAAGAGAGGCTTTAAGTTTGTAGGGGAAACAATCTGTTACGCGTTCATGCAAGCGACAGGCATGGTTAATGACCATGTTGTGGGTTGTCCGCACAAATAAAAGTGTTATTTATTGTCGAAAAATAATTGCGTTAATATAGGAAAATTTACTGGTCATTTATAAACTATTCAATATCATATGCGACCAAATTCAAACCTAGAAGACGATAGTGAAACAACAAAGCTACCAAATCTGTGATGCTCGTTATGATCCTTTGCTTAGGCAGTTTGTGCGTGAAGATGGCCACGTAGAAACTATCGCGCCGATAGAAGGTAAGGTGTTTCTGTTCTTACTTGAAAATGAAGGTGAGTGCATTGAACGAGGCCTGATATTTGATAGGTGCTGGGGCAATGTGATTGTCTCAGAGCAAGCGCTCACTAACGTGATATCTAAGATTAGAAAAACGCTGTCACGAGTGACTTGTGGCTGTGCGACCATTCGCACGGTCAGTAAAACGGGTTATTCACTTGAAATCGACGAGTCGATAAAGCCAAGCAAAACTGAAATTTTGCCTTCTCAAGTGACTGCGAAGGCATCTAAATCAAACTCTTCGCCTATCGCTAAAGAAGTGTTGGCTGCAACTGAAATATCTACAGATGTTAACACGGCAACGGTAACTGATACTGGTTTCAATACGCCTTCCAACCAAGAACCGAACTCAACTGAATTAGAACCTTCAAATTCAAAAAGTAATGCTCATGTCGTTCAAGCGGGCTATTTAGTCGCATTGATTTGTGTCGTCGTAACGGCGTTCAACCTTTTCCAAACCTATTATACGCCACAGCCTTATTTTGTGGATAAGACGGAATATCGCGACAGCTACACAGATAATACCAATCACTACTTTTTCCATATTGCGCACAATGATTCCTATTCGTTGCCTGCGATTACTCAAAAGCTAACAGATGTGATACCTAGCCAGTGTAATGTTGATGTGTTTGTCCGTATCTATCCATCAGTCGATCAACCGGAAAGTGATGCGTTATATATGCTGGTTCAGAGGAAAAATGGGGAAGCTTTGAATTACGGTGCTTCAATTTTCAATGTAGAGTCATCTTTTGATTCATTTGCTCAGTACATGGAAAAGAGGAGTTACTTTTGCGACTAATTGGCTTACTCGTTCTTGTTGCAATCGCTGCTGCGAGCTTTTTGTTGGAACAAAACGTACTAGCAGGTACTCGATGGCACTGTAAAACGGTCAAAACTGATTTTTTATCTCAGGCATTCCAACCATACCAATCACTTTATGAGCGTATAAGTATTACTTTTCAGTCTGACCATACTTTCAGTATGAGAGAGTTTGTGACGATTACCGAACAAGATGGGAAGGAGAGTACAATGGAAAATTTGTATTCCGGGTACTATGGCCTTGATGGTAATCGTTTGTCGATGAGCATTATTGATGTGAGAACGGCGACCCCTTTTCATGATCCTATTATTAATCAGGATTACAGTGAGTATAAAGGGGTGACAATAGACTACGCCATTGTGGTAAAGGAACAGTCGTTGTATATGTTCAATGAACACCGTTCTGAAATTTTCAATTGGGCCTGTTTTAACGTTCAATAGCTTTTTAAAGCTATGTGTCTAATACGCTAATCTGAAAAAGGCAGGAATATCCTGCCTTTTTGGTCTGAGTCTGTTAACGCTTTAAATTAAACGAGTGCGTTGTAACGCTCTAACCCTGCTTCTAGGTCTGCAATCAGGTCATCAACATCTTCTAAGCCGATATGAACGCGAATTAAGGTACCTTCGAAGTTAGGGTTCGCTACTGTTCTTAGGCTATCAAAACTGTTCGGTTCGTTTGCTAGAATCAAACTCTCAAAGCCGCCCCATGAGTAACCCATACTAAAGTGCGTCATACCATCAAGTAGCGCTGTGGTCGCCTTTGTGTTGGAGTTCTTCAGTACGAAAGAGAACAAGCCATTACCACCGGTGAAATCTCGTTTGAAGAACTCATGGCCAGGACAAGACTCAAGCGCAGGGTGACGAACGTGGTCAACCTCAGGGCGAGTCTCTAACCATTTTGCGACTTTCAAGCTGCTTTCTGCGTGTTGGCGTAGGCGAACATCAAGAGTACGAATACCGCGTAGTCCTAGGTAAGCGTCATCTGGCGATACACACTGGCCCATCAGGTAGCTCTGTTCTCTCAGTTGGTCCCAACATTTTTCATTGGCGACCGCAGTCCCTAACATCACATCAGAGTGGCCCACGATGTACTTAGTCGCTGCTTGGATCGAGATATCAACACCGAAATCAAATGGTGAGAAGTTAACGCCGGCTGCCCAAGTGTTGTCTAACATAACGATGATGTCATGTTCATGGGCAATTCGCGCGAGCGTTGGAATGTCTTGAACTTCCATGGTGACTGAACCCGGAGATTCGGTAAACAGAACCTTAGTGTTTGGCTTAATAAGGTCTTGGATGCCTTCACCAATCGTTGGCTCGTAGTAAGTTGTCTCGACTCCCATCTTTTTCATGATGGTGTCACAGAAATCACGTGTCGGTTCGTAGCAGGTATCGACCATCAGAATATGGTCACCTGTTTCTACGAAAGAGAGGATAGCATTAGAAATGGCAGCTGTACCACAAGGGTAGAGTGCACAGCCTGCGCCGCCTTCAACTTCAACCATGGCATCTTGGAAGGCGAAATGAGTATTGGTTCCACGGCGTCCGTAAAAAAGTGTTTTGTTAGCGCGGTTAATCGTAGCTTTACGCTTCTCTTCTACTGAGTTGAATACGACAGTTGAAGCGCGCTGTACTGGTGGGTTAACGACACCATTGGTCCACTTCTTATCACGACCTGCAGTGATCAGCTTAGTGGTTTTGTTCTCGGACATGCTGTGAATTCCTTATCAATCGGTTATGTCCTATTTAAAACATGCCAATAGCCTTCAAAGCAAGAGGGGAGCGGGAGTTTTTACGCTTTTCTTTCGCTTTTTAACCTTTCACTTAATTAATGGTGAAAGGTTAAAAACTTACGGGAGGAAGTGATGAGTCGCAATCGACTCATCATAGGTATTACAGCAGAGGGTTGAACAAATAGAACAATCTTTCAAAGAAGCGATTTCGCAACTTTCTCTGTTCCCACTGGTCCAGTACAACTGGGTGAGATAATTCAATGTACGATTGCTGTAGCTCAGAGAGCTGTTGAGTGAAGTGTACATCGTCAACGGCGAGCGTCACTTCGAAGTTTAACCAAAGGCTGCGCATGTCGATATTGACCGTTCCGATTAAACAAAACTCTTCATCAATCACTACCGATTTGGTGTGAAGAAGCCCACCGTAAAACTCGTAAATCTTCACGCCTGCTTCAAGTAGTTCGGTATAAAACGCGCGCGAAGCCCACTTAACCATCAGTGAATCGTTGTTATGTGGAATGATCAGTTCTACGTTTACACCACGTTGCGCCGTCATTTTCAGTGTCTCTAATAAATCGGCACTCGGTACAAAGTAGGGGGTTGTGATGCGAACAGAATGGTTTGCCTGATTAATCGCAATGGTCAGAACTTGTAGGATCAAATATTCCGGCATGCCAGGACCTGATGGCACTACTTGAACAGGGTGATGCGTTATTACCTCTTCAACCGGACACTCTGGTAAATCAGGAAGGATTCGTTCACCTGTTTCGACTTCCCAATCCCAACCATGAATGGCTGACAGCACATTTACGGTTGGGCCAGTTACGCGAACCATTACGTCAATCCACTGGCCAACACCTGAACTCTGTTTGAAGTGAGCAGGGTCAACCATGTTCATTGAACCGGTATAGGCAATGGTTTCATCAATCACGATGATCTTACGGTGCTGCCTAAGATCTAAACGGCGTAAGAAAATACGCCAAGGGCTTACTTCCAGTGCTTGTACAACTTGCACACCGGCGTCTTTCATCATTGAGCGCCAGTGACTTTTGAAAAAGCGTGGGCTACCCGCAGAATCAAGTAAAACCTTAACATCTACGCCACGTTTGGCAGCTCGAATGAGAGCGGAAGCAACCGAATCAGTTAAGCCTCCTGGGTGCCAAATATAGAAAACCATCTTGATACTGGTTTGGGCATTTTCTATATCTTCGATAATTGCGTGTAAGATCTCATTGGGAGAAGCTTGCAGTGAAAGCGTGTTTCCGCTGAGTGCAGGAATGCCCATCCGATTGTTACAAAGTTCATCAATCTTGTGGATAGGGGAGCCGACCTTTCCTGGAAGGTGGAGCTGACAATCATCTAGTTTTCGGAACCAATCGCCAAACGGAGTAAACATGCGATGTGCGCGCTCAGCCCGCTTTCGGCCTAGGTTTAGCTCTCCGAAAAGGAAGTAACAAGCCACACCAACTATTGGGATAATGTAGATAACCATGAGCCACGCGAGAGAAACGCTGACAGAGCGTCGTTTTAGTACGACACGAAAAGTCACACCGGCTACAAGTACCCAGTACAAAGCGACAGAGGCTAAAGTTAAAAAATGGTAGAGCTTTTCCACATTGAATACTCGAAAAAAGAGACACTTAGATAGTAATGCTATTTTACGGATATGGGAATTTAAGGAATCAACTATTTACAAATTAGAGCTAAAGCTGTAAACAGGTTATAGTTGTTAAGTTTTGGTTAACTTAAGACGAAAACGATTGTTTTGTATGAAAAGGCGGCATTTAACCATAAAAATTTACATTGGTAACGAAATTTATACGGTTCGGGCTTCCAATTTTATTCTTAAACTGGTTTACTTGCTATATAACGAGCGTCAATCAAATCTTTTAGGTGTGTAAATTTTCATGTACACCTTATCTTTTAAAGACGCCACCCAAAGCAAAACACAACATCACATAACACAAAAGTTTGGAGTAAACGTGGCTACTAGTAATACAACCACAACACCCCGCGATACCTGGGGTTCGAAGTTAGGATTCGTAATGGCTGCAGCAGGTTCTGCTGTTGGCTTAGGTAACATTTGGAAATTCCCATACACAGCAGGCGAAAGTGGCGGCGGTGCATTCGTTGCAATTTATCTGTTTTTTGTAATCTTTATCGGTTTCAGTGTCATGCTGACTGAGTTTGCGATTGGCCGTCATACGCAGAGATCAGCAGTAGGTGCATTTAAATCAACTGACCGTCGCTGGACGTTCGCTGGTGTAATCGGCGTAGTAAGTGGCCTGCTAATCATGGGTTTCTACCCTGTAGTAGGTGGCTGGTCTATCGCATACATCGGTAAAATTGCTGGTGGTCTACTAGACGCACCTGAAGCAATTGGTGACAGCTTTGGTGGCTTTATCTCAAACCCAGTTCAACCACTTATGTGGATGGGCTTATACCTACTACTTAACGTTGTAATCGTTATGAAGGGTATTTCTGGAGGTATTGAGAAAGCGGGTAAGATTTTGATGCCACTTCTTTTCATCATCCTGATTGTGGTATCCATCAAAGGCATCATGCTTCCGGGCGCGATGGCTGGTCTAGAGTTCTTATTCAGCCCTGACTTCTCTAAAGTAGACAGCGGTGTAATCCTAGCTGCATTAGGTCAAGCATTCTTCTCACTATCTCTTGGTATGGGTTGTATGTTGACATACGGTTCTTACCTGAAGAAGAAAGAGAACCTAGTTCAAACTACAGCTATGGTTACAGCAATGGATACAGGCGTTGCTATCCTAGCTGGTGTTGCAATGTTCCCTGCAATGTTCGCATTCGGTATGGAGCCAGCAGCTGGTCCTGGTCTAGTGTTCGTTGTTGTTCCTCAGTTATTCGCTGAAATGGGCGGCGTAGTTGGTCTTCTGTTTGCTCTTATGTTCTTCGTGGGTCTAAGTGTTGCGGCACTAACATCTTCAGTATCTCTACTTGAAGTTGTGGTTTCTTACCTAATCGATGAGAAAGGCATGAAGCGTGTGACTGCGGTACTGTCTGCAAGTGTAGTAATGGCGATTCTATGTATCTTCGCTTCTCTATCACTTGGTGGCTTCGGTCCTACACTGTTCGGTACTGGCGCATTCGATATCTTCGACCTACTAACTGATAAGATCTTCCTAGCAGTTGGCGGTATGTTGGTATGTATCTTCGCTGGTTGGAGACTAAACCGCGCTGACCTAGAGAAAGAGATCACTAACGACGGTGAAGTATCTTTCCCACTATTCGGTTTATGGTACACACTAGTTAAGTACATCATCCCAGTAGCTATCGCTATCGTTGCGTTTATGGGTATCTCTTCTGGCTTCGACAGCGGTAAAGGTGCAATCATGCTACTAGGTATTGGTATCATTGCTGGCTCTGCGGTAATCTCTAAGAAGCTATAGTTCTTAGAAACCATAATTCTTAGAAGCTACAATCGCGAGCTAAAGTAAATTAAGAAACGGGGGTCATTGGCTCCCGTTTTTTTTATTTCTGAAATTTGATTTTCGACGAAAAATAAAATCTTGCATAGGGCGAGTTGCTTTGTGCGAATTACTTAAATCTAATCGAGCAAATACTAAGCACTAACTGGTACAGGTTGAAAAGAAGCCCAATGATTCAATGTTTATTGAATGAGTTGGGCTTTTTCGTAGCTGGAATCTGGATTCAGACACGGTATACTCCACGTTCTACAATGGAGCTAGCCTTTACATGTTCGATATTCTTCTGAACCACTCTGATTTTTTACTTATCAATAAGCATCCTGGAGTCAGCGTCCACAAAGACGATGGCGATACTATGTTACTTCAAGAAGTTGCTAAGGCAATCAATGAGCCTAAGCTGTATCTCGTTCATCGGTTAGATAAAATGACCTCGGGCATTCTGCTGCTAGCAAAAAGTGCGTCGGCGGCGAGCGAGCTTTCACAGCTATTTGCAAAGCGTGAAGTAGAGAAATACTACCTTGCGCTCGGTTCTAAGAAGCCAAAGAAAAAGCAGGGGCTGATTTCTGGTGATATGGAGCGTTCAAGACGCTCTAGCTGGAAACTTCTGGCAACTAAAGAAAACCCGGCGATTACCCAATTTCTATCTGCAACAGCGGAACCCGGTGAACGTCTGCTGTTATGCAAACCCTATACAGGGCGAACTCACCAGATCCGTGTCGCGATGAAATCGATCGGCTCAGCCATTGTTGGTGACCCTATTTATAATCCATCGAGTGAGGCTGACAGAGGTTATCTGCACGCCTTCGCGATTCGATTTACTTATCAATCAGAAGCCTACGAATATGTCTGTGACCCAAGGAGCCTAGACTCTTTAGGCGAGAAGTGGCACCAAGAAACCGTATCTAGCGGTTTGGACGGTTGGCTTGAACCTTGGTCATTAAGTTGGCCAAAGCTAAACACTAAGTGAGTGAAATAATGGAAGCATCAGCTTTACCTCTGTTTTTTAGTCATATTGAACAGCAATTAAATGAAGTGCCAAACGAACTTCGCCGTATTTTCCACGGCCGCGGTAAGTTTTGGCCTGGTCTAGAGCAACTGACATGTGACTGGGTTGATGGACAGTTACTGGTTAACGTGTTTAAAGAGGTAGACGACGAATTCTTGTCATCTCTCAAAGCTGGATTGGTTGAACTCACCGACAAAGATATCTGGCAATCAAAGCAGGGCACAAGCATTGTTCTGCAACACCGCTATGCTGACGGTGCACCTTCGGAAGTACTGTGGGGTGAGCTTAACGACTCTCCAGTGGTTGTTGAGCATGGCCTTAAGTATCAGTTAGACATTGGTCGTAATCAGAACTTTGGTCTGTTCCTAGATATGCGTAATGGTCGTCAGTGGGTACAAGATAATGCTAAGGATAAGAACGTTCTTAACCTGTTTGCATACACTTGTGGCTTCTCAATAGCGGCTATCGCTGGTGGTGCCCGTCAATGCATGAACGTGGATATGTCACGTGGCTCACTGAACAAAGGCCGTGATAACCACCGTTTGAACGAACATGACATGCGCTCGGTGAATTTCCTTGGTTACGATATCTTTAAGTCGTGGGGCAAAATCAAGAAAGGCGGTCCTTATGAGTTGGTGATTATCGACCCACCTTCGTTCCAAAAAGGCAGTTTCGCCCTAACTAAAGACTACAAAAAGATCTTACGTCGTTTGCCAGAGCTTCTAACGGAAGGCGGTGAAGTGATTGCGTGTGTGAACTCACCTGCAGTGTCACCTAACTTCCTTATCGAGACGATGGCAGAAGAAGCGCCAAACGTTGAGTTTATTGAACGCTTAGATAATCCACCTGAGTTTGTGGATGTCGATCTTGATTCAAGTCTAAAGGTATTGAGATTTCAAATTAAAGCCTCTGCCGATGCTTAATTGAATTTCAGAATCAGCTAAAAAAACGCCGCCCATCTGAGCGGCGTTTTTGTTTATAAACTAATACTAGCTGGTTTGATTCTTGAGGGTCTGGAATCCAAAATAGATACGCATAAATGTGGTTAGCCAACACGCGGCACCAAAGGTGTAGGCGATAACCGCAAAGTGTTGAGGCCAAATACAGAAAGCAATGAAACAAGCGATGGTTTCTGTGCCTTCGGTTAGTCCAGACATGTAATACAGAGACTTATGTTTATAGACTGGGTTTTCAATGCCTCGCTTACCAGCCATAACCGCAAACGCTAAAAAGCTGCTGCCTGTGCCGATAAAAGAGAAAATCAAAAATGCACCGGCAATAGCGTTGTGTTCTGGGTTGGCGATAACAAAGCCAAAGGGGATTAATGAGTAGAATAGGAAATCTAGGCTGATATCGAGGAAACCGCCCGCATCACTAATGCCTTGGATTCGAGCCAAGGCTCCATCAAGCCCGTCGCAAACCCTGTTAAATACAATAAACCCTAACGCCCATTCGTATTGTTGAAATGCCAATGCTGGAAACGCTAAACATCCAACCAGAAACCCAAACAGGGTGGTTTGGTTGGCTGTGATGCCGAATCTATTAAGTAGTTTGGCTGATTGATTTAATGGCCACTTAATGACCTTAATAGAGTACTTATCCAACATGGTTACTTCTCCATGGCCAAGACAAAACTTTTGCCCCTTGAGGCACATCGGCTTGGTCGTGCGTCACCATTAATGTCGGAATATCCGCTTTAGTGAGTTGCTCAAATACCCAGTCGCGAAACTGAGCTCTGAGTTCTTGGTCGAGTTTACTAAAAGGTTCATCAAGCAACGCCAATTTCGGTTTCGCCAATAGCATACGAGTTAAGCTAATTCTCGCTCGCTGGCCGCCAGATATTTGGTCGGGAAATGACTCCGCCAAGCGGGTCAGTTCAATGTCTTTTAACGCTTCCATTGCTTGTTGTTGGCGATCTGATCCCTTAACCGAGTTTGGTAACGAAAAGGCCAAGTTCTCCCATACTTTTAGGTGTGGAAACAACAAGTCATCTTGAAACAGAATGCCGACTTCACGCTGATGTGATGGGAGCTCGTCTAGCTGAATATCGTTCAAAATAACGGTGCCAGAGTATGAGAACTCGTCATTCAGGTGACCCGCGATGGCATCTAACAAAGTCGATTTTCCGCAGCCGCTTGGCCCCATCAACGCCAATATTTGGCCTGATTCTAATGTTACGTTTAGCGCTGAAAACAGCGATTCGCCATCGGTTTTACGGATGGTGAGGTCGTTGAGGTACAGACTCATTACTTAGGAAACCTTTAAAAGTAAGACGGCGATATCTAAGTTGAAGTCGGCTGACTAATATCGCTAAAGAGAAAAAGAACAGAGGCAATAGGGCCTGCCAAATGGCATAGATTGCTGTCACCCTGCGGTCGAAACCACTGGTTAGGGCAACGGCTTCGGTTGTGATCGTGTTAATGCGACCCGCACCGAGCATCAATGTTGGCAAATACTGAGCCAAACTCACGCTGATTCCGACCGCCCAAGCAAAGGCGATAGCAGGAAGCAAAATTGGCAGTTTGATTGAATACCAACTCTGAAATGGCGATTTACCCAAGCTCAGTGAAGCTTTTATCAGCCCATCGTTGAAGCTTTTCCATGGGCCGTCCAAAGACAAGTACACAAATGGAAAGGCGAAGAATACGTGTGCCCAAATCACCCAAAACTCATAGGCGTTGCTGCCTATGTATAGGGTGGTCACTTGCATGCCAAACAATACTGAGAGTTGAGGTATCAACATGGGAATCGCGATAATAAAGCCCGGAACTTGCCACTTGTATTTGATTCGGTATTCGTGAGCAACCAGCGCAAGCAACAAAGCGACTGAAGCCGCAATCAGACCAATCCATAAGCTTTGACTAACGGTGCTCATGATGCCATCCCACTCGAACTCCCAGAAGCGCACGCTGTAGCGGCTCGGCAGTAAATCAGGGAAACGCCAGCGCTGAGCAACGCTCCAAATTGCCATTAAAGGAATGACCAGCAATGAAAGGCTAGCAAGGACAGTGAATATGGTTTTCCCCGGCAAGTTAGCCCCTGTTCTTCCTGAATACTGCCAAGTTCGAAAGTACTTAAGAATTGCCCATTCAACTAAACGCGCCAAGGTGATGATCAATGAAGCTAAGCCAAACAAAACGATAGCACCAGCAGCAGCTCGCGGGAGTAGATTAAGATCCGGATCGTTGAACCATTGCCATACTAAAACGGCAAAGGTCGGCGGGTTGGTTGGGCCAATGATCAGAGCAATATCGACAACCGACACGCTGTAGGCGAGTACCGCCAACATTGGGAATCGAAGCTTAGTAAACCATTGTGGGAAAATACATTTCCACCAGATCTGAGCACGACTATAACTCAGAGATGCACTGACCTTAGTGATACGCTCTACATCAATTTGCTGAAGTATCGATATGCTCATCAACAATAAGAAAGGGACTTCTTTAAGCGCCAACATGATGATGAGGCCGAATGCGTATGGGTCTTTGACCAACAAAGCTAATTCAGAACTCGTAGCCGATTCACCAAGTAAGTGATGCACGGCTCTTGCGCCAAGGCCTGTTGGGCTAAATAAAAACGCAAAGCCAATGGCGAAAGCCACATGTGGAATGGCAAGCATTGGCGATAGCGTTAACTCAATCTTTCTCCAAAATTGGTTTCCCCAAGAGGCTTGAAGAATACAAAAGGTCAGGAAGCAGGCGATATAGCTGCTTGCAATCGCTGAACCTAGGCTTAAGCCAATAGAGTGCCAAGCCCCTTCCCATTGAAAGACTTGGCTAAAACCGTTGAGTGTTGGCTCATCTAAACCTAGGGGCGGGATGAAACTCAGTGATGAAGCCACGACTCCCGCTACCCCAGGGATGGTTGGGGTAATGCACACAGCTATAACAACAAAATATAGAGCGCGTAGCATGGAGGTTAGTTACCGTATCGCTTAAGCCACTCTTTCTCGAGCGCGTTTTGCCAACTAGGATGCGGTTCATCAATCGATTTAAATTGCTGGGTGTTTTTAGCGCTGCCAGTGAGGTACTTGCTGCTCAGAACCGAAGGATCGCCCCAAACATTAAGGTCACCTTTGCGAGACTGTGCTTCTGGGCTCAGCAAGAAGTTAATGGTCACTTGAGCACCTGCGGTTGCATTGGCATTCCAAGGAATCGCAAGGAAGTGAATGTTAGATAGAGCGCCGCTATCTAGAGCATAAGCCTTAGTGGTTTCCGCTAGGCGACCACTTGCTTGTGCTGAATAAACAGAGTTTGGATTAAACGTAATCGCGAGGTCGAGCTGTCCGTCATCCAGAAGTTGAATGCTTTCAGATGTACCTGCAGGAAATTGCTTTCCGCCTCGCCATGCCACTTTATGGAATTTATCTAAGTAAGCCCACAGTGGTTCCGTAACTTCTTGGAAGGTATCTTCTGAAACGGGTTTAGCAAGCGCAGGACTGTTGTTTGTTAGCTCAATCAGTAGAGACTTAATGAAGCTCGTACCATGAAACTCTGGTGGGCGCGGGTAGCTTAAGCGATTCGGGAAAGCCTGAGCGTAGCTCAACATCTCTGAAAACGATTGTGGCGGATTGTGCAGTGTTTCTTGGTCGTGGATGAAGACAAGTTGCCCAACGCCCCAAGGTGCTTCAAGGCCTTCTGTTGGTTCAGAGAAGTCGACATCAATCGGTAAAGATTTATCGACATACTGCCAGTTTGGAAGTGTTTGAGTGAATGGTCCAAACAACAAAGCGTTGTCTTTCATTGAGCGGAAGTTCTCGCCATTGATCCAAACGATATCAACACTGCCTTCAGTGTTCTTTCCTGCCGCCTTTTCTGCGAGTAAGCGAGTGGTAGTTTCTGCAATATCGGTTACTTTCACATGTTTTAAGGTAACACCGTACTCACTTTGTAATTTCTTGCCCGCCCACTGTAGGTAACGATTGATTTCTTGGCTACCGCCCCAAGCGTGAAAGTAGACAGTTTCTCCCTCTGCCTGCTGTTCTATTTGGTTCCAACTGTCGGTGGATGTTGCTTCATCAGCATAAGTGGTTGCGCTGTATGCAACGGTTGCCATGATTCCTAACGTACTTACTATCTTGTTCATAAACTTTTCCATTTGGTAGTGAACGGGCAAGAGCATTGTGTTTTCGAACGCCCTAATAGTTATTCTATCCGTTTCTCAAATAAATTCTAATTCAACAGTAAATTCAATCAATTACTTGAGAACAGGCAGGGAGTTCGCGGTTGAGTTTGTTCGATATGCGATCGTCTCGAAAGCTCGACAGACTTTAGGCTCTTACCATCCTAGCAATAGACCGATAAACCAGTGAATTTATTGCATCTAAATGAGAGATATTTGAGGTTTATTGGAGGTTGGTACGAAAAGTAGTCGATGAGTGTTAATTTTGAAGGTGTTGTGAGGGTAAGCAGGCAATAAAAAAGGAGCCATGAAGGCTCCTCTAATCAATATCTATTTCGAGAACGGATTAGTTTACCCAATCACGAATTGTGTACGTTAGCGTGTGTACATCGTTTTTCAGTACTAGCGTATCGTTTGTTAGGGTTACGTCGCTCCACTCGCTTAGAGTAGCAGAAACCGACTGTTCGATTTCCATCGCAGAGCCGTGACACATTTTCATTGTCATGCCCATTTGCTTGATACGGAATTGACCGTCTTTCAGCTCGCCTTGACCGAAGAAGTTGTTACAACCAGCCATGCCGTTTGCAGTCATCTTTTCGCCGATCTCTAGACGAGGAGCTGCTTGGTCTTCGCTTTTCACAATGTCCTTGCCATCAATTTGCGCAAGTTCCCAATTATGGTGCTGTAGATCGGTTGGTGTTACTTGCATCGCGTTGTCACCTGTTGTTGTGCATGCTGCTAGCATCATAGGTAAAGCGGCTACTGCTAGTAATTTTTTTGAACTAAACTTCATATTATAAGGCTCCAAAGGAAAGAACGAAGTTACCGAATAAGTGTAACTTGATGGGTTCAAAGTATAGTTTACAAAACACTATATGTGTCAGTATAAGGTCATAGTTTAGTATGGATTTCATGAGCTAGGCGATAAATTAATCGCTTATTTTTGAGATAGTAAGCGTAATTTTGAATGTGTAAGGAGGCACGGTGGAGCAGTTAGAGTTTTTCCAAGTTCCAAGCCCTTGCGTTGGGGTTTGTTCAAGCGATGACAAAGGCTATTGCAATGGTTGTATGCGCAAGAGAGAAGAGCGCTTTAACTGGATGTCGATGACACCGTCAGAACAATTGCACGTGATAAAGCTGTGTCGTCAGCGCTATAGACGAAAAATAATGAAGCAAAAAAACTTGGTTGGTAAGTCGGTCGACGAAGAGGGAAATACAAGTCCCCAAAGAGATCTTTTTGGCTAAAGAGGATGCATTAAGATTTTATTTAACTCCGATGTAACTATTACTTTACATAATGGTTGGGGTGTAATATTAAGATAGGTACCTTTGTACCTGAAGGAGTGGTGTCGGTATGAATAAAAAGAACGTAAAACTCAAAAAAGAGCCAGTCAAAGCACTGGATCGTAAAACGATCGGGGCGAAAGATGACCCTGAAGAGGCTCCGCGTGATTGGCATTCGATGTCAGAAGAAGAACGAATGGAAATCCTTTCTCACCTTTCAGACATGCCTTTTCAATAACACCACTGGTTCTTCAGAGTCTTTCTTAAAGCCCTGTTTTCTTAAATAAACAGCTTTCTGAAATAAACATATTATTAAACAAACATGTGATTCGCTTTCGTTACACCTCGATGGTACGTACAAAATGTATCATCGGCTTCGGTGGTTTTACTATGGATCTTAATGTTTGTGATGACTTCAACAGCCCCTGCATCGTAGCAAGCTTGCTCTGCTTTTTTAACGATATCGAGTAATTGGTTGAGTTCACCTTTCATCGTGGTTTCCATTGCACCAACCTGGAACGGCACATCGGATGCTTTCACAACTTCAATGGCTTTATCAACCACTTCGAAGTTGTTGCCTTCTTTAACGCGAGGTATTACTTGGAAGGCAACCATCACTTCTTTTTCTCTTTTTAACTCAGACACTTTCTGCTTACTCTAGGATAGGGAATTGTTGCAGATGATAGGTTAATGCGGAGATAAATACTACAGCGGCTATGCTGGTTGGATTACTCTTATTGTTCTACTTATTACCCCAGTGGTCGCTTACCCAACCACCTATGTGTTCATCAAAATGACTGCCACTGAACCTCTGGTTGCGTTCCACCGAGGTATCACAATCATCTTTATTATCTAATAGGGTTTGTATGTAGTTTGCCATCGGGTCATTGGAACGTTGACGATCTCGGCGGGTTGCCACTTCCTTAATCAGTTGTAATCGATATGTAGAGCTAGCACGTTTCATTTCAATGACCTCCTGTTGTAGACACTAATAGAAAAATCTAGTTGCCAGATATAGGGGCGTCAACGTGATTTGATAGTATTTTTTTTGAGCAACCAAGAATCAATACGTTGGCATCGTAATTCACAAAAGTGTCATTTAAGTTGGCAGCTTTAGGGAAGTTTTTGGGTGTGGATTTATGTTTTGTTGCATATGAAAAAGCCCAGTGCAAACTGAGCTGACCATTCTATTTCTGATTGCTTAGAGCTATTCCTGGTTACTTTGAGCTATTTGTTTTGCTTTTAAACTGCTTAATGCTCTTCTTTTTGGCTGTTCTTCGATTGGCCATTTTGTCTTTTGGCGGACGCTTACGAGCTGTTGATTCTGATGCAGGTTTATCAGTTACAGGGAAACCTTCCAACGATTGCAACGGAAGTGGCTTATTAGTCAGAGTTCGAATCGCATTGAGGTGCTCGTTTTCACTGTGGCTAACCAGCGAGATAGCACAGCCTGCGCTTCCTGCTCTCGCCGTTCTTCCTACGCGATGTACATAAGTTGCTGAGTGAGAGGGCAATTCAAAGTTGATCACAACAGGTAGCTGATCAATATGGATGCCACGAGCCATCACATCGGTTGCGATAAGCACGCGAGTTTCACCATTTTTGAAACTCTCTAATGCCTGTGCGCGCTCTTCCTGGCTCTTGTTGCCATGTAACGCACTTACGCTGATCTTGGCTTTGTTCAATCGCTTGGTTAATGCGTCTGCATTGTCTTTGGCGCCAATAAAAACCAACACTTGCGGCCATTGGTTTTGATTAAGTAGGGCAATCAGTGCTTGAGCCTTGTTGCCTTTGTTCACGAGATACAGTGTTTCTTCAATGGTTTCGACAACGCTGTTTTCTTGGTGAATTGTGATCTTCTCTGGGTTTGATAAAAGCGCTTCAGCCTGATTGACCAACTCTGGAGGAAGTGTCGCTGAGAATAGCAGTGACTGTCGTTTCGCTGGCAGAGCTTCGATGATCGCTTGAATATCAGGCCAAAAGCCCATGTCGATCAATCGGTCTGCTTCATCAAGAACCAATGACACACATTGAGTTAACTCTAATTCGTCACTTTTGATAACAGCCAGCAATCGGCCCGGTGTTGCGATAGCAAGCTGTGGCCCCATTAATAATTGCTGTTGTTGGTCATCTGCGTTCACACCGCCAGTTAACGTAATCGTTCTGATATTAAGAGCAGTTGCGATGGGTTCTAAAGACTCAGCGACTTGAGACGCAAGTTCACGTGTTGGAACGATAACAAGTGCTTGCAGTTCATTTACATCATGATTGATGTTGTTCAGCAAAGGTAAGCCGAAGGCCAATGTTTTACCGCTACCCGTTTGAGCCAATGCAAGTACGTCTTTCCCCGTAATAATTGTAGGAATTACCGCTTGCTGTATCTCTGTCGGCTTATTGAATTGAGATGGGAGCGCGGACACGGTTTTTGCGTTAAGGGTTAGGCTATCAAATGACATAAATGAACCAAGTATCAAAAGGGATGTGGAGTCTAACAGGGCTGCAAATGTTAGAGAATCAGTTTTGTACGTTACACGATAAACGTATTGATTATACGCGCGAATTATATATGTTAGCCATACGTGATAATTAAGCGTTTGTCATATTGTAATGGCAATGAATGGACGTACAATGTCCGCCCTAAAAATGTTCATGAAATGAGATCGAAATGAGTTGGGACAGTATCTGGCTGTTTATTGTTATCGTGTTTTTTATTGCCATTATTCCGGGGCCTAATGCTTTATTGGTATTAAGCACAGCCTTAACTCAAAGGAAGCTGTTCGCATTTGTGAACGTGTTGGGCGTGTCATGTGGTTTCTTTTTTCATGCCTTTATCTCGGCCAACGGCATAAGTCTGTTACTGTCGAACACCCCCATGGCCTTTGAAGGGCTAAAATGGGCTGGGGTTTTGTATCTTGTCTGGCTTGGGTATAACCATTTTCGTGCGGCACTGCGCGCTCAAGAGGGCGTACTTTCTGTGGTAAGTGCATCGGGAAGTAAGTTATATAACCAATTTTTCAAAGGGCTCCTCACTAATCTTCTGAATCCTAAAATCGTCCTGTTTTATCTTTCTATATTTCCTCAATTTGTTTCAAAAGATGCGATTGTGGCAGACAGTCTCATGCTTGGTGGGATTCAGGCGTCAGTGGTATCGATGTGGTTCTTGGTTGTGATCTTAATGGCGGATACGTTTAAGCGCTTGTTGGTTCAAAAGCGAACCTCACAAATGATGAACATCGTTTGTGGTGTTCTATTCGTGGGCTTCAGCATCCAGTTGGCGTTGTTTCAGCTTTAGGGGGCGACGTGAAGAATTGGGTATTTAGCTATCGGTTCAGTTCTGATTTCCGTCTCAGTTCTCATTTTCTACTGAATGCTAAGCAATCCTTGTTTCTCTGTATAAATCTCTAAAGCATTATCCCGGCAAGTCGATATAATAATCAGCTATCAATTTGGTGAATGTGTTTGTTTGAAACCAATTGAAGCTAAAGTTTATTGCTTGACCGAATAACCGAGACAGGGAGTCATTAATGCGTGAAGATTCATTCACCCAGAAACGCAAATATTACCGCTTAAAGTACCCTCAAAAGGCACGCCCGGTGATGCGAATTAAGGATGAGCTTTTTCATGTCAGTGAAGTGTCTGAAAAAGGTGTACGCCTGATGATGCGCAACATCATTCCGGTTTATCGTGGCTTTTCAATGGCCGGCACCTTGAGGCTGCATGACAACAACAGTGTCGATATTAGTGGTGCTGTATTGAGACAAGAGGGCGATGAAGTGATCGTTCAGCTATCACAAGGCCCCAGCTTCAAAGATATGGTGTCTGAACAAAGGCATATTAGGCAAAGATACCCGGTATTTTTTGCAAGCCTGAGAGTGGCTTAAAAGCGGCTGACGTAAGTTCCTTAAGGCGCAAATAGCTTATTCTAAGCAGAGATTAAAAAGCCCAGCACTTTCATAAGTGCTGGGCTTTGTTATATTGACCAAACTAGATAGAGAGTCAAATAAAGAGCATGGCTAATCTATAGCTCGTCTACTGTTGCCCAAACTGCTGCTAGCATGTCGTGCCCAAATGCGGCACTACGCTCTGGCGACCAGCCGTAAAGTTCGTCAGCGTGGCTGATGTGATCTTTAAATGGCATCTCAACCGTGTAAGCCAAACACTTGAACTGCTCGCCAATCCAGTTTGTACCAACGGTCATGTTCGCTTTGCCTGGTTCGTCTTTGTCGTAACCAAACTCATCTTGAAACTCTGGCGTGATCGTCAGTAGCGCTTGCTTGAAGTGGTTCTCTAATTTAGCAATACGCTCATTGTATGAAGGTGTGCCTTCGCTACCAGCAACAAAGTTATATGGAATCGCTTCATCGCCGTGAATGTCTAGACATAGGTCAACGCCAGTTTCTAGCATGCGCTCACGTACAAGGAAAACCTCAGGGCTGCGTTCCATAGAAGGTGACTGCCATTCACGGTTTAGGTTAACGCCAATACCGTTGGTGCGCAGGTGGCCACGGATGCTGCCATCTGGGTTCATGTTAGGCACAACACGGAATACAACGCTGTCTAATAGTGAACGACCCACTGTGTCTGTCTCATCGAGTAGACGTTGAAGTAGACCTTCGATCAACCATTCAGCCATAGTCTCGCCAGGGTGTTGGCGACCAATAACCCAGATATTTTTCTTCTCTTCACTTGGCTCGCCGATAGTTAGCAAAGTGATGTCGTTGTTGTCTAGCGTATGACCCAGAGTTTCAAGCTTACAAGCCGGGTGCGTTTGAGCACTGTGCAGAAGATCTTGATGACGATCATATGAGTACGGTGCGAAGTACGCGAAGTACATTGAATCGTGCTCTGGAATGATATCAAAGCTTAGTGTGTCGCCATCGAATTGAGATGGGATACGGAACCACTCTTCGCGGTCATACGATGCAACCACATCGTAATCTTTCCAGCCTTCAGGGTATGCAGACGTTGCCAGTTGGCCGATTTCAAAGTGGTGTGCTTGTTGAGCATCGCTTTCTAAACGGAAGTGAAACCACTGAGAGATTTCAGTCTGGTTGTCTGCTGGGATAGTCAGTTGAATGTTTTGTGGTGAATCTGCTGAAACGACGTGAATGTTGCCGCTCTCGAAATTGCTGAAAATTTTCATTGTAGTTTTTATCTCGTAGTTGAGTTGCCGTAAGACTAGCACACTTTTTTTCGAGCAAACCACTAACTAAATCGTAATGAGATGTTATTTCAACTATCTACTTTTTAGTTGTCTATTTTGAACAATTACTTCCAATCTATCGGCGCTGGCAAGTCGTACACCCGCGACAGGCAGAACGTGTGTGGCGATCTAACTTGCTACGTTGCACCTTGCAATAAGCGTTTTTCAATGCCCTTCGTCCAGAAAACCAATCATCAGGTTTCGCAAGAATCAGATAACCATTAAATCGTTTAACGAGCTCGACTCTATTTTGGTCGATGAACTTGCTATCAAAGCCAATCTCAAAGTAATCAAGCGCTTGTTCGATGGCAGTGAAACTCGCTATTTTTTGTTGGAATTCTGTTTGGCTCATGGGAAGTAGGTTTCTGTTCTGGTGACAACTATTGTATCGAGTTTACGATTTGTTTTATTGATTTTAGTTATGACTTACCTGGGTTTGAATCGTGGGCTTTTTTAACTTGAAGTGATCTTTTTAACTCTTTGAGGATTATAGATAAAGTATTAAAAAACTAAGACAGGACAGAACCAATGAATCGAATCAATCCAAAGAAATTACTTCGCAGTAAATGGACGGCCGTTAGCCCTTTGAAGAAAGAAAAGCACTTTATGGTCACAGAAGTTGAATTTGATGAAGGGGAAGTAGTGCGCTGCATGATAGAGGCAGTAATGACTAAACGAGAAGAAAACATCAATTGGCGAGAGCTTACTGATAATCAAAATTGGCTCCCAGGCTGGAAGTAGGGCTAGAAGCCTGTTTGATTCTAATCTGTTGTTAATGGCGAACTGGCGTTTATCGGATACTCGACGCACGCCCTTGCCAGTATTTAAGGCCTTCTAATACACCTTCAGCATGTGTTGCTCTACTCGTGTATACGTTGTCTCTATCCGATAGGTGAGCAACCTCAGGATAATGATTAGCGACCAATATCGAGTTTACGCCCTCAATGGTGAGCATCGAGGTGTCGTTAGCAGAATCACCCGCTACGCACACTTCCGCAACGCTCAAATCATGTTGTTTGAGCAGATGATGAATCGCGGTAGCCTTATTGACGCCCTTCGGGGTGATGTCCAGATACCAGTCGTGAGAGTAGGTGAGATGTACATCCAATCCGTGCGATTCCAAACTTGATTCGATCAACTCATGTTGAGGATCAGACAGTTTCCCTTCAAAAGTAATCTTGTAATCACCTTGATGGTTTTCGAAGCGCTCACCCATAAAATCAAGTGGTGCGAGAGCCGTCTCTACCTTTGATTTGTTCCAAGAAGCTTCCAGTTGGTTATGCCAAACATGGTCTGGTTTTTGGGAATGAACATGATGAATTTTCGTGCCCACATCGCTAATAATACTGTGTGGTTTCGGGTAGTTATCCGACTCTAAACCCACTCGAATCGAAGGTAATGTTCTTCCCGTCGCTATGATAAAGCGGATATCAGGTTGCTCTGTGAGGTAATCAAACAACTGGTTAACACCGTGAGATGAACCACCATCAAGCGTACCGTCAAAGTCACACACCAACATTTTTATCATTCGAATTCCTTGTCTTTTTCTCTATTTCGTCACGGGAAAATGTTTATTTCTTTTATAAAGAATGGCTCAGCAATGAGCACTCTACAAGTTGATGTCCAGCTTAGGTAATCACCAATTGAGAGTTTGCAGCAAGTATCACAGTTGGTGTGGTGTATTAAAATTCTTGGTTGAAAAAGTTGATTTAGACTCGCTGACTTTAGCCGGTTGACCTTTGGTTTTTAGGTAGAGATTGAGAGTAGATTTTAGCTTTGTTGCCGAATGAACTTTCGCCTCTGAAACGCCATGAAAGCTTAATAAATAGTTTGTATTCGAATTATTTGTACACGAACCATTTGTGCGTATTCTTGGTCTATTTAGCCTATTAATTGTTCTGATGTGAAATAAATATTCAATAATCTATCAGTAAGTAATACATAATATTGCAGATGTTGCTTGCGGTTTAAATTCCTTTGTTATCAATATTTTGCTCTAATTGTGCTTGATGTTTAACCTTTGTTTTGGTTGGGGGGTTGACGGTTTTGTCCTATGTTTACAGAACGCACCCCCTTGATTTGCACGGCTTAATTGCTTAGAGTGCTAATCGTTTTTCGGGTTTAAATAACCATTTTAAAGTTTAAACAACCGTTTTTAAGTTTAAATAACTATTAGTTTAAATAACTAAGAAAGGATTAGATTACATGGATCCCATACTGGAAGTTAAGGGACTGTACAAGGTGTTTGGTGAAGACACCGACCGTGCTTTTACTATGATTAATGAAGGCGCGAACAAAGATAAAGTTTTCGAAGAAACAGGGTTAACGATCGGCGTTAACGATGTTTCTCTTAGTATTCAAGAAGGCGAGATTTTCGTAATAATGGGACTGTCAGGATCTGGCAAATCAACCTTAGTACGCCTTCTTAACCGCTTGATTGAACCTACCCAAGGTAATGTGCTTCTTCGAGGCAAAGACATTGCCCACATCTCAGAAGATGAACTCCGCGAAGTCCGCCGCAACAACATCTCAATGGTTTTCCAAAACTTCGCATTGATGCCTCACATGACAGTAATTGAAAATGCCGCGTTTGGTCTTGAGCTAGCGGGTGTTGAAGTCGATAAGCGAAAACAGTCAGCATTCGAAGCGTTAGAGCGAGTAGGTCTTGGCGCGTATTCAGAATCTTACCCTGATGAATTGTCTGGCGGTATGAAGCAGCGTGTTGGTTTGGCTCGTGCTCTAGCATGCGACCCCGATATTCTGTTAATGGACGAAGCCTTTTCTGCGCTCGATCCTTTGATTCGTACTGAAATGCAAGACGAGCTAATTCGCCTGCAAAATGACGATAAACGAACCATTGTTTTCATCTCGCATGATTTGGATGAAGCGATGCGTATCGGTGACCGAATTGCAATTATGCAAAATGGCGAAGTGGTTCAAGTAGGTACTCCAGACGATATTCTTAATAACCCAGCTAACGATTATGTCGAAGCTTTTTTCCGTGGTGTAAACGTAGCAAGCGTGCTTACTGTGAAAGACATTGCGCGTAAGAAGCCAGCTGCGGTATTTAAAAAATCAGAACACGATGGCCCAGCGTCCGCTCTACAAATTTTGATGGATAACGACCGCGAATACGGCATCGTAGTTGAGAAGACCAGTCGTTACTCCGGCATCGTCTCTATTGATTCCCTTCGTAAAGCACATAAAGAAAACAAATCACTCGTCAGCGCGCAGCTCGATGATGGTTTAACGCTGAACCCTGATTTACCAATCAATGATGTGCTTGGCCTTGTTGGCGGTGTGCCTTATTCCGTTCCTGTTGTGGACGAGCAAGGTAATTACTTTGGCGTTGTGACTAAGTCACGACTGCTACAAACATTAGATAAGGGATAGATCATGTCGTCTGAACAAACAAATAATGACCCATGGTCTCAATCAGCTCCTGCAGCTCAACCAGCAAGTGACCCATGGTCTCAATCAGCTCCTGCAGCTCAACCAGCAAGTGATCCTTGGGGTCAAGCAGCTGATACCTCACCATCAGCGGATTGGTTAAGCAGCGAAACAGTCGAAACGACACCTTTTGATCCACTTAACCCATTTGCAGAAGCAGTTTTGCCCGTCGACACTTGGGTTGAGTCTGGACTGAATTGGTTAGTTGAGCACGGACGTCCATTGTTTCAAGCAATCCGTGTGCCTATCGATTTCATTTTAAGTTCATTTGAAACGGCGTTGGTGTCGACACCTGCACCATTCATGTTGATCATCTTGTTTT
Organism: Vibrio sp. T20; assembly: GCF_007858795.1. Lineage (NCBI taxonomy): Bacteria > Pseudomonadati > Pseudomonadota > Gammaproteobacteria > Vibrionales > Vibrionaceae > Vibrio > Vibrio sp. T20. The sequence continues at coordinate 280,251 of NZ_VFEB01000138.1, forward strand.
TAGTCGCATGGCAGTTTTCAAACCTGAAGCTTGGTTTGGCTACAGCCGTTTCTTTGACTTTTATTGGCTTAATTGGCGCTTGGTCTGAAGCGATGACCACACTTTCACTGGTTATGACGTCGGTCTTCTTCTGTCTGTTGATTGGTTTGCCCATGGGGATATGGCTCGCGCGTAGTAATACTGCGGCTAAATTCGTACGCCCAATTCTCGACGCCATGCAAACGACGCCAGCCTTCGTTTATCTTGTACCCATCGTAATGTTGTTTGGTATCGGTAACGTTCCGGGTGTGGTGGTGACCATCATATTCGCACTTCCTCCTGTTGTACGTTTGACTATCTTGGGTATTCAACAGGTGCCGGAAGATTTGATCGAAGCGGGTCACTCATTCGGCGCAAGCAAAAAGCAGATGCTATATCGAATTCAATTGCCATTGGCGTTGCCAACCATCATGGCAGGCGTAAACCAAACACTAATGTTGTCGCTATCGATGGTGGTTATCGCATCAATGATCGCGGTAGGCGGTTTAGGTCAAATGGTACTGAGAGGTATCGGCCGTTTAGATATGGGGCTGGCCGCTGTTGGTGGTCTAGGCATTGTTATTTTGGCAATCCTACTTGACCGCATTACCCAAGTTCTTGGGGTAAATGCAGGTAATACAAAATTACGCTGGTATCACATGGGGCCAGTTTCCCTTGTGCTAAAAGCTTTAAATCGCGGTAAACAATCAGAACTACAACTAAGGAAAAACACCAATGAATAATTCATGGAAGAGCAAACTAGCCGTTAGCATCGTTTCGACACTGGCTGTATCAACGAACGTGTGGGCAGCAAGCTTGCCAGGTGAAGGTGTATCAGTTCAGCCTGTTCAATCTTCAGTTGCTGAAGAAACGTTCCAAACACTGATTGTTAACCGTGCTCTAGAAGAGCTTGGTTACGACGTGAAATCAACACAAGAAGTGGACTACAACGTAGCTTACACCTCTATCGCAAAAGGTGACGCGACGTTCCTAACGGTAGGTTGGTTCCCGCTTCATGCTGATAAATACAAAATGGCGGGCGGCGATGACAAATTCTACCGCGAAGGCCAATATGTAAGTGGTGCCGCTCAAGGTTACCTAATCGATAAGAAAACGGCAGAAAAGTACAACATCACTAATATTGGTCAATTGACTGATCCAAAAATCGCCAAGCTGTTTGATGCTGACGGTGATGGGAAAGCAGATCTTACGGGCTGTAACCCAGGTTGGGGCTGTGAAATGGTTATCGAACACCAACTATCGGCATTCAAGCTGGACGATACGGTAACTCATAATCAAGGTAACTATGCGGCGATCATTGCCGACACAATTTCACGTTACCAGAAGGGTGAATCAATCCTTTACTACACGTGGACACCTTACTGGGTGAGTGGCGTATTGGTGCCTAACGAAGATGTAGTATGGCTAGAAGTTCCGTTCTCTTCACTACCTGGTGAGCGTGCGAATGTTGATACTACTTTGTCTAATGGTAAAAACTACGGCTTCGAAATGAACTCAATGCGCATTATTGCTAACAAAGAGTTTGCTAAGAACAACCCGTCAGCAGCGAAGCTTTTCGAAATCATCAAACTTAACATCAATGATGTAAGTGCTCAGAACATGATTATGAGCAAAGGTAAAAACAGCTCTGCGGATATCGAAGCACACGTTAACGGTTGGATTAAAGCGAACCAAAATACGTTTGATTCTTGGATTGCAGAAGCGAAGAAAGCAGCGCTGTAACTTTGACTTGTATTTGCTCTGTCTGACAAGACATTTTGATTTGATGAGCGTGTTGAGTGATTGTGTAGAGTCACTCAATCACCTTCAAATCAAGTGAAATGGCGACAGAGTGAACATTAAAAAAGCCAGCAGTCCAATTTGGATTGCTGGCTTTTTGTTTTCTGTTTCTATTCTTGAGCTTCTAGCTTCTAGCTTCTAGCTTCTAGCTTCTAGCTTCTAGCTTCTAGCTTCTAGTTTTTAGTTTTTAGTTATAGCTCTAGCGTTCGCCTTGAACTTCGAAGTCATCACTTATTAAACGAGCGCAGCCATCCGCTTCCAGTGCCCAGTGCTCACGATGTACAACACCAAACGCCTTGTTCATTGTCCAGCTAGCGGTAAGAATGTAGCCGCCTTCTGGGTGCTCTTCCCACTTAACATCGGTGTAATCAACGTCTTTGAAGCCTTGGTCGATGATATTTTGCCAAAACGCTTGAATCGCTTCACGACCTTCAAAGGTACCAAATGGGCGAGCTTCCATCACACACGACTCCGAGTACTGATCCGCACAACCTTTTGCATCTTGGCTGTTGAATGCTTTCTGCCATGCGTTAATGCCTTGCTTACATGCTTCTAATACTTGGTTGTTTAACATTGCTTTTCTCCATAGCAGTCTTTTTTCAAACACTGTGTCTTTGATTTGAGTGTCTCGATAAGTTGGATTGAGTTTAGTCTTGGAAATTGATTTGAAAAACAGAGATAATAGAAAATACTGTATGTAAAAAGAGAACAATAGAATGAGTAAGCTAAAGCAGATGTCGATTTTCGCTCATATCGTAGAGCAAGGCTCAGTATCGGCCGCGGCTGAAAAACTAGAGTTGTCTAAATCTGTTGTCAGTCAGCATCTAAAAATTTTGGAGCAAGAGTTAGGTGCTTCACTTCTCAAGCGCACAACACGAAGACAAACCCTGACCAGTATGGGTGAGCGTTTCTATTTAAGTTGCAAAGACATTAACGTGATTGCAGACTCGGCTTGGGATATGGCCAAAGCTGAGTTAGAAGAGCCACAAGGTCGAATTCGAATTACGGCTCCGAATGCGTTGATGGATCTATTGGTTGCGCCTGTTATTGCAGAGCTGATGAAGCAATACCCAAAGCTAAAACCAGAACTGATCAGTGATGATCAGCACTTAGATTTCATGGAACATGATATTGATCTCGCAGTTCGAGTAGGCAGCTCCCGTGACAGTAACCTTAAGCAGAAGCGCTTAGGCGAGTTCAAAGATGTGTTGTGTGGTGTTGAAGGTATGCAAGATAGAGAGCTTGAATCTATCCCTTACATCGCAAATTCTTGGCAGGGGAAACAGGTGACTCATCACTTTAGTTCTCAAAATGAACAAGACTTTGTCTACCAACAGCAAGCCAGCTGTACCACCAACTCTTTTCACAGTTGCCTTGCCTTGATCAAGTCGGGCGTTGGCATTGGTGTAATTCCAGATTTCTACCTTCATCAGCTATCCGATGAGGTGGTCGACATTATGCCTAGTTTTCAATTACCCACTAACACGGTTTATGCGTTGAATCCGTTTACTTCAAATACGCCAATCGCTATCCAATTGTGTGTTCAAGCGTTAGAAGAGAAGCTCAAGCAGAACTTAGCATAGCTATTAATACCCGGTGTTTAACCATATTTACTAATAAAAGAAATAACATGTTTATTGCTCAGTAATTCAATCTTGTCGATAGTCAGTACGCAGTAGCGGTAGTTTTTGTTTTTGAAGTTGATGTTCGACTTTTCTTCTGTTGGTTCTGAAAACTTCCATATTTCAAATCCGATGTTCTTCATAAGTTCCAATGCACTTGGGTTCTTGATGATCATGGAATACTTTTTAATCTTAGTATTTCTTGCAAGAAGCTTCATATCGGAAATTAGATTCGCAATAGATTGTTCGCGCTTCTCAGAGTGACCGCTAACCACAATATAATTTAAGTTATGATTAGAATCTAAAGAGCAGGCTTGCTTAATATGCAGATGCTTATTTTGGTATTGCTCGAATACCTCTTCGTTGAAGAAAAAACCTAGGCTATGACTAACAATATCGCCATTAACATTGACCAGTTTTCTGCCATGCGCCTTTTTTTCACTGTAATAGAGAAACAGATCGATAGTATCGAGGGCTGAAGGATCCACCTTTGTATATTGTGAAATCAGCTTTATTCTATCTATTACTGCTTTGTCATTCTGATCTGTCATCAATGGCATGATCTTACAGTTACAGCCTTCTTCAATATCCCCTTTAGTGATAGATGATATTCGGCTTTGAAATGAAAAAAACCGTTCACTCAGGAAATCTTCAAGTAGTGCAGTGTCTTCGTTCTCTTCGGAATCAAAGGACTTCAACGTTGTATACAAGTCTAGACCAAGGCAGTCCAATAGCTTTAGGGCTTTGTAGTTACTTGGCTTTACTTTGCTATTTTCCCATCGATTTATCGTTACGACATCTACAGAGCTGAATTCATCATCTAAGTGATTAATGTATGCCGCAAAATCCTTTTGCGTTAACTTCAATTTCTTGCGCGCTTCGCGAAGTAATTTCGGAAATTTCATCATGGTAGAGTATTCATCTTTGATTAGTGACATTACGTTCCGATTCGTCAGATAGTCTATTTTATCAATCGTTAATATACAGTAGCTATAATGTTTATCTTTGAATGTGATATTACATTTTTTAGCAGAAGGTTCTGAAAATTTAAACACTTCAAACCCTAGGCCCTTCAAGAGTTTCATCATGTTGGGATCTTTTACTAAAACAGAATATTTTTTAATATTTTTGTTCTGAGAAAGTAACTGTATATCTGAAACTATATGCTCAATAACATGATCTTTTGTCTCTGAGTGTGAGCTTATATTAAAATAATTTATGCTTTTGCCTGAATTTAAAGAGCAGGCCATTCTGAGATCTAGCTCTTGAGTTTTTAATATCTCAAATTGATGGTCTTCAAAGAAAAAGCCTACGTTGTGACTCACAATGTCACCATCTGTATTGATGAGCTTGTGACCGTGTGCTTTTTTCTCACGGTAATAGAGATATAAATCAATTTGGTCCAGTGGCGAAATGTCGACTTTTGTGAATTTAGAAAGTAGTTTGATTCTGTCGATAACGCTAGTGTCACACGGCTCTGACATTAAAGGCTGTGACTTAAAATTTCGTTGGCCTTGTTTTTTATTGAGGCCTGCTAGAGCTGAAATTCGACTTTGAAATGAGCCATGGGATTCGTTAAAAAACGTTTCGATTAGTGTATCTTTTTGTTCGGACTTGAAGCTCTTTATTGTCTCAAACAAATCTCCGCCAAGATACTGTAAGATCTTGAGTACTTTGTATGTACTTGGCTTTACCTTATTGTTTTCCCAACGATTTATCGTTACGACGTCAACCGCATTAAATTCATCGTCCAGCTGATTTAAGTAGGTTGCAAACTCTCTTTGCGTAAATAGAAGTTCCTTTCTGAAGTTACGTAACAACTGTGAAAACTCACTCATTAAAACATTAACCTTCTGATAATTAACTCAATGTCTCGATTCTAATTTAGACATCAGACTCTCTATTTAACATCTTCGGTAATTTGTTTTTTACGGATGTTAATTGTTTGGGTTGATTGATCGGTATGTTGCGCATGTCCCTAAAAAGGCGAAATGCCAAATTAGTGACGTCAAATCTATGGCATTTAGCCTGGAGACTTGTCAATCTACTGTGAAGTGCGCGTTAATGTTCAGATACAACCTTGCCTTTTTCTTATCTATTTTATTGATCCCATTCTCCGCCCAAGCTGACACTACAGGGCTAAAAATGGATCTGTCCGTAGATAGTGCATCTTATGACAATGGACAAGAGGTGGTTTACACGCTTGTTTTAACGAATGGGTCAGACAAAGCCATTAGTGACTTTGACGTTAAAGATGAGCTACTCAATATTCTGACGACAGATGACCAAGGCAAGAGCGTTAACGCGTTTACTCAGGCTACGATCCAAGCGCATTCGACGGTGCTTTCATCTGCGGGTACGTTTAATCGTTTTGGCAACCTAGAAGCAACTGACGTGCGTGTTGTCGCTGGTGGTTCGGTGACCTACACAATGTCTGCAATGGTTTCTGATGAGGCTGCGGGAACGATTGATAACTTCGCGACGGCGAGTTCTGGGCTATTGGATTCGGTGGACTCAAATACAGAATCCATTCAGCGTGGTGTGTACCAACATGATGTTGCTGTTTCGGTCGATAAGATGAGCTATCAACTCAATAACAAACTCACCTATAAGATTAAGGTCTCGAACACTGGCGATACGTTTATTCAGACGCTCGACATTCAAGATGTCCTTTCAGACATAAAGGCACTCAATATTGAAGGGGCTTTGCAACAAGCCTTTACTGACAACGTTAACTCAGTCAGCAAGGTTGAAGGCAGCAAGAGCGAACCAGGCACCTTCGCCGAATCAGGGGACTTATCAGTAAGTGATGCGTCGATTGATATAGGCGGGTCTGTGACTTACGAAATTCAAGCGACCGTTGCCGACAATTTAGTCGGCGACATTGTTAATGACAACATAACCGCTGAAACACGCGATGACTTGGTCACAGTTGATGAGGTTATCACTCCACCCACTGAGCCTAGTATCACCCTGACACATACTTTGAACCAATCGGATAACTACCTAGTCGATGATGAGTTTTCCTATACGGTCACGGTTGCCAACCAAGCAAACTCGGGTATTGCTTACCATTATTCGGTTCAGCAGTTTCTCGCTGATCTTGAAACCGATTTAGGTAATGATGTCAGCAATAACAAGAATGCTGACGATACAATGGGCAACCCATATGAGTCTTGGACCAATCAGGTTATTACTATTGGTTCTAACAGCATTTCTGAACTGAACGATACTGGGATTGAATCCAATAAGTCGTTAAACGACACAATTTCTATTTATCCTGGCGAACAAGTCCTGTATTCGGTGGAGGTTGATGTAAGCCCAGTCTCAATTGGCGTCATTCCTCAAGTTATCGCACGGGTAGTGGATGCAGAAGGCACAGCAGGTTCTACTGATGTGTTAACGGCCCCTCTAGATACACAACAAGTATTGAACTCTTCATCAAGCCAAATTACCCGTAATAAGAGCACAACAGATACTACGTATGTACCGGGGATATCCGGTGATAACGAAGTGGTCTATGACATTGTTATTTCAAACAAGGACGCTGAATTTTTCGCGAACGATGTTGAAGTTGTCGATAAATTTGCTTGTATCGTTACACAGCAAGCTGATGGTAGCACTGCTTCTGCGTTTTCTGAATGGAAATTAGAAGTCGCTGATAGAAGTGGTGATGGCTCTAATTACGGTTCATTTAACTATGGATCTTGGACTAAAAACGACATCGATTTAAAAGTCGACCTCGCGCCAAAGGGCTTTGTTCATTACAAGTTGACCGCAAAAGTGGCTGATACTAGTGTAGGTCAGATTGTTGATGATGGTTCAGATGTAGGCTTGTGCTTGGGAGATAACTTAGGTGAGTCGGGCTCTGGTGTACAAATGCCAAACTCGAAATTAAAAGTCCAAAAGGAAGTGGATTCTCGTTACTACTCAGCTGGCGGTACCCTGAACTACGATATCACGGTAGAGAATAACGGTGACGGCTACGCGATTGATGTGCCGGTTTACGATGATTTAGTCTCTGTCATGACTCAGTCTATTAATGATACGCCGACTAAAGCGTATTTGAGCTGGGTGATTACTGCGAAATCTTATGCTTCTGACGGCTCTATCTCGACAAACAGTGATCCTGGCTTTACTGGCCAAATTGAAGGTGATCAAAATAATAAAGTGATCTTAGACGAGAAGGCTAAGTTAGCCCCACACGATAAGATCGTTTATAGCATTGCCGCGATCGTAAACCCAATTGCTGATGATGAGATTCGAAATGAAGTGACGGTAGACAGCGTGCTCTATTCCGATAGAGGTGCTTATCCCCGTGATTATTACCTCACTCTGGACAAGCGTGTAGATGGGCACAATGAACAAAATGCCTATACCGACACGACGACCGAAATTACCTATACGATCAGTATTTCCAACCCAGAAGGGAACGGTTTCGCATCGAATATCAATGTTAAAGATGAAATCAGTACGATAGAGGCTGAGTTACTTCATGAGTCGGGAGAAACTAAGCCGGTGTTTTCATCATGGACCATCAGTGCTGAAAGAGAAGCGGTGTCTCCTTGGGTGCTAGCGGTAACCGACCCCGGTGACTTTTCGGATAATAATGACCTTAATGCAACGGCACAAATTCCTCCCGGAGCTTCTATCACCTACACCATTGTTGGACAGCTGGATCGCAGTGATGACAATGAGATTCTTTGGGGAGCGTTCAACAATACTGCAACAGTGACGGGACCAGAAACCAATCTATCTGATACGGTTCGTACTTACCCAAATGAACCAAACCTTGTTGTTGCTAAGACTGCTCGACATACAGACTTTGTGGTTGGAGAGCGTGCTACGTTCGATATTTATATCTATAACCGCGGCATCGGCTACGCAAATGATGCAACGGTACAGGACAGTATTTCAGCACTTATGTTCTTTGATAGTTGGACGATTGTCGGTTCGACCAATACAGATAAACCGGGTTCTCGTTACGGTGACATTGCTAACGACACTGACATCGATACCGACGTTGATATCACTCCCGGAGGGTGGGTTCACTATGAGGTGAGCGGTATTGTTAATGCCGATTATCCACATGATCAAGTATCCAACCGTGTAGATGTCTATGATCCGATTACAGACAGAGATCATAGTTCTTCCGCGCAAATTGATAACGCAGATAGCCTTTTTGATATCAATGTTTCACTTACAAAGACGACGGATGTAGTTCGCTATATGCCTGGTGAATATGTTGAATATACTATTTTGGTCAAGAACAATGATGAAGAAAACTTCGCTGAAGTTGAGCTTAGAGACGAACTAACGAAGGTCTTCACAACACTTGCCAATGATAAAGATGCGTATGTTGAGGACGTAGAAAACCAGCCTGCATTCAAGCATTGGTTGATAGATACTGGGAGTGGCTATGGAAGTCAATCTACCCATGATGTAAGAATTCCGCTGTCACTCGCTCCCGGTGAATTGAAGACAATAAAGATCAATGCCCTTGTTAAAGAGAATGCGGTGTCAAATGGGGTTGATGCGGATGAGTTAAATGTTATTCGTAATGAAGCGTTACTCCTCGATAGTAGAGATTCTGGGTGTACGACAGATTGCGAATATTTTAAACGCGCTGTGGCTGAAAACCATCAGGTACACAATAACGGTGGCGTTGTTCGTACAACCAATATTAACCGTTACTCTCCGGGTGATGAGTTGACTTATACCATCAAGTACAACTCTCAAGACGGGCGCGGTTATCGCAACAATGTTGATGTCAATGAACTGATTAATGAGATATCAGTGGAGTTACAGGATGACAGTTCAGGCAATCCATTTTTCGATGATTCAGTAGGCTTAAACAAGTTTACGGTTGCGGTTGCTAAGAGTGATCCTGCGAACTCAGGAACAACAGATGGTACCAAAGACGGTGATGTTGCGAACGACACTGACATCGTAACCTCGATTGATATCGATGCTGGCGAAGACGTGACTTACACAGTTACAGGTACAGTAAGACCGGATGCGGTCGGTGATATTCATTATCGAGATACCGTCGTTATTCCCGATGACTATCATCTAGATTTTGATAAAACGACCGATGAAGTGGTGTACGAGCCAGCTCAAACCGTGACCTATCACTTGGTGATTGAGAATGATGGCAAAGGTAACGCTCACGATATTCCAATCGTCGATAACCTCGAAGATATCACGGTCAGCTTAGTGGACGGTAATACAGGACCCGCGTATTCAGATTGGACCATTACATCGATCGCAACCGGAACCGATTCTGAGTATGTGGATGCGGGCGCAGGTGCTGGCAATGTTTACACATCAACCAACAGTAACCTAGATGTTGAAGCCGATATCCCGATGGGCGCTAAGCTTGAGTACCAAGTTGTAGCGACCATTAATGACAAAGCCAATGGAGACGTGGTTAACGTTTTAACCGTCGATGGTGACACCATTTCTCATGATATTCAGCAAGAAGCGCGTAAAGTCGATTTTGAGAAAAACATTCTGGCGTACTACGACACGAATGGTAACGAACTGGTTGGCGCAACCAATTATATGCCAGGGGGGTACGTTGAATATGAAATCCTAATTGAGAACATCGCAAGCGCCCACGTTGATGATATGAGCTTGCGTGATGACATCGACCAAATTAACACTCAATACTTTGATGGAACGCGTGGCCCTGCATTTGATAGCTGGACGATTGAAACATTCACTGATAGCTCAGGTATTTCCAACCCAGATGTTGATAACTCAATCCAAGACAATAAGCCGATTGATACTCACTTCGATATTTCGGCAGACAACTTTGGCCGAGCTGCATCGGCAGCGTTTGTCCGCTATGTCATAAAAGCCAAGATCAGTCCGAAAGCGGTTGGTTCTTTTATCAACAAAGCTTTCATCGATGAAGACAATGGTAATGAACTGATCGCGGTATCACCACCATCAACGATGGCGGATCCTGAAGTCACGTTCTCTAAAAAAGCGTTTTATGACGCTGGGTTCTCTTCGCAAAAAACTGAATATTCCCAAGCTTCTGGCGAGAGTGAGGTTTACTACCGCGTTGAGATTAAGAATACGGGTGATGGTATTGAATATGGTTCTCGCCTAGAAGATGTGATTTCGGAAATTCAAACTCGTATTGCAGAAGACAGCACCACTTCAGCTGGAGATCCTGTTGGTCAACCGTTCTTAGCTGGCTGGGAAGTTAGCCTAGATAAAACCGCTGCGACAGGCTCTATTACTGACGCGATTGATTTTGTACCGGGCAATAACATAAATATTGATAACGAAATTGTTATCGCGCCTCAAGAAGGCCTAATGTTCATTATTCATGCTCAAATTCGTGAAGATGCATTGGGTGACATTCAAAATAAAGCGACTTACGACGGTAGTGTTCAAAGTGCGAATTTATTGCCGCTTGAAAATAATACCAATGTCGAAAAACGAGTGGTGTCGATCAACGGCAACCCGTTCAGTGATGGTGATACCTATCTTCCGGGTGACGAAGTTGAGTATGAATTTGTTGTGACTAACCAAGAAAACGGTTGGGCGAACGATGTTCAGATCAAAGACACAATAACGGATATTGAAGTCGAGGTTATTGGGAATAATAAGAGAATGCCAGCTTTTGTTTCCAGTGATGTTTCTCATGAGATTAGCAATGGTATTGATGCCAATATTGATACCTATGTACCAAGCTACAACACAAGTGGCAACCTTGATATTGAAACCGATATTGCCGCGAGAGAAGTGCTGACGTTTAACTTAACGGGTATTGTTCGCGACGATGCTTTAGGCACTATTGATGCCAACCGAGTGACAGCAGGAAGTGACTCAGCGACGTCGCAAGAGATTCCTCCTAAAGATGCCGAGCTCGATTACTTCAAAACCTTGGTGTATACCGATGGTGAATCGGCAGGGTGTTCTGTTCCTTCAGACGATGGTAGCGGTTGTACTTATGCACCACGTGGTGATGTTGAGTATCAAGTTACGTTAGAGAATATCGGAGACAGTATCGCCGGTGATGTACCTGTTATTGACGCTATTCACGCAATCAAAACCGAAGATGGTGACGATGCGTTCTCTGGCTGGGCAACGGCGATTGCGGTCGAACCTGTTGGTACCTATGACGTGCAAGGTAGTTACAGCGGCAGCGTACCATTGGATGCAACTGTCGACCTTCGCCCTGGTGAGCGTATCGTTTTTGATGTGAGAGGTACGGTCTCGGCATCAGCGACAGGCACAATCACCAACACGGCACAAGTGAATAACGGCAACACCAACGACATCATACTTGATCCGGGTCGCTCGAATATCCTGATAGATAAATGGACAGATACGCCTGAGTACGTGCCGGGCGGAATGGTTAATTACTACATCGATATAACCAATAACGATGTGGACACTGGCTTGTTCTCGATTCGTGACATCATTAGCAGCTTTGAAGTTGAAATTGTCGATGGCTCAATGAAAACCGCACTCACGGAGTGGACGGTTGATTATGATGTGCTTTATAACTCCGCGCCATCAGATCCTAACGCTAATGATTTCTCTGAGCTCGACAAGCTAGTAGGTCAAAATAGCCCAGACATCGATTTACCTGTTGAATCGATCAAGATGGCTGGGCGTGACGATGCAGGTACGGGGGGCGGCGATAAGTACACAGTTGTCCGTATTCACGTTCAAGGCAAGGTTCGTGATGACGCGATTGGACGTTTTACCAATACGGTTTATCTACGACATGGTTTGGACGATTCGAAGATCGCTCGCTTACGTGAAGGCTTTATCACTCCGAAACCGGGTCAATTGGTGCTCACCAAAGAAACGACGCCAATTGCAGAACCCGATGCCAAATACCAACCAGGTCAACCAATCTCATACAAGATCACTGTGGCTAACACGGGTGAAGGTTACCTTGTCGATCAAGTCCTAACCGATCGTATCGACACCATCATGACAGAGGTGGCTAACAGCCCAGATCAAGAACAAGCGTTGACAGGTAATTGGGTCATTAGCGACGAACAGCTTGATGGCAGTGGCGATCCAGTCCTGAACGCTCGCAAAGATGTGGTTAATAACACGCAGGGTTATAGTGCGACTTACAGCATTCACCCGGGTGACAGTTATTCATTTGTCGTGACAAACACTGTTAATGATAAAGCCAAAGGCGAGATCACTAACGTCGTTAAAGTTGATAGCGACGACGGTGAGCACTCTGCAGACGCGACCTACATTCCAGAAGATGCGCAAGTTGAGATCACTAAAGACGTCGATAAAGCAGAGTATCTTCCGGGAGAGTCGCTTCAGTACACCGTGACCGTAAAGAATAATGGCTTAGGTTGGGCTGAAGATGTGGCTATTGAAGATGCGCTTAAGTCGGTTGAAACCACGATTGCAGGCGGTGCGACTGAGCAAGCTTTTGACCCTGCTTCAATCCAAATATCTGCGGTATCGACAACGGGTGAAACCCCAGTACCGGATGCAACCAGTGGTAAAGATCTTAATGAGACGCTCGATATTGCGCCTCAAGACAGCATTGTTTTCACGATTCAAGTGACGACTAATCCGTTGGCGACAGGTGATATTACTAACATCGCATCAGCGACCTTTGACGGCACAACATTTGATGGAAGTGCTACCAGTTCACCAGTGTTGGCGACGGTTTCGGTCAAGAAGACGGTTGATACGCCATCGTATGAAGTAACCAAGCTGATTAACTACGACATCACCGTAATCAATAGCTCTGATGCGTTTGCATCTGGTGTGCAACTTCAAGACATCATCAGTGACATTCAAGTCGACACGACGGCTGATAAACAAGAGTCGGCATTCCTACTATGGGAAGTGAGCTTTGACGCCTCGGATGATCGCTCCGTTGTAACTCCAAAGACGTTCGACTTGAGTGAAAACATCGATGTGAGTATGGATGTTGCGCCACATAGCACAGTGACTTTCCATGTTAAGGCGTTAATTCGCACGACAGCGATTGGTGATATCAGCAATACGGCAACCATCACTTACAACGGTGCCCCACAAGACTCTACCGTTACGATCACACCGAAAGAATCTGAGTTTGTTGCGACCAAAACCAATGTCCAAACCGAGTATGAGCCGGGTGGTGAGCTGGAGTTCCTGATCACCATAGAAAACACCTCGAACAACTACATCAGTGACTTAAGTGTTGTTGATGACATGGAATCTATTGAGGTGTCGTATTACGACGGTTCGACGGGGCCTGCTTTTGTGGCTGGTTCCACCTCTTTGGTGGTCGATTCTACCACAATAGGCACTACCACCGAGCAAGTTAGCCCGACGGAATACAACATAGATATCGCGCCACACGGCACAGTTGTGTTCCGCTCAAAAGGCACCGTAGTCGATATCGCGACTGGACACATTATTAATACCGCGCAAGTAGACGGCGGTGATGTGGTCAGCCCTCCAGTTCACACTGTGGCGGCTGTGGTTCAAGCCGAGCTGTTTACCGATGCTCCGTATTACGTTCCGGGTGAGCAAGTTGAGTATCACTTAGTGGTGCAAAACATTGGCCGTGGTATAGCCAAAGATGTCGCGCTTTATACTCAGTTTTCTGAATCCATGGGTGACCATATTGATGGTTCACACAGCCATGCCTTTGATGATTGGACACTAACTGCATCATCAGAAGGAGCTGAAACCCAACCGGGTACTTTTGATAACGATAAAGATATCTTCACGTTGGTCGACATCGCGCCTGGCGGCAAGATTGACTACACGTTCACATTGACGGTCAATGAAGACATGCTGACTAACATCGATGTGCTTGGTTACTACCTTGATTTAACCGGCAGCCCAACGATGCGTGCTCGATCGAAAGGCATGTTGGCATCAGAAACCTCGATGCAGGCAGTAGCAGACCAAGTATCAGCTCTGGATCTACCGCCAGTGGGTGCTGATCTGGTTGTTGAAAAGCGTTCTGATAAACCTGAATACACCGAAGATGATGACAGTGTGACTTACTATTTAGCCGTAACTAATAATGGCTTGGGTAATGCTGCGAACGTTCGCCTAACCGATGAAATCAGCGAATTGCAAAACAGCGCTGGCAACGAAGTGTTTACCGATTGGACCATTGAAGGGGTCGAAGTTGATGAAACGGGCGCAGTTATTCAACGTCATAGCTTCCCATCAAGCACAGACCTAGACACCACCGTTAATCTTAAGTCTCAAAAGCGAAATGCCTTCGCGTTTGAAGTTGTGGGTACATTGGGTAAAGGTTTGGATGACGACATCACCAATACCTTCACCGCGACGGAATCGGACGGTACCGAAACCAGTGATAGCGTCACCAATCACATAAAAAAAATTCCGGATAATTCTGGTGTCCTCGAGTTGACGAAATCTGCGTTGCAAGATACCGCGCAAGTCGGTGACGCGGTTGAATACGAGATTCTCGTAGAGAACAACAATGAATCTTACTTTAAGAACGTGACTGTAGAGGACCGTTACCCAGGTGGTCTGAAATATATCGTGGACACGTCAGAAATCGTGTTGAGCGGTACTGATGGTGAGTTTGGTACACAAGACGATCAAGTGATCTCTCAAGAGCCGTCAGACACCGGCAAGCTTATGTTCATGTCGCTGAACTTTGATCCGGGCGAGAAGCTGCGTATTCGTTACTTATTGCGAGTATCGGTAGGAGCCACTTTTGGTGATTACATCAACACCGCAGTAGCGAAAGTGGATGGAGCGATAGTTTCCAATGAAGACACCGCCAAAGTGACCGTAGAACCGGACAAGGTGTTCGATACCTCATCGATAATCGGCAAAGTCTTTGAAGATCACAACAAAGATGGATTCCAAGCCGACGCTACAGCCTTTGATGTGGAGTTAACCGCGAACCTAGCAACACAAGGCTACATAGCGGATTCAACACACATCATTCGTGATGGACAAGATATTGCTGTTGAAGATGGCGCAATAACCACAGCTATTGAGCAAGGTTTGGAGCTTGGTGATCTTTGGGGTCACTCAGTCAACCGAACGCTGCCAGAAACCAGCAAAGTGGTGATTCAATTCAAGACTCGCACACAACAGAGCTTTGATTTCTATGTCACGACCGATGCGGGCTCCCGTATCGAGTTTGATGCACAAGGTCAGATTCAATTTAAGCATGAATCGGACAAGAAAAAGGGACTGAGCGCGGAGAATCTCAACGTAACCAGAAACCTATATCGTGATGGCGAGGATTACCTGTGGGAAATCGTTATCGAGAATAAAGGTATTTACGAAGATGGTGTTCCGGGCGTTAAGTTGATGACGGTTGAGGGAATCGTTATTTACACAGACCAGTACGGTCGTTACCACGTGCCCGACCAATGGGTACTCAATAAGAAAGGTAAGAACTTCCTCGTGAAGTTGGACACTGATTCGTTATCCACCTCCATGGAAGTGGTGAGCGAGAACCCGAAAGTGTTGCGAATTACCCCGAACAAGCTCACCAAGTTCAACTTTAGCGTGCATCGCAAAGACCAAGAAAGTGAACAGCAGTAGGCCATTGGAACCGTATCTGGAAATTGTATGAAAGTATTTAGTAAGTCCCGTGTAGCCACGTGTGTGTTGGCGGCAATCCCGGCAATGGCAATGGCCAAAGACACAGGTAAGCTTGAAAAGCTCGGTTCTGAGACAACGGGCATTGAAATCACTAAGCCGAACCAAGACCAGGACAGCTCGCGTATATACCTAGAGCAAGGTGCTATTTGGGCAAGCCGCGACATCACTCGCTTTGATCCCGTATTAGATGTTAGCGTCAGCGATGAGTTAGAAGTGGAACAAGGCACACTGCGTGACAGCGTCGGTTTCACCATCACCACCAACTATGGTTACTACATCAAAAAATACCAATTGGAAGTGTACCGTGTGGGTGACTTTGGTTTGTCTGAGCCAATCGCTGTGCTTGATGGCGATAAACTGGCAAACGATTCTGACATCAATTGGGATGGTCAAACTGATATTGACTACCAGTTTGAAGTCGGTGAGCAGCTGATGTTCCGCCTAAAAGCGTGGGACAAAGATGGCAACATGGATGTGACCACGGTTGGTGTGACAGATCTGGTGAAGCCTGACTCTGAAGTCGATATCGATCGCAACGATAACGACGATGAAGAGAGCAAAGACAAGAGCTATGGCCAAGCTAAGTTGATGCGTCACAACATTCCGACCAATGCGGGCTTAGCAAAGTTCATTGGTACCGGTTTGAAAGGCGTTGATAAAGTCATCATCGGTGAAGACGAATTTGACGTTGAAGACGGCAACTTATACGCAGAACAATACTTACCTACAGACTCCTACATTTTCCCAACCAAGGTTGTGTTTGATAACGGTGATGAACGTCGTTACAAGCTGTACGTTCGTATTCCAGATACGTACTACGCACAAACGGGTTTGGCTGATCTTTATGTTGGTAAGAACAATGTGTCTGGTAATAACAGTGCGCTGAGCGTCGATGACCAGTACCAAGATGACATCTATAACCAAGGCCGTTTAGCGTACTTTGGTCAGGGTAAATTTGGCGACAAACTTCGCGTGACCACTCACTTCGACACTCGAGAAAGTGAAATCAAAGACATGTTTAAACATCCGTTCGCATCAGACGATTCGGATGTGTTCGATATTCTCGAAGACGACGATGAGCTGTATTACGGTAACTATGGTGATAGCTCAAACATCGAAAAAGTGGTTAACACCAAGGGCAAGGTTTACCTCAATGTTGAATACGATAAGTCTCAATACTTGTGGGGTAACTACAACACGGGTTTAACAGGCACCGAGAACAACGATTACAACCGTAGCCTCTATGGTTTCAAAGCTGATTACCGTACTCGCGATACCACACAATATGGTGAAGACCGATTGAATATAGTTGGTTTTACGGCAGAAGCTGACTCTTTATATGCACATGATGAGTTCTTAGGTACAGGTGGTTCTCTGTATTTCCTTCGTCACGGTGAAGCGGTACCGGGGAGCGACAAGGTTTATGTAAAAGTAAAAGATGAATCTGGTCTAGTACAAAATGAAATTCCACTGGAGCCGGGTGTTGACTATGACTTCGACCCGTACCAAGGCCGCATCATTCTGACTAAACCACTCGACAATATCTTGTCTGACAGTTTCGGTAGCGTGATTGAAAACGGCGACGACTACGAAAACTTTCTGGTCGTTGATTATGAGTATGTCCCACAAGGTTCAGACTCGCTGGATGCGATGTCTTACGGTGGACGAGCCAAAGGTTGGATCAATGATTACGTTGGTGTGGGTGTCACTTACGCAACGCAAGAGAAAGATAACCAAGATTACGAGTCTTACGGTACTGACCTAACGTTGCGTGCGACGGAAGGTACTTACATTAAAGCCGAGTTTGCCCACAGTGAAGGTACTCAAACTGAGTCAAATTTCGTCTCTACTGACGGTGGTTTAACTTTTACGCCGATTGGCGACACGCTAGAAGACCGCGAAGGTGACAGCATTCAAATCACCGCAGTGACCAGCCTTTATGACCTTGCTCCAACCATTTTTGGTGCCGTTGGTAATGATTTGAAACTTTGGTATCGAGACAAAGATGCAGGATACAGCTACGCGAGCAGCAGCGATGATTTAGAACAAGAAGCCTACGGTGCTGAGCTTCGTTTGCAAGCGACTGACCGTCTAGCGGTTCTGTCTCGTTTCTCGACCAATGAAGAGCGCGATGTTGATGGTAATCTAGAAACAGATACAGAAACGATTGAGATCGAAACTCAAGTCAAAATCACTCAGCACATCAAGGTTTCAGCGGCCGGGCAACAAACCGAAGAGCTAAACCAAAACGACGAGCACAGCGATGCGACCTTAGCGGGTGTGCGTTTGGAATACATGTGGGACAGCGACAATAGCGTTTACGTCAAAGGGCAAAAGACCGTCGACCAGTCAGATGACTATGACGAAAACGACAGCGCGTCGATTGGTGCGGAATTTCAAGTGTTGGAAGACTTGTCTCTTGGCGGCGAATATACCGACGGCGATCGAGGCCAAGTCGCTGAAGCGACGGTGACTTACGATGTATCCGATGATCATTCAACGTACCTTACTTATGTTGATGATAACTACGAAGGCCAAAATAACGTGATTGTCGGGCAACGTGCGGACCTCACCAGCAGTGTCGATTTCTACCAAGAGAACCAATTCGTTGATGAAAACGATGGCCACGGTCGAATCGATTCTTATGGCTTTGGTTACGACGTGACGGAAGATGTCGAGATGGGCATTGGTTATCAGCTTGGTGAAATTGAAGATGACCAGAACATCACCACAGAGCGTGAGTCCATCAGCTTCAATGCATCGATTGACCTAGACGACATCACCCTAAGCCACAAATTTGAATACCGAGTGGATAAGAGTGAAGATGACCCAGAGATAGCACAGCGTGAGCTGCAACAAATCGTGACGACCAACCGTTATACGCACCACTTAACGGAAGAGTACACGCTGTTTGGTAAGTATAACTACTCAATCACAGAGAGTGAAACCACTGGCGAAACCATGGCGCAATTTACCGAGGCGACGGGTGGGCTAGCGTATCGTCCGATCTACAACGATCGACTCAACTTACTGAGCCGTTACACCTATATTGCAGACTTCGATCAACTGGATCGCGATGTGGATTATCAAGACGAAACCAGCCAGATCATTGAAGTTGAAGCGATCTACTCAATCGACCAGCACTGGGATGTCGGCACGAAGTATGCGCATAAAGATAAAGAGCAGGCCTTCGAGCGTGCTTCTGGTGCGAATGAGATGGTGAAAAGCGACATTGATTTATACGGACTTAGTGCTTCTTACCGAGTGATGAAAGAGTGGGATGTAACGGGTGAATATCACTGGAAAACTGACACACTCAATGATGAGTTAGAGCACGGCGCGTTAGTTTCGGTGAATAAGCACATCGGCGAGAACTTCAAAATGGGGATTGGTTATAACTTCTCTGCGTTTGATAGCGATCTAACCAATGATGACGACTACGACGCATCCGGTGTGTTTATTAACTTAGTCGGTAAGATCTAAGCCTGCTCAAAAGTGGGTTGAAAGTTAAGAGTTGAGAATTCGAAGTGACAGTTAAGAGTAAGATGAAAACAATTATTTTCCTAATAAGCGCAGTGATGAGTACTTTGTTGCTTTCCGGCTGTGCAACCGACACGTACGTGAGTCAGGAGAACCGAGACAAGTTTGCTGGCATAGACGTATCTAAGTTTTTAATTAGCGAGTGTTTGGCGCCAGAGCGTGAGGTGCATATCGCTATCGCAGAGCATTTTGCTTTTGATAAGTACAAGCTACGCGACCTCGACAAGATCAACCTAGATAGCTTTGTTAAAGAGATCAGAGGCCTCAAAGGGCGCATCACGATTGTCGGCCATACTGATTACAAAGGTTCTCTGGAATATAACGAACGCCTTTCACAGCGACGCGCTAAGTCAGTGGCTGACTACCTTCAGACGCATTTGGATCCTAAGAATTACGATTGGGAAGTGAAACACCTCGGTGAAACGCAGCCTCTGTTGTTGGGTAAAACCGATAAAGACCGAGCGGAAAATCGCCGTGCATTTATTGTGTTTGAAGAGGCGCAGAAATACGAAGAGATGCCTTTCTGTGAGCCACCAAAACCCGAACGGAAGGTGTATATGGCGATCACACCGCACTTTGATTTTGATAAGTCAGTGCTAAAACCAGAGGACTTAACTCAGTTAGATGACTTGGCATCTCAATTGAGAGGCTTACAAGGCAACATCATGGTGGCAGGGCATACTGACCAAGCCGGTTCGGTCTCTTACAACGAGAAGTTAGCGGAACGCCGAGCAGAAAGCGTGGTGAAATACCTCAAAACCAAACTCGACCCTAAGCAGTTCATTTGGGAAGTAAAATCGTTCGGTAAATTGCAGCCAGCCATAAACGAACGCTCAGAGAAAGCGGATGCGTTGAACCGCCGAGCGTTTATCGTGTTTAAAGAGTCTGATATTAACGCGGAACAGCAAGCTCTTGTTGGCAGCGAGCAGGAAACTTCGACTGATAATCAATAGTTAGCATTGGATTTAAATACAAAAAGGCCCCATGCATTGGGGCTTTTTGTTGCCTGCTCTATGGACTAACTAGGGTAAAACATCTATTGAGACGGTAAGTTTTGCTTTAACTCCAGAAGCATTCGATAAGCACTTTCTCCAGACATCTCATATGGATTGAATTGGTTCGATGTCGAAAACTGTAAGTTCACCAATTCAGTTAGGCTCGACTGAGGAATATCACCCATAGACCAATCACCAAACTGCCTACAATCGATCTCTTTGAAATATAAAATCATGACGTTTTTGTGTCGCTTGTCATTCAAAATATGATTGTAAGTATGGTTCACTGCGGTTCTCGAACCTTCAATACATTGCAGGAAATACTTATCATTGTGGCTTAGAAGGCCTGTTAAATGGCTTTGCTTATTGCGGTCGTGTGAAATCTGAAGAATGTCGTTCAAAGCCTGAGAGTCGCAACTTTCACAGAGCGTACTGACATAAATTAACCGAGTTAGGAGCATAGGCATCACTTCGATTTTTGTTCAAAGGGTACTAACAAATATAAGCCAAGCTCATGGAATTGCTAATTATTGGTAAAAATATCACTAACGATATTATTTTGGCGAAGTAAGAATGAGGATCAAGCTAAGAAAAGGCGTTAGGTACACCAATTCAGGCTATTTCAGAGTTTGTAACTCAATTGTTTGAGGGGATGGGCGAACGATCAGGCGACCGGCTTTATCGTGTGATTGTACTTCGTCATAGTAGAAGGTGCTGATAGTCACACCTTCTATTGAGTCCTGTGACCTGCTTGTAATCTAGCGTCGATGTCTATCAACGTTATTCGTTCAAAACCGAAATCGATTCGATGTTAGAAGAGGAATCAAATCGAACGTTGACCAACACACTTTCACGTTCGAAAGTCACATCATCAAAGTCAGTAGCTGCTATCTTAAATCCATTCCTTGCGAACAGACTCGTCACCGTTGTTCGTTGTTTCTGTTCCATTGCGCATGTCAGTAGTTCGTTCATCGTGATCTCCATTAGGTAACCGTGTGCATAGTGTAAGCGTACAGACTCTACATTATGAGATCAATTGCTTAATTCATAAGCCGCGTTAATGCCTCTGGATGAATGATTTGATCATTCAAATAGCTAATGGACGAGAAAGCCTGTCATTACAGTGGTTATGATTACGGCGGTGTTCTGTGACAAGGCTTCAACAACTTTTACGATAGTTATTTCTTACCCAAATTGGATTGAAATAAGTGGTTACAAAACGGCTAGGCATTACTTAATTTTTTGCTTTGCTTCTTTCTCGTAATCAATGGAGCGAACTACTTAGAACTTATCGTTCGAGGTGAAATCTAAGCTTCACGACCGGTAGTATCTATCGGGGTTGTCAATGTTAGGTGGGTATTGTTATAAGTGTTATTAATTGCATAAGCTTGATTTTAACATTTCTTTGATTTATAAATTCTCTGCGCATCAATAACTTCATGATTATATTAGTTTTTACTAACCTTTAAATAACATGGAGAAAGGCGATGAATAAGAACCAAACACGCAACGGGTTAGCGAATTTAATGCGATTTCGTAAACCATATAAGGCAACAGACTTCCTTGTCAGTTCTAATGAACTACGAGTTAAGAAAGATGTTTATAGCTTGCGTAAAATTAAACAGTTAGAAATTCGTCAATTGGGCTTCAAAGAAAACGCTATCAATATCGTTTCACTGGCTTTAGTACTCTCCGCTGCGACTTGGGCGTTTGTTCCTCAGTTTGGACTGCCTATGCTTGCGCTGACTTTTATTTTGGCTTTTGTCTCATGGCGAAAATACGAGTTGCGTGCAGAGTTCAAAGGGGCAGACGAAACCGGTGATCACTGGGTATCTGTAGCTCGTGGTTGTACTCGCGAAGAGTTCAAAATTTTGAAAAACGTCGAATTGACGTTACGAGACCAAGTTTCTTAGTAAGCAGAGTGTCGTAATAAGTTAGGTTCAATAATAAACAAGGCTCGTCACTCGTTGGCGAGCTTTTTATTTTCTGAAAAACATAGATAGAGCAGGTTACTTTTGTACGCCAACGACGATGTTGGTAATGGTGATCTTTATGAATCTTAAGTCACGGTACTTATAGTGGTCTTTAGGACTTTGAACTTAGGGAGAGGGTGGCGGTGAATACGCGAGTAAATAAGAGTTTTTTAACGAGACTTATCCGGCTAGTTGGTTACGCTTTGATTATGGTGTTGAGCTTTAGCCGATTTTCCAATGCTCAAACCATAGAGTTTCCTACTTGTGCACAGAGCGAGGCTTTGAATACAGAGATCCACCTTTATGTTGATGAATCTGTGTTAGCCGAATATTCCAAAGAATTTATAGCCTCTAAAATAGCGACATGGGAAAGCTATTCGAATTTGGTGTTGAAAAACTCATGCATTCCTATGACGAGAAAAGTAACCAAGGTGACTTATAGCTCGGTAATCGATAGCCTCTGGTTTCAAGATTTGAGCGCAGCAGAGAGGCTACTCAAATTATCGATGGAAGAGCCAATTAAAGAAATCACAGAAGACGGTCATCCTGTTTTTTCAGGGGTTGTGTTTTCTAATTATCATTCTGCGTTCGAGTCTCGATATTGTGGTACCTCATCTCCAGTATCCTATTTTTTCTCTTTAGCGATAAACTGCCCAGACTCGACAATGGAACATGAAGTTGGTCATTTGAGTGGTGCTAACCATGACTATAAAACGGTGTTAAAAGATTACGCGACTATTGAACATTTTATCGCTGACAGGTACCCGAAAGCGCCCGCATATTCATTCGGTGCTACATGTGCAGAGAGAGGCACTGTAATGTCTTACGAGCGTGATATTATTCCTGCCTACTCTAGTCCTGAAATTAGAGTGAACGGACAGCAATGTGGAGATAACGCGCATCACAATAATGCGAGAGTGCTTAGAGAGTTCGCAAATACTCATTTAAAGCTAATAGACTCCAACAAAAATTAGTCGAGCTAATGCCGAGAATAATCAAATAGTACGATGGCGTTTGAAAACAGGATAAGGAAAGTGAATGGACATAACGATAAGACCAGCAATGCCGAGCGAATTGGCTACCATTTATGCTTTGGTTATCTCAAACGATGAGTGGACTAAGTTTAATGGCCCTTATTTTTCGTATTCTCATCCGTCATTAGAAAGTTTTGAAGCGCATTCGTTCAAACGACTGATCGAGGGCGATGATCTACAGCTGGTGGTTGTCGACGGTGTACCTGTTGGAACCGTGAGTTGCTACTGGGAGTGTGAAGAGACACGTTGGCTCGAAGCTGGCGTGGTCATTTATAACTCTGATTATTGGGGGAAGGGGATCGCAGCATTGGCACTTCCGCTTTGGGTTACTTACTTATTCGGAAACAAACAGATTGAGCGTGTTGGGCTAACTACTTGGTCAGGTAACCCGCGCATGATGTCTCTTGCTTTGAAGCTAGGTTTCCAGCAAGAGGCGAAGCTGAGAAAGGTGCGATATTACCAAGGCGAGTATTATGACTCGGTGAAGTATGGGGTGCTGCGTAGCGAGTGGATGGAGAGAGGATAGCGACAAATATCTGTTTTCCTGCTTGACGGTTCCCTATCGATTCAGTGGTAACACCCTGATCTAAAAAGTGAGAGTGAGCGTACTTCTACTCAGATTTTAAAGGATGAGTAGACAATGAAATTATCTAAAGAGAGTGAATCAAGAATTATTGAAATGGCGTGGGAAGACCGAACGCCATTTGAGGCAATTGAACACCAATTTGGTTTAAATGAATCACAGGTGATTCGTTTTATGCGTAGCCATATGAAGCCGGGTAGCTTCAAATTGTGGCGCGCTCGCGTCGCAGGTCGTGCGACAAAACATGTAAAACTTCGTAGCTCTGAAGTGTCGAGAGGTTATTGTCCAACTCAGTACAAGCATCGTTAAAAGAGGGGATGCCAAGTCAGTATCCCAAATCAATACTCAGATATGGGGAATGAAAGAAATGAAGGTAATGAAACAATTTTGTGCTCTACTTTTAGTGCTGCTTAGCTTCGGCATCAGTCATGTTCAAGCGAATGATACGCGACTTAAGCAAGCTTACGAAAATCACCACAGCGACGTTCAGGTGCGCGGTTCGGGTACGGTGTATCGAGTACTGCCAGATGATAATAAAGGTTCTCGGCATCAGAAATTCATTTTACGACTTGATAGCGGACAAACATTGTTAGTCGCACATAATATTGACTTAGCTCCTCGTGTTCAGGATCTGGCAAAGGGCGATCGAGTTGAATTTTATGGTGAATATGAATGGAACAAGAAAGGTGGCGTAATGCACTGGACGCACAAAGATCCTCGCAATCATCATGCTCATGGTTGGTTAAAGCATAATGGGAAAGTATACGAGTAAGTGACAACTCGTTTTGTTTTAACGTGAAAAAGGAGTTTTGATGTTCAAACTCGAAACCAGCAGACTGATTCTTCGAGACATGACACTCCAAGATGAGAGCGCCTTTGTTACCATGTCTCAAGACGCTAAGTATCAGCGCTTCTATGATGAGAGTGATTGTGAGCCTAGTAAATACTATCAACTCACCCAATTATTTGTTGAACAGGCTGAGGAAGATCCTCGCCAGTCCTATCAATTAGCTGTTGAAAGTAAAGAGTCAGGGAAGTTTATCGGAACCGTGTGTTTACGCCTTGAAGATAACCAGCAAGCTTCAATGGGTTGCGCTTTTGCGAGAGAAATTCAGGGGAAAGGGCTACCCATAGAAGCGGCCAAAGCTCTGGCTGGTTTTGGGTTTTCAGAGTTAGGGGTTCATCGAATTTATGCGGAAACTATTGGTGAGAATCTAGCGGCGATAAGGCTGTGCAAGTCACTTGGAATGAGACAAGAAGCTTGCTTTAAAGAGCACCGATTCTTCAAAAATAAGTGGTGGGATACCGTTGTATTAGCAATGCTTCGCTCAGAGTGGGAATGATGTGGTCACCTGCAGAAGTGCGCTATGCTAATGTGAGGTGTTTGCCATCAAGTAAGCTAAACAGCACGCTGGTTTTCGCCAAAACGTGCTTGTCTTAATTTCTAGGATGGCTGGATCTTGATGCTTGGCATTCTCTAAGTTTATTTGTGTGTACCAACACGTTGAGTATTAAACTAGAGCTTAGCTGTCTGGTTCGTCATCCACGGTGACATCGCCATTCATCGAGTTGTAGTAAATAGATATCCCCGGTACGACTCGATAATGATAACGGCATTGGTCGGTGTGGATGTACTCAGCGATATAGTCAGTATTAGTCGGGGAGTTGAAACTAGAAACGCTCGGTGGATCAAGCAGGAGAGCTCCCCATACCGAAATACAGTCTTCCGGATTATCCAATCTTGGAAAATCTTCTGCGTAAGGCCATTGCTGTACTGGGTATCCCCATTCATTGAAGTCAAGCTGGCCAGTGGCAGAGTCATCATAGATAGGGATGTTCGTAGATGGACCGCCACCGTTTAAGGTCAAATTTTTTGAGTAGGCAAGATCGACACCTGCTTTGAAAGCAGCGCCAGTACCTTTCACGGCTGCAATATGCGAATCTGTACTCACATTCAGGAATCTGGGCGCTGCCGTAACGGCGATTATTCCAAGAATCACAATAACGACAACAAGCTCAATAATTGTAAAACCGTTCTTTTTCATTATGCACCTCTTTTGAAGGCGGCAAGTATGCACCATAAGTGACTATTGCCAAAGGAAATTTCTATATTTCAGGGGTGATTTTATAAACCAATTATGAATGTTGTGATTTACATGGCTTTATTTTATAAAACTCAATTGAGACATAACTTAAGTGCCGGATATCCCACTTGAATGTTGAATTTAGATAGACAAGGAGTTTGTTGTAGTGAATATGGTCGAAACGGTAAAGCGGCATCTTTCAGAAGTGGGTTATCCAAAAGTGGGTATCAAAACAGCTCAGGTTCGTTCCATTTCTGCTCAGATTTTTAAGACTATTGAAGACAAAGATATTTCTCACGTGTTGTCTCTGTGTACTCAATTATTGGAACAAAGAGATTGGGCGCTAGGAGTTATCGCGTACGATTGGGCTTTTAGAGTAAGAAAACAATATTCAAGAGACACGTTTCCTGTTTTTGAGCGTTGGTTAAAAGAGTTCGTCACAGACTGGAGCGATTGTGACGACTTTTGTACTCATGCTTTTGGGGAATTACTGTCTCAATACAATGATTTGTTTGATCTCACAACCAAATGGGTCGAGCATTCGAATTTTGCTGTACGCAGGGCCGCTGCGGTCATCTTAATTTATCCTATCAATAAGAATCGATACTCTGCGTTGGATCCGTTTCGCGTGGCGAATCTATTGCTCGAAGATAACCATGACTTAGTACAGAAAGGCTATGGTTGGATGCTTAAAGTACTCAGTCAAAGAGAACCTCAACAGGTTATTGGTTATCTGAATGCTAAGCATGCCGCAATACCAAGAGTGGCTTTTCGTTACGCGATTGAAAAGTTGGACAATGAAATTAAGCGAGAGTTAATGTCGCTTTGATTAGCAGTGTTTGAAGCCAAATTATAACCACAACACCTTAACGTAAACCGCATTTAACTATGTAGAGATTTCTGTAGCGATTTTTGTTCTTTGGAGAAGTTTGAAATGAGTGTCACTATCAGTTTGGCCCAAATTCCTATCGTAAGAGGCAACTGGAGAGAAAACCTTAAGCAACATCTAAAAATGGTAGAGCAATCGTCAAAGTACAATGCGGATGTGGTTGTTTTCCCCGAGCTATCACTGATTGGCTATGAGCTTGATTTGGCTGAAGAACTTGCATTGTCTCTTGAGCCATCAAATTTTGAAGAACTCTCCCGTGCTTCAGTTCAAAGTGAGATGATTGTTGTGGCTGGGTGTCCCTTGCGAGTTCCTGGCTTATCCCATCCCACCATAGGCGCCGTTGTTTGCTTTCCCGATGGCAGAGTTGAGTTCTACTCTAAACAGCACCTGCATGATGGTGAGGGTGAATACTGCTCCGCTGGCGATGTTGATTATGTATTTGATGTGAATGGGCATAAAATCGCGCTAGCAATATGTGCTGACTTCATAGAGGCGGATCACTCCCAACGAGCTAAACATCTAGATGCTGATATCTATTTAGCGAGCGCTTTAATCTCTGAGAATGGCTTTGATCCGGATTCTAAAATCTTATCTGGAATTGCGTCGGAACACGGTATACCAGTATTACTGAGTAACCATATCTCTATGACGGGAGATTGGGAAACGTGTGGCAAGAGCTCGGTTTGGAGTTCGCAAGGAGAGCTCGTGATCAGTGCAAACTCAAAAGAGAGTGGCATTGTTCTATGTACGATCTCGGGCTGTGAAACGGATCTTAATCTAGCTGGAAAGTGGCATGCTGAATCAAACTAGAGGTCTCGACAAAGACGGGTTCATCGAAAATCTATACTCTCCTAAGAATATCGCTCCCGAATTCCAAGAGGTTGTGACTGCTGTTATTGATTCGTTGTTAAGTGACCTGCCGAATCAAATTGATGGTATCTACCTATATGGAAGTGTTCCGAGAGGCTCGGCGGTTGTTGGTCGCTCGGATTTGGATGTTTCTATCGTACTCAATACACCTATTGGCAAAAAAGAGAAGCGAGTATTTCAACGCCTTTCTGACTGTATTCCCAAAGCATATCCCCAAGTAAGTAAGCTTGATATTGACCCTGGCTTTCTTTCGGAAGTGCTGCAACCACAAGAAAAATTCCATTGGCAGTTTTGGCTCAAGCACTGTTGCTGTTGTATTTGGGGTAATGATCTATCTATTGATTTTCCACGCCACAAACCTAGTCGTGAAATAGCCCTAGCGCTTAATGGTGACTTGTCTACTTTTCTGGATCAAATGAGTCCAGCCCTTAAAACAATGACAGATGCGGATGTCGCTAAGCTGATTGGCAAAAAGTTAGTGCGGGCGGCGTACTACTTTGCCGCTGAGAAAGACGGAAGTTGGCACACCAACTTGAGCCAGTGTACTGCAGTAGCTAAGCGTTATTATCCAGAGCAAAGTGACGATATTGAATTAGCACATCAATACGCTCTCGGGCAATTAACCTCAAAAGTTAAAGTCTTGGAGTTGTATGAAAGACTAAGCAAGAACTTGTCGTGAGCGTTAGTGAACCTGCAAATCAGTGGGGTAAATCATTGGCATATGCATACCGCTACGCATTTGTTGTATAAATCATAGCTAGTTGAATGTATTAAAAACTGATGTGCTGTAGGGTCTGTGCTTTATTGCCAATAGAGACCAAGGAACAAAAATGTACGCCAATAAGTATTCTAATTTTTGGAGACGCTTTTTTGCTATCTGGATAGATTCAATCGTATTTTTGCCTTTGGAATGGATAGACGACTACGTACTTTCTGGCGTGATTAGCTCGGGTGGTGTTTTTGCTTGGGGTGTGGTGAATTCACTAATTGGTATCGTTTACTACGTTGGCATGCATGCTAAATTTGGGCAAACGATCGGTAAAATGGTCACACGAGTGAAAGTAGTCGATGTATCTGAAAGTCGAAACCTAACCCTCAAACAGTCTTGTATGAGAGATATTGTCCCAATCATGCTTATACCTTTTAGTCTCTATGCTTATGCGCAGCTGTCTTTCTACGGACAAACTTGGGAAAGTTTAGAGCAAGGACGAGCCTTTATTTTTGTTGGCTACGCAATGATTGGTTGGGTTCTTTTAGAGTTCATCTCGATGCTATTTAATCACAAACGCAGAGCGATTCATGATTTCATCGCAGGTTCTGTTGTCGTAAAGAAAGTCTAATTATCTAAACTTCGGCCTAAGGAAAAATCGATGGACGTCCATGAGTGTGTTTCTTTTATCTTGCTGAACGAATCACAAGTATTGTTAGAAAAACGCAGCGAGTCTAAAGAGACGGATCCGGGATTGATTACCATACCTGGCGGTCATATTGAGCGCGGTGAAAGTCAGGTACAGGCGTTGTTTCGTGAGCTTAAAGAAGAGCTCAACGTTACTCCTACTGAATACACGTTCTTATGTTCACTTTACCACCCAACAACAGAGACCCAGTTGATTCATTACTTTGTGGTAACCCAATGGGAAGGGGAGATAATCGCACAAGAAGCTGACAGCATCGCGTGGTATTCGCTAAATACTGCTCCTGTTGGTATAGCGGCCGATGGTATTGCTTTGAGAGAAGTGGAGCGAGTGGGTAGTTATCTTTAGTTTGGATTCGATAACATGTTTAAGACGTTTTTGAGGGCCCAAAAACGGTGAAACCCCGATGTTGGTAGTAATCTTAGCTGTATGGTATTGATTTATATGAATTTCATGTGTTTAGAGCTGGTGATTAAACTCTAATTGGCCTAAAAAACGGTTAAAAAGGCCAATGAGATAGTCAAATAAAATCAATACATTAGCAACTGGGTACTACTGTATTAGTCCACCCTAAAGTGGGCTTGAAATCGATTCGTTGAATCATTTTACGCTTCGGGAATCCTTTTCGTTAATTGCTGCGCAAATAGAATGTCACTGAAAAAATCGTGCATAGTTTTTCTACCAGTAGATGAAAAATCTTAATTTTCACGTAGTGAGAAAGGTAAGGAGAACGACATGGCGACGCGTAAAATCAGACCTAGACAATTTATTGATGAGTTTTACCCTGATTCAGGGATATGCAATACCACCATCATAAACTGGATTAAACACGGCAAGCTTGAGGGTACTAGAACGCCAACGGGCCGATATTTAGTTTGTGTTGACGACGAGATAGGGAACCCTGCAGACAGGGTGAGTGAACTTCTGAGATTCTTGGAGTCATAAATGGTTGGTAGAGCTAGAAGCAAAGAAACGGCTCATTACCCTCCATTCTTGGTGAAAATGAGCCATAGGGGTCAATCTCGATTTCGGTTTACGACCGTAGATGGTGTGAAGAAGTTATTTCCTATCGGGACGGTAGAGCAAGAAGCGATACAAGCTGCGCATGTTTATAACTTGCAATATCGTCCTGAACTAGGAAGCGCATTTTCGCTTTCTGAGATGACCCCATTCCGCAAAGCTGTCTCTAAAGGCCGCAAGGACAAATTCAATCGGCCTTTAAAAGAGTGGCTTCCATTAGTGTTGTCTCGTGTGAAGAAAGAAGAACGGCTTTCCAAAGACGTTTATCGAAATTTGGAGAGGGACTGTTACCGCCTTGATGAGTTCATGGGGCGGTTGCCAACCAAATCGATCAAGTTACAGCACATCAATGAGTTCCTTTCGAAATACTATTCAGAGTTAAGTAATCGTCAGCTCAACAATAAGATCAGTAATCTTAAAAAGGTATTTTCCTACCTTGCTGATGAGAGCGCTATTGAGAGTAATTTTGTACTCAATAAAAAACAGCGTCGATTGACCAGAGAAGATTACACCAAAGCTCGCCACGACCTAGATATCGAAAACTACCAAAAGGTCTACGATACAGCGCCACTGTTTCTTAAGGTCGCAATGAGCTTAACACTTGAAACGACTCATGCTGTGAGGGAGATCTATAGGCTTCGTTATCGTATATACAAACCACGGGAAGGTGTTTGTGGGATTCTTTGGAACCCTGACAAAGAGGTGGAGTATGTGGATGGGCATGCAGTGTATGGAATGCTTTATGTTCACCGAGAGAAGGTGAAAAAGTCCGATGCTTCCACTGTTGCCATTCCTGTCACTCAGACGATTAAAGACATTGTCGATCTTTCTAAAACATCGAGATTGATTTGTCCTTATATCGTTCACCGTAAACCCAAACAGCAGCAACGTGGTATTTCAAAAGAGACCGACCATCTTTACCAAGTGCATCACCATAATATAAGTAAAGAGTTCAGTAAGGTTCGAGACTCATTAGGGCTTTATAGCCACCTAAAGAAATCGCTGAGGCCGACCTATCATGAAATTAGAGGGCTGGCTGCTCGAATGATTGAACAACAAGGGCAGAGTGCTACCGAGCGAATGGCACACGCGAACGCTAAAACAACAAAAATCTATACAGGCACAAGTGACATTGTTTGGCACCAAGTACCACCTGTTGAGGTTATGCCGAAAAGTGGCCTGAAGTGATTTGTGTTAGTTGTTTAGTTTTGGAGGAATTCGGAATCCGAATTCGAATCCGTATCGCTTTAAATAGCGGCACAATTCGGATTCCGAATTATTAGATTAAGGAAATACGACTTGAGTTCCTTCACCACAAGAGCATGCAATTGAGTACGTGTTCTTTTTCTTACTGACTTTAGCTGAATTAGATTGGCAAGAATGGCAACTAATACGCATTGCAGTATTCACCTTACATTGTGGGCAGTAGACGTAATACCCATACTTTCCATACCTCGGTTCGGTCTGCGGGCTCTGACACTTCTTACAATTAAAACCATGCCTTATTTGTGGAACTTTGGCCTCTTCAATTGCTTCTTGAGCTGGAACCAAGTCTACCTTTTCAGTTTCGCTCAATTCTGCGATATGTACTTTGGGAACCGGAGAAGACGTAGGCACATGTTGTTCGTTTAAAAAGTGAACTAGGCGGTACAGTTCATCACGATTAAACGTAGGATTCGGATTTAGTATTGAACCTACGCGGTGCTTTTTGATGAGACTCTTAACGCAGCTACCAATAGATTCGGCTTTAATGAGCTTCTTCGATATATCCTTAGGTATAGAAGTTCGATCGATTAGAGCGTCATTAGACGCGGCACAGAGTTGATCCCAACAGCGACCACCAAAGTACGCTTGTACAAATGCAATTCGGTCTAGTAACGACTTAGCGTTGTCATTTAAAAGTGCTTTCAATAGTTTGGTTTGTAACTTAGCTTGCTCGATAGGCGAGGGCATTCCAGTCCAATTCCCTCTTACGGTTCGGCTCCATTCGAGTTGATTGTTGACCTTAACCTCACCACGAATCGATTTCGACTCAATAATGATAAATCCTTTGTTATAAAGGACTAAGTGATCGATCTGAGCAGTTTCATTTTTAAACTGTATGCGTAGGTCATTGATAATGAAAACGTCATTTGCATCTCCAAACTCTCTGCGTAAGTAAAACGCGACATCTTGCTCTACTTTTGCGCCAGCTTTCTGTTGAAGACTATTGTCGATTTTTGAATCTCTATCCTTAGTAATCATTCTTTATTCCTGCTTTTTTATAAAAGCAGTTTACCATGCAGTCTTGTTCATATTGATAGTGTGTATGTTTTTGAGACATATGTTCTTTTTCGAACACTGTTATTGATGAAAATTGTGAAATATCTCTTTTCGAAAGCTCGAAGTAGAGAGTAGGAAACCTGCAACCCGCTGTTTAATAATGTGTTTGTTAGGTATCAAGTTATTGAGTGTGGTAAGGCGTTGTGAGCGCCATGAAAGTTGTAAATAGGTAATGGTGGCGCAACAATAAGAGGTGATACGCAGCCATTGCTGCAGAGAAAAGCACACACATAAATTGTTATTGAGCTTTTGGAGTGACTAGAGGCCTCAGCCCTAAGAGCAGGTGATAGTGCCCTGTTTCGTGATTATGAAGTCATTTCAGAATTCGGAATCCGAATTTCATTTATCAAGAACTGATAAGAGGAAGCCGCTAGTAAGAGATGGGTTGTGTACAGTAAACCTGTACTTCAGGAGCCCACAGCGGTGGTGGGTTATCTATCTCGGTATTGCAATCGTATCTTGTTAAATCCAAACCAATTAAGTTATAACGTGGATGGCCGTATCACGATGAGTTACAAAGACTATCGAACCAATGGGACTCAAAGAATGTGTTGTAATGCGGGCGAGTTACTTCGACGCTTACTTTTACATGTGTTGCCTAAAGGGCTAATGCGAATACGCTACTATGGCTTTTTAGCTAATGCTGTACGGGTAAAAGCGATAGCGGAAATTAGGCAAAGCTTACGAAAGCGACCCGCAGAGAAGTCGGAAGTGTCGAAAGATAAACCGTGTTGTCCGAACTGCCATAACAACATTATGGTACTCGTGTGCATCAATATTAGACCTAGGATAGTCGTTTCAGAGCACCGACTGACCTAGTTGTCTGATTGTAAGGAATAAAATCATCGTTGTGTTATGGCGAGAGAGGGGCATTGTTCGCTTTTAAAAAGATTATGCAACGGGTATATTCGATGTGGATAAATTGGCGGCTAGAAGTGGGAAATGGACGGCTGACGGGGTGCCGGTCTTAATGATAAGAGTAGAACGCAAGTCAGTCCTAAAAAGCAAACTCCATAGATAGAAGCGGCCAAGTCCAACAGGTATTTATCCATTGTGCTACGACAACGGATAAATACTTAAGCGTTATGCGTAAGACAGGAATAATAATATGACAAATGAAAACAAAGGTTTGGATCTTACTGGTTTGGGAGAGGTAGCAAAATCAATACCACCAGAAGTATATGTTCAAACTACGGGAACTGTTTTATCTACTTTTAATAAGTTGGTAGCCCCAATAACAGAAACAACTGATGGTTTGGGGCGATATATAAGGCAGAAATTTGACAATATGGTAGATGTTGAGAAAGCGGTTGCAACATATACATTAGAAAATGCAGTATTAAAAGCGCAAAAGAAATCTGCTGCTTCAGGGCAAGCAATTTCGCCACCAATACATTATAAGAGTTTCGTTAAAACACTAGATGAAGCATCTAAAGAGACTGACCCGCTATTACATGAAATGTGGGAAAACTTGTTGGCAGAACAGTTAGTCAGCCATACTTTTCACCCTCATTTTGTAGAAGTTCTTTCCCACTTTAGCCCGAGTGAAGCGCGTTTATTGGTATCACTAAGATCTAAAGATGAAGTTACCGTACATAGTGGAGGATATATTTCATATAACGATGACAGTTTCACTCACTGGATAATAAATGGTGATGAAAATAAGTTAAACGAGTGGAATTATTCTTGTATTTTGTTGCATGAGTTTCGTTTTGTTGGTTTGCTAGCCGTAGATACAGAACGGTACTCAAATGGTGTAACTATTCTGCATAGAACAAGCTCGGGTGACTCTTTTCTTAAAGCAGTCTCACCGTAGAATCCGCATAACAAACAATTCAAGCTGATTCTCAACGCTCGGCGCTTTCGGTTTCAACTTGTTTGGTGATTAAGGTGAAGTATTTGAATGCGTTGGCAGCGTTGCTCACAACTTAATTGGGCGTTATGCAACTAGCATGTCTGGCTTAATGCTGTGGCCAAGCATAATTTAAATAACCTAAATTGATGATTGCAGCAAAACTAGTAATCCCAACTTGAACAAGGCTTTTATTCTTGATGTTAGATAGGCCAAATGAGGTTTCAACCCCAATTAAGACCAAAGTTAATATTGCTAGTATTATTAGGTTTATGTAGCCTTCAGTGAACAACCCAAAGCACGCACATATACCGTTTGAAATAATGAAGAAAATATTGGCTTTTTGGGGCGTTGTTAAAGTATCACTAGTACGATTTTTGTCCGAAAGGAAAGCAAACCAGATAGCGAGATATACAAGAAGTATGGCAATTCCACTATCTTTTAAACGACTAAAATTTTTGCGTATCTCTATATCAATTGAGCTGCTTGCTGCTTCAAAACCCAACCAAATTAGCACTACTACGACCGTTAATGTGAAGAGACGAATTTTAGTTGCCTTATCAAACTCGTTCTTACTCATGGAGGTATAGTTTTTATATGCATTTGTAGTCGCCAGTCCACCAATAATATATATTGCAGAAAATCCGATTACATGAAATTCGTTCATTTTTAAAATTGTAAGGAGTAGGGATAGTGCAAACCCACTAACAATGGAGAAAGCGTAATCACAAAAGGTATTGCAGCTCATGAAATATGGCGTTAAGTTATTGATTTTATGTATACTATCTTTAAGTGGTATGGCCGTCAACAATTTGGTTGCATAACAAACAATTTAAGAGTGATTCAGCATACTTGGCATGTTGGGTTTGGATTTAGTTTAGTGTTTACGGTAGTCAAATTGAGTTTTGTGGTAGCGTGCTTCACACCTTAATTGGGCGTTATATGCCCAAGGGTGACGTGATAATTTTAGGAGTATATTTTTGAAAACATTGATCAATTCGTTGCAAGAAAATACTGTCAGTAGACTTAAGAATCCGTTGGTAGGAGCCTACGTATTTTCATGGACAATCTGGAATATTGCAGATGTAATGCTGTTTATTCTCAGCAGTAATGCTGAGAAAATAAAGATGATCAATGAATCTACCTTTGAATTAGCTAATGACTTACTATTTCCATTAGGTATATCTCTTGTTTATCTGCTAGTGGTGCCTATCTTAAATATGCTTTACGAGCGTATAGTGGATGGAGTAATTAATAAGTATCGTAACGCATTTAAGCAAAAAACTTTGCAAGAGCATTATTATACCGTTAAAAGAACAACTATCGCCAAGCTGGATTCAGACGAAGAAGAAAACCGAAAGCTGCGCGATAGACAGCTAGATACATGGGCTGATGAAAAGCAACGAATGTCAGAAACTATCATCCAGTTTAGAGCCGAACATGCTGAAAAAATGGCTAAGATTGATAACGAAATATCCAGTTATCGAGAAGAAATTCAGAGGCTAACATCTGAAGTATACGACCTCGGAACCAGAGAAGAGTCAATTAGACAAGAATTAACTCATATTGTACGTGACGTAGGTTTGGGGATCGAAAAACTCACATACCTAAAAAATCTGCCTGAGAGTGCATTATCTTTAACCAAAGATATAAGTGATACAACCAAGCGTGCTCATAAGGTTTTGAATCTGCCTTTGTTAATGCCGAATTCTCCTAATTCGTACAATGAACCTCCGATGGACTTCGACGATGACATTCCTTTTTAGCGGGCATATAACAAGCAATTTAAGAGGGATTCTGTAGTTGACCCGATCTAGTGGACACCTTTAATAGCAATTGGAGGTGTTTATGCCAGCTTATAAATCAGGTAAAAAAACTCAACAATATCTTACGGAATTTAAGGTAACTGCTGTCCGACTTTCGCTTCGAGAAGGAGCTACAGTTAAAGGCGTGGCGCTATCATTAGATATCCACCCTTATATGCTTTCTAAATGGCGAAAGGACTATAGAGAAGGGGTTATTATGGAAGATAAACGTAAGAAAAGGACTAAGATCCCGAGCCAGAAAACAGAGTTGAGTCGGATTGCAGAGCTTGAACGTCAGAACGAACAACTTAAGCTCGAGAATGACTTGCTAAAAAAGTGGCAACGATTCGTTGCCCAAGAAAATCGACAAAATTCCGATTCATAGACCATTACAAAACACGTTATTCCATTGTATTGATGTGCCGTTTTCTATCTGTTTCTAAGTCGGGCTACTACGCATGGCTAGGCAGAAAGCCAAGTCGCTATGCTCAAGAAGAGCTGGCTTTGAAGAAGCGAATAATTATATCGAAGCCCGCATGAATATGAAGTCATGACGGGTTAAAGAAGATAGGGTGTCCATTTTATTGGGTGAAGATCATTCACAACGCTTGGCATTTTTGCTTCTACTTCAAATTTAGTGTTTAGGTATGGGTGGTAGCGTTGTTCCCCCCTTAATTGGGCGTTAAGTGTAATCACAATAAAGGTAAGAGATAAAATGTTGCTTTATCATTATGCGGATCAAAACGCATTCATGAGTATTATCGAGAACAAAGAGCTTTGGGCAACCAAGATACAGTACCTCAATGATGAAAATGAATATAAATTAGCGCTTAGCTTAGCTGATGAATATTTAAAGGAGTTACTTGATTCTGCAGCAGATGAGTCTGAGGAAGAGATCATTGAAGAACTTATAGAGAATATCGGATATGTTAACGATACGAATATTTGTGTATGTTCATTGAGTGAACAAGGTGATTTGTTAAGTCAGTGGAGAGGATATTCAACATGTCTAGGAGGGTATTCTATTGGTTTTGATAAACTTGCTTTAGAACAACTGGCCGAAAGTCAGGGCTTTCACTTGGTTAAATGCATCTATGACCCTCAAGAACAAGTAAGAATGGTGCGAGAAGCAATTGATAGTGTAATAAATGAGGCAGAGCAGCACGCCCTCGTTGATGCAGAGTGGGATGTTTTCGATGTTGGCTATAGTTTTAGGGAGAAGCTCGGTGCAATATCTCCAATTATAAAAGACGTTAGTTTTGCCGAAGAATCCGAGTGGCGTTTGTTCTCGACAAGAACATTCGAGGAGCTTAATTTTAGAGCTGGAAGATCAATGTTGACGCCTTATTTCCGCTTTTCATTGGGAGAGGATACAAAGGCTTTGATTGACGATATCATTGTAGGGCATACGCCACATGCTGAGCTTGCGGTTAGATCGACCGAAGCATTTCTAACTAAGAATCACCCTCCTGTAGGTGGTGACTATACTTGCCAATTCGAAGTTCGTCCTAGCTCAATTCCTTTCCGAAACTGGTGATTTCACTTAACAATAAATTTAAGCAGATTCGCAACGCTTGGCACTTTTGGTTTGAATCAGCTTTAGTGTTTACGGCGCAATGCTTGAAGTAGGTGGTAGCGTTGCTCACTACTTAATTTGGCGTTATGTGAATATAGAGGTATTACATTTGTGAAGTCTGCTTTTTTAAAAGCCGAAACTTATATGACACTAATGAACTTTGTTGGTTTGCCATTGGTTGTTGTGTATGTGGTATTTATGTTTATAAAGCCTTGGTTTGATGGCGATTGGGCTTATGTTCATGATGTTTGGCATACTTGGCAGTCATTAAATGTAGGTGTTCTAGCTTTTGTTTCAAGTTTAATTGCATTCAATATTTCTCGTTACAACGCTGAACAGCAAAGAAAAAGAGACTATTTAGCCGCAAAGGCTTTCTTGCCTAGGTCTTTGAGCCAACTATGCTCGTTTATGAAAGCTAGCACGAAAGTTTATGTTAATGCTGCGTCTAAATCCAAGTCAAAGAAAGCTGAAACCCCTCAAGAGCCTTTAGCTGAATTGGACGTCTTCAAAGAATGTATAAGACATGCCCAACCGGATGTTGGTAATTACCTCGCAGTTATACTTATGAAGTTACAAATACATAATTCAAGAATGCCTGACATTTCGACACAGCAAAGAGCAAATTTTATTTATTGCCGAGATTGCATCTATGATGCTTGTGAAATTCAAGTGTTAATCAATTATATATTTGATCATGCTCGTGGTGAAAAAGAATATGTTGAGCCTACATTTAGTTGGGATGACTATAAAACCGCCTATAGAAATATGGATGTTAGATTTGAAAACATCGATAAACTTGAGGAAGTTACCAAGAGCCGTATTGAGAAGTCCGGTGGGAAAATATTCACATAACAAACTGTTTAAGAGCGATTCGCAACGCGTGGCATTTTTACTATGCGTTGCGTTTAGTGTTTTAGGTGGTATGCGGAAGCATCGGTATTGCGTTGCTCACACCTTAACAGGGCGTTATGTGGTGCGAAAGTAGTCGTCTGAGTTTATAAAATTTTAAAGCGATAGCAATATCACAAATCATGCTAAATCAGTATGATAGCGTATACCTTTTTAATTTTCCTAGAGGTTATTATGCATCTACTATCATCTGATGAAGATAAAATCGCTACCGTTAACAACCGTATTAAACCACGGCTGAAAGAAATTTCATTGTGCGGTGTGGTTAGTAAAAAGATGTTCAATTCAAGTGAAACCTTCGAAAGTGCAGAGTTTAAACTTGGTGACTTAAGCATTGATGTAGGTGCAGATCATCGTGACTTGACAGATCCAATATTGGACACTGGTATCACAATGGTACGTGTGATGGTGCAGTTTTTAGGTTACACGGTAAAAGCAACCGCTAGCGGTTCTATTTTACAAGAATATAGCGCTCGCCCAGATGACCTTACAATTGAAAGTTTTGGCTTAGGGAAACCATCTAAAGAGTCTGAAAGTGATAATTATATTTTTAAATCACTAACAGACGAAGAAGTTACAGCTATTAAAAATGTTACGCTTAAAACAAACAATGGTGTAGCTCATTTAACTATCAACAAAACGCAGGATATTGGTCTTGATGAACTTGCTTTGGCTTGTACAAGTATCTTGAAGTTAATGAAAACCATGCTGTTAGATCCACTGTCTATAAACGAGCTAAATGTTTATTGGTAACAACCACATAACAAACAATTCAAGCTAACTCGCAACGCTCGGCATTTTTGGTTTCAATATCTTTGGTGATTACGATGAGTGTCTAGGTAATGTGGCAGCGTTGCTCGCAACTTAATTGGGCGTTAAGTAGCAGCTTGTAAACAGTAACTTAGATACAAGCTGCATCGAAAGCATTACGCAACGTTGACGTTACACCACTCCGAAATTTCATCGGCTAATGAGTCTATCTCTACATGCGAACCAACATGGAAATTATGTGGTTTTAGAAGCCAAATGAATTTGTCTAATTCGTTTTCAATCTCAATCTGTGTTTCTCTTTTTAATGAGTC
Organism: Vibrio sp. T20; assembly: GCF_007858795.1. Taxonomy (NCBI): domain Bacteria; kingdom Pseudomonadati; phylum Pseudomonadota; class Gammaproteobacteria; order Vibrionales; family Vibrionaceae; genus Vibrio; species Vibrio sp. T20. The sequence goes on from NZ_VFEB01000138.1 coordinate 320,243, forward strand.
GTTAGGTAGCATTAAAAACACTGCATTAGCATGGGTTTTTAGGTGGTTCGAGGCAATATCTATGTCTCTATAACCATCAAACAAATTGCACTTTACTCGCTGAACGTCTGAATAGGCTGTAGATACAAGCGTGGCTGTACCGTTTGCTTTCTTATAAGGTAAAAACAGGTTGTGTATTACGTTTCCTTCACTGACCGTTTGATATGGATTCTCAGGTACATGCATTGAATACGTAACATCCAAATTAGCTTTGAGTTTTTCCTTTAAACTATTGTAAACGTTATCTCTCGACGTTGACGAGAATCGATTAGTAGCAACTTTACGTACTTTTTTGCCCAATGGGATAGTGTTTTTATATAAATTATTCAGTACGTCAGCAACGTCTTTCCCTTGGGCAAAACCAATTCGTTTTAATGTTATTTGTGGGGTTAGGTTTTGTGAGTCGTTTAACTCTTTTCTAAAGACCAGTTCTCGGGCAACGTTACATGCTAGTTCAAGCTGAAATTGCATTTCTTTACCGTAAAAACAATTTATGCGCTCGTAGTAGTCAAGCATTTGTACGCTGAACTCACCAGATTGCTCTTTGAATCCTACGCCAATGTTTAGCGTCTCGCCCGTTGAAATATCTGGTGTCCACTGAAACTGATACCAGTTACCAGAAACATTTGTCACACGCGCGGTGGAATTTAAAATATCGTTTAAGGTATCCATCATTTATGCCAACATTCTCAAGCTTTCGCAAACACGTTCATTACCTAAAGTAGCTCTTGTTTCAATAAATGTTTCAAGGGCTTCACGCCTTTCAGGATCTTTTGCAAGTAAAACATCCCACCAATAACATAGCTCCTGCCTTATGTTATTATAGACCTCTTCATGAGCGTTCGTTGCGTGAGCAACCATCGACTTTACTGGTAATGGTGTGCAGTTTAAAGCGAAGAGGTTATTAGTTAAAACATTTTTTGCTACGTGGTTAGGATCCAATTGGCTTGCTTGCCAATTCAGCGTAATAGGTAAATTGCTATGGTCAAAAAGATAAATTCGGTTTTTCCCTGCAACCATTATATTGCCTAGGTGCCTGTCTTCATTGGCAACCCAGTCATCAAATGCGATTGCATCAGAGACCTTATCCCAACCAGCAACCAAATTCATTAAAGTCGTACATTCTTTGATATCTTCAACTTCGTAGAAGCTACCTGGGGTTGCGCCATCGAGGCTACTAACAACGAACGCCCAGTTTTCATACTGGTTTGTTTCATCATCAAATTGTTGTGGAGTGGTATTAATTAATCCGGCATGTAGCGGGACAGGCAAACCACAGTGTTTGGCGATGATATAACCTGTGATTTCGTTCACTAAAGCCAATGTACGTGTTTTGCTAAAACGTTTAACAAACGCTTTAGAGCTTTTTCCATCGTTCCACTTTATGCCACAAGAATAAGTTTGAGCCATCAAACCAGATGTTTGCTGTGCATAAATTGCTGACAGTTGCTCGGAGGAGAGCACTTCAATGCATGTATTCATTACGTTATATAGAGCCAAGTTTCATATTGTGAGTAGTCTAAGCTAATGGTACCTATGGTCAACAAGATAATCTTGCTTACGCTAGGCAGTGCACGCAATTTGAATGCTACTTAATAAAGTGTTTAAGATTGATTCCCAACGCTCGGCATTTTCAGCTTACTTTGGGGTAAGTGTTTATGTCACAATGCGTTAGGCTGGGTGATTGGCGTTGCTCACCACTTAACGCGGCGTTATGTTTCAGAGTGCCATAAGCTTTTGTTTGAGAGTATATAATTAATGTTTCATAAAATCAGTCAGTTAATAGTAGTGTTAGGGTTGCTTACAGCTATTGTGCTTTTAGGGGTCGCAGATAATTATCGGGGGTTATCGAAAAAAGTAGTTCAGGTCGGCTCTTCACCATCAGGAGCATTGATTACGATTAATGATAAGCCAGTTGGAGTCACTCCATTTGAAATTAAATTAAACCCCGGCATTTATAAATTAACAGCTGAGAAAGATGGGTTTTATTCAACGGAGAGTTTCAGTGAAATTGTTAGAAAGAAGCGATTTAACTCAATCAACGTGCACTTAGTTCCGATGAAATTAAAAGAAAGTGATGAAACAAAGCCTGAAGCAATTATAAGCGAACAGGCTGAGCTAATAGAGTTGAGGGGCGAAATGAGCAAGATTAAAGACCTACTATCAATTGGCTCTGAGGAACAGTTAACGTTAAACGCTTTGTTAAACAAAGTTGCATCACAAGAGAAGCAGATCGATAGACTAAATAATGATCTTAAAGACATGTCATCGAAAATTGATGATAATTTTAAGGTCTATTTCGGTATATTAATTTCCGTAATTGTAGCAATGGTAGGGACATTCCTAAGCAGTTTCAGAAGTAGCTCTAAATCAGCTTCAGCATAACAAACGTTTAAGACAGATTCCCAACGCTTAGCATCTTTCATTCCATCGTTGGGTTTTGTGTTTACAGTGGCATAGTTAGGTTTCGTGGTGGCGTAGCTCACTACTTAATTTGGTGTTATCTGCAACCAGCACTTGTGTAGCCTTCTATAATTCATATGTTTCGTCAGGCTAGGAGAGAAACATATGAATATCGCTAAGAAAGTAATTTTCACTTTATTAATTCTCGCTTCATTTTCGTCCTACTCTATAGAGCGTCAACTAGAGCAGAACTGGTGTTGGGCTGCTTCAATCCAAGACGTTTTAAGGCAAGCGGGTGTAAATCAAACTCAACAACAAATTGCCACAGTATTGGATGGCTGGCCGAGAAATAGGCCGGCTCATGTAAATGAAGTTGTTGGGTTATTAAACTACTACCACTTTAGAGCTTGGGCAGTTAACAGACCTGCTTCACCTAGTGAGCTGTACCAAACTCTAGCTGGTGGTTGGAAACTTATCGCATTTGTGAGGCCTAGTAGTGGCGCCGTAGGGCATTTCATTGTTCTTCAGGGGATAAACAACCAAGGGGGAGTTATAGTTTCAGACCCTTGGACGGGACAAACATACGTTAATTCGTTGAATCAGATCTACCATCAATGGCGCTGGGGCGGGTCCGTGGTTGTTGGAGCACCGATGTAAACAAGCATATAAAAATCTGGTTAAGAGTAATTCGTAACGCTTGGCATTTTTGCTATGCGTTGCGTTGCGTTGCGTTGCGTTTGGTGTTTAAGGTGGTACACGTCGGCATCGGTATTACGGTGCTCACACCTTAGTGCGGTGTTAAACGAATAAGGTAGGGGATAGTACTTCGTGTGACAGCAAGACAAAGTTCTGGATATTTATAATTTCTTCGTTAAAATTCCGCACCTTTTGTTTTTTCGATATAAAGATGTCTACTCATAACAATAATGATATTGCAGCATTGGCTGCTGCTTCTGTCGCCGGCAGTGTTTCTATTCTAGCTGGTAGTGGTAAGTTTTCTTTTGTAAGTTCCGCCATAGGACTTTCATTAATGGTGATTGTTTTAGTTTATTCTTGGCAGTCTGTTGTACGTAGAGAGCAGCGTCTTGCTTTTTCAGTAGTATTTTCACTTCTAGCTATGGTGTTTTTTGCTCCGCTAGTTGAACTTGCTGTGTTTCACTCGACTTCCACTAATTCGTTCTTACATAGCTTAGAGAACTTTAGTAAGCACGGTGAGAGCAATGTTAATGGAAATGTTTTGTTTCTATGTTGGGTGCTTTCTTCTATCGCCATATTTATTTCACTAAGTTGTTTAAATATGAAACCGGAAAACGATTCTCCAGAGTTAATAGAAGCTACTGATGTGAATACGCCAACTATACATATTCCTGTCTCTCGTTTGGTGAGTTCATGGTCTTATGGATTGGGAGCAGGTTTGTTCGTTAGTATCATGTTTTGGTTGCTCTCACATTAGCGTTGTTATTCGTTTAACAAACTGTTCAAGAGGGGTTCGTAACGCGTGGCATTTGTGCTGTGAGTTGAGTTTTGTGTCTAAGGTGGTATGCGGGAGCTTCGGTATTACGTTGCTGACATCTTAACAGGGCTACATGGATTCCCCCCAGGTTGTCAAACATCCGCTAAACTTATGTTGATGGGTTTTGGACTGCCGCTCTACATTCGGCCTACTTATCGACGATTCGCATACGTCGTGGCCCTGATGACTTGCGCGACTGCGGTGCCTAATTCGTTAGATGACATCTAGTGTGTCCGCCGCATTAACAGGCTCTCCGCAAGTGGTCTTAACCTATCTCCATCATTAGCGTCTGCAATGACCCGGTGGGTTTAACTCTTTATGCTGCTTAGGTTTTTACTTAAGCAGCATAGTTTTCATATTCTGTTTGATTGTGTAAAAGCGACCATATAATTCGTGCGTTCTTCGCAGCAAGTGCCACTATTGCTCGGTTCATTCCTCTCCGCTCTAGAACGCCCCGACACCACTGACTTAATTTATCTTGCTTGTCGCCAAGGTTGGCAATCACGGTCCTTGCTCCGTGAACTAATAGTGTTCGTAAGTATTTGTCGCCGTGTTTGGTTATCCGACCTAAGCGAGGCTTTCCTCCCGTCGAATATTGTTTTGGTACTAGTCCTAGCCAAGCTGAGAAATCACGGCTTTTATCAAATTGAGAACCATTGCCTATCGACGCAAGTATCGCAGTAGCGGTTTGCGGTCCAATGCCACGAACCTTCATCACTCGTTGAACATTAGCGCTGACCTTAGCAAAAGAGTCAAAGACTTGTTCTGTATCGGCGATACGTTGATTCAACTCACCAAGGTGGTGATAAGCATCGGCAATGACTGTTCTTGCGAGGTGTGGCAGTTCATTTTCTGCATCTTCGAGCATTAAGGGAACGTGTTTCAACAATGAAGAGCGACCAACAGGAATGATTAATCCGAATTCAGAAAGCAGGGCACGCATGCGATTCATAAGCGCGGTGCGTTCACGAACCCAATGCTCTCTCATTCTATGTACCGATAGGATGGCTTGTTGCTCGGGGGATTTTACGGGTACAAAGCGAGTTGATGGACGCTGAACAGCTTCGCAGATAGCGACTGCATCATTAAGGTCGTTCTTCCCTTTAGTTCGATAAGGAACCACGTATTTAACGGCCATGATACGGGCGTCATGCCCCAGTTTATTGAGTGTTCTTGCCCAATAATGTGCACCACCACACGCTTCGACGCCTATACTCATGAGTGGCATATTTGCTATTGTAGTCAGTAGTTTAGAGCGGGTTACTGACTTATGAAGTATGACCTTACCATTTTGGTCTACGGCATGAAGACTGAAGTGGTTTTTAGCTAGGTCGATACCGCAGAAATAAGAATAATCAGACATGGTGCCTCCGATGCATTTAAGTACCACATAAGTGTGGCAGATCCTCGGTAGGGGGAATCTATGTCATTCGTTAGCTCTCAAAGGAAAGTTATGAACTTGGATTTAAAGAATAACCTAATAATGGCGCTAGTGGGTGCTATTCTTGCCTCTTCAGGATTTGTCGCTAAGGGATACTTTGAGGCAGAGGGTGAAAAAGAGAAATTTGCTTTCAACCTACATAAAAAACTCTATGATGAAGGTGCAGCATCAATGGTTGCTCTCAATAATGCATATTCAGAACTCTATGCCTTATACGGTGAAGGTTATGGGTTAACTCCTTCTGAGTTATCTGAAAAACACGAAAACCTGCGAAAGTCATTAAAAGACCACTCAGATTATATTGATGAATTGGAGCGTTACGGTACTACCGGACAGATTGAAATAGCTAAAAATCATTTCGATTGGTTTTGGGGAGTTTATTCAGAGCTGGATCTACAGTACAAGACTGCAAATCAGGTTGAAAAAAGAGCTAAAGAACTGTTGTTAGTAGAAGACGTCCCGTCGGAACATTTTGATTTTGTAAATAAGGCTCTTGAGTCTGAAATAGAGAGATTGGTCAGAAATGAAAATCGGATGTTTTATTCTATCGGTTGGTATAAAAAACCTGTGATAAATGGAATTGAGCAATATTTGAACTTACAGTTTAGAGGTGCTCTTGGCTTGCCAGTAACAAAGGACATGGCGGAGAAAATCAACTCTCTTCCTGAATTGAGGCAAAAAAGCAACAACTTTGAGTATAAAGAAAAGAGGCTTCCATTTATGTTTGCTGAGGGACGTTCCTTCCAAGCTCCGACATTAGAGTTTCAAGGTGATAATGATTTTTTTGAAAACAAGAATGATATTCTTGCTGCAAACGTAAAAATGAAGTTTATAGCTTCTGCTATTGATAATGATAAGTGGCTCCAAGAGGAGCTAAAAAGAAGAAAAGCTGCGGCTCAAAAAGAAAATGAGAGCTAACAAAGCATTTAATAGTGATTCGCAACGCTTGGCAGTTTCGCTTCGCTCAAGCATAGCCAAGCGCCGCTCACACCTTAGTGCGGCGTTATACCCCTTGTTGGGCTACTGCACAGTATTTAAAAAATCTAAGTGAAGACGTATAAAAGGAAGTGTAAGATATTCAACTTGTTGTATTCTCTACATAAGGACTTTTAGGTGTTAGATCTAATCCAAAAGTTAGTACATGTTTCTCTAATAGTAATCTTTGGTTTCATCCTTCTAATATTGTTTTCAGTTAACCCACTCATGGGCATTGGAGTGTCGGTGGGGGCAGGCTTAATTTTTTACAAAGTTAAGCTAGCAACGAACACGTATAATTTCTTCTCCAAATCAAGTTCAGATACTAAAGCATCGAGTTCACTATCGTTCGCGCGTAGCACTGAACTTGTTCAGCATAAGAAAAGCTCTTACGAAATTGTTATTGAGAACAGCAAAGACCTTGAAGGGCGCTTGGCAAAAATAGGGGCTACAGGAAAAGGTTTACATGAGAAAACATCTTCAGTTTCTAGCATATTACCGACTAAGCTCGTCAAAGAATTGAGAGCCGTTGCTACGATAAGGAATAAGCTTGTTCACGAAGAAGGCTTTTCACTAACTAATCATGAATTAGAGGATTTTGAAGAACTAGCGTATTCCGCATACAGAGCACTACGAAACTTGCCAGCTCTACCAAAGGTATCAACTCATAAGTTTACTTGTGGTAAATGCGATAAAACCGATATTGCTCATATCACAATGAAACAAGCAGTTCCTTTATTCGCTCATTGTCAGCATTGTGGTGAAAAGTTGGATCTTGAATCGGAAGGTTTTGTTACTGAGAACTCAGCGGTATAACAAGTGTCTAAGGCGCCATGTCCTACCCTAAAAAATAACACTTTATGGAGGTCGGTATGAATATCAAAGAGTCTGATTGGAAAATCTTTTGCGAAATAAAGAGTGTAGCTGCGCAACGGTTTTGTACTCGACAGCTAGATGAAGCAATCAAAACGATTACTGATGAATCAGAACCTGTAGGGGAAAGGTTCAACTTTATGTGTCAGCACTCCAAAGAATCTCAGAAGCAAATGAAGCTTATTTTTGACGGCCATTCTCGAAGCCGTGCATTTATCCAGCTCATGCAAATGTGTGAGGAAGGTTTGGTTGCACCAGAAAAATTTGAACGCCTTTCTGAGGAACTCAAAAAAGACATTACGAGTATTCTAGAAAGAAGAGCCTAAGGAAAGTTGGCTAATCAGGCCGCTTCTTTTTCATAGCTGAAACCATCTCAATATTCCTCCTTTTTATTCGCGAACTCGGATATCCGCTACAATTTTGCCTCGGCAACCTCACTTATACGAGTTTTATTATACGAGTTGTATTGAAAATCGTAGAGTTACTCGTTTTTTTCTCCTTCAAAACGCCGTTGATTTTTAAGAATTAGCACTAGAATCTGGATTGAGATTTCTTCCAAAAAAGTGTCAACATTACTTGGTCAATAAAATCTCTCGTTAGCCCTTTAAATCCGTGCGCTCTAGGTGAACTGAAAGTGTCACCTAGAGTGCGCTAGGGTGGGGGTTGCGGGAGGTTTATGCTTGTGATGCGACCAGAGCCCCACCATCTCAAATTCTTGGACCCAAATTCTTCAATATTTTTGGTTTGCATAGACGTTCTAGCGATTATTCGGATTCCGAATCCATGATTTTTGGTCAGGGAAGTCGAGTGTTATGTTTTGAAAAGTGACTGTGCGGATCTGTGAGTGCCTATAGGCCTTTAAAGTTCTCAATACTGGACTATTAGGTTTACTTGCTGGTGGGTAGTTCAGGCATGTTATGTCATTAAATGAGAATTGAAGGATTAGACTGGAAGGTGGTGTTAAGAATGAACGAAAGGCTAGAAGTGTTTTCTTGATCGCGTTTCAGTGTTGTTTGATTAGCCTGGAGTGTATTACGTGGTGGTAAAGCCCAATCCAATATACATGAATGTAAGTAGGCGGCTCTCAGCGCTAGCGAGTTATGCCAAAGGAATAGTTCTTATTCTTGATTACTCTATTCGTTTAGAAGTGCGTACAAGGCCATACAAGTAACATTCTAGATGCTAGTCGGTTTTGTCTTTTTGTTTGAGTAGTGTGTTGAACCTAGCGAAAAAGCGGTCTAGTCTTACTGTTAGAAAAACTACTGTATAAGTCCACCTTTCGTCCACCCTTAATCCACCCAAGCAAGATTGGGATAAAGTGGGGAAGGGGAAAGTTGATTATTTTCAGTGTATTGCGCGAGATTTACGACGTTTTTGAGGGCTCAAAAACGGTGAAACCCCGATGTTGGTAGCATCGGGGTTTCGAATTTCTAGATTTCTCGACTGGTAAGATCGATTATCTTTTCTATGCAGAAGGCTTGGATTAATCCAATCTTATTCCTTGGTAGGGAATTAGATACGGATGAAGTCCATGTGCTCAACTTTTGGCTTGAACGCGTGACGTTGAACGTCTTGCGGCTTAACCTTAACTTCTGCGCCGTCAATCAGTAGAGTGATTGCTTCGTAGAATTCAGGCTTATCCATTTGGTTGATCACGTCAGCGTGAACAAGTTCGATAGCTACAGCTGCTGCTTCGCCACCGTAGATTACAGCTGGGAATTTACCAGCGTGACGTAGGCGGCGGCTCGCACCTTTACCTAGTTCAGTACGTACTACTGCTTCAAATTTCATAGTTTTACTCTCAAATTAGTAAAAATTAACTTCACACCTCAATGCGACCTTGAGTATGTGGTAATGCCTAGGCATAAACGAGTTCATGCTTAAGCGAGCGCGGATACTAACATCACATTCCAATATGAGCAAGTCAGAAGCCCACCTCAAAGTGAATTTCCTTCAATAACGGGTTCGTTTGGAGATAAAACGTTCGCTAATGCTTGTTGAGCCCATTTTAGCCCCTATTACATCGCCATTCTTATCTATTTATATCGCTGCTAAATCATCAAGTTAATGAACGGAAAATGAATGCTTAGCTAAGGCTTGGTTAAGGCTTGGTTAGTTAATCTTAGTGTTAATTAAACAGCAGAATGAATAGGTGAAAATATGGAACCGGTCAGCATTGTCGTTATTACACTAAACGAAGAGAAACGTATTAGCCGCTTAATGGAAGAGTTGAGCGTGCAAACCCACCAAGAGTTTGAAGTGATTGTTGTCGACTCGAACAGTGAAGACAACACAAGAGGAGTGGCACAAGCTTATGAAAGCGCGTTGCCAAAATTAACTGTTCATCATATGGAAAATCGTGGTGTGAGCCTTGGCAGAAATACTGGGGCTTCTTTGGCTCAGTACAACAGAATCCTTTTTTTAGATGCCGATGTGAGCTTGCCTCGAAACTTCCTTGCAAAAGCGCTTTATGAACTAGAAGAGAACAAGCTTGAGGTCGCAGGTGTGTACATGAGTTCGAAAGGTTTGCCGCTTGTGCACAAGTTTGGTTATGGGCTATTTAACGCAGGCCTGTTTACTACCCAGTTCTTTTTTCCTACGGCGATTGGCGCGTGTATTTTCTCGACGAAACGAGCACATGAAGAAATCGGTGGTTTCGATGAAGAGATCGTACTGTGTGAAGATTGTGACTACGTTAAACGTGCAAGCAAGACATGGCGCTTTAGGTTTCTAAATCTGACCTTTGGGTTTGACCCACGTCGATTAGATCAAGATGGCGTTGTGAAGACAGGCTCAACTTACCTTAAAGCCAATGTCAGACGCTTCTTTAAAGGAGAAATGCGTAACAATGAGATGAATTACAAGTTTGGTCACTATAAAGAACAGTAAGCTTTGAGGTTGTTATGTTTGATGGACTAGGGCTGTTTTTGGGAGCATTGGGTGATGCTCTCATAGGCCCAAACCTATTTGTACCGGGAGAGCCTTTTTTTATCGCAGCGGGCTTTCAACTGTATTCAGGTGCATGGATGGCGTTAGTTTTAGTGATGCTAGGTGGCTTGCTTGGTGATCAACTCAGTTATTTTATAGGTTATAAATACGGTGCTAAGGCGCAACGAAGGCTCATTAAGTTTCGCCCTAAAACCAAAAGATTAATTGCGCGCTGCCGCTATCTGATTGCTCGCAAAGGCACATATATCATTCTTTTTGCTCGTTTGTTAGGACCTATTGCTTGGGTTGTACCATTTATTGCTGGCTCGCATCGTGTACCGTGGCGCAATTTCAGTGTGTTGGCCTTTACTGGTTTGGTTCTTGGTGGTGGACAGTTCATTGTTTGGGGCATGTTGCTGGCGCATGGCGTTGAAAGCTTTCCGTGGCTTAATAGCCTTAAGATATTTATCTCTGAGCATAATAGCTTGATCGTGGGTGTGTTCGCGGTATTGGTCTTCACCATTATCGGTTACCGAATGAAGTGGCGACGCTTGGTTCTTAAGTCGAGTGCGCTGTTGTTGGCGTGGGTGTTGTTTGCAAACTACGCACACTTTTTCTGGAAGGCCGATGATTTTCAGAATCAACAAGGTACGGCTCAAATTAGTAAAGTAGATTGGAACTCGGTTTCCTATAAAGCATTCCCAGGGAAATCGTCATTCTATTCAGCACAAGCGATCAACGTGATTTATGTGGGCTCAACCCCAAGAGATTTAATGCAGCAATTAGGCTGGATAGAGAATCAAACCTTTTCTAGAAATGAGATTGAATGGGCTGGTTATCTCGCATTGCTCAGAGACAAAACGCCGCCAGTGTCCGATTTATATTGGCGAGACAAGCCGCAAGATATGGCGTTTCAATTGCCGGGTAACCTGATGAAGCGCAGCCATATTCGCTGGTGGCGTGCTGGTGTTGATATTCAAACTAATCAGCCTCAATGGTTAGGCGCAATCAGCTATGATGATGGCCTTAAAGTCACTCCTTATTCAGGTATTGTGACCATACTTCACAACATTGACCCTAATGTTGATGAAGAGCGAGATAGGCTCGCTAATCAGATTCGTACGTTACTGCCTGATATTGAGTTAGATAAGTATCCATTGGCAACTGTGGAAGTGATCGATGAAGATCATGATTATTATACTGATGGTAGAATTTTAATGATTGGAGCAACGACCCTGAGTGATGATTCCCAAGCTTGGGATGTCGCTGTGAACGATATATAGAGTTGTATATAAGGTCGATAGAACTAAGCCCTAGCATTACGTTAGGGCTTATTGTGTTTAACTTTTACTTAGCTTGTTCAGCCTTTACTTATTTTAAGTACCAGAGAGGCTTTTAATCCGCCCATTGAGCTCTTGCCGAGCGTTAAGCTGCCTCGGTAACTGTGCGCCATTTCATTTACGATGTTAAGCCCCAAGCCTGTTCCTGGTGTGGTTTCATCGAGTCGAACGCCACGTTTGGTCACTTGCTCAAGTTTCTCTTCAGGAATGCCTTGGCCATCATCTTCAATCACCAATTCTATGTTGCCATCGTCGAGTTCATTTGCATGGACTCGAATAATGCTGCTCGCCCACTTGTAACTGTTCTCGAGTAGGTTACCGACCATTTCATCAAGATCGGTTTTTTCTACCGCCACTTCAATCTCAGAGTCTAGCTCGTTAATCATGGTGACTTCATTGGCGGCATACACTTTATCAAACGCCATTGAGATCGCTTCGACACGCTCGCAAGGTGAAGACTTCACTGAAAGAATGTTCATTGCACCGGCCATACGCGCTCGGCCAAGGTGATAATCTATTTGGCTTTGAATCTGATGAATGGGCTGTTGCAGCAGTGCTTTGTCATCCTCGGGCAGTCGCTCTATCTCATTTTTCAGAACCGACAGTGGCGTTTTCAACGCGTGAGATAGATTTCCTGCATGGTTTCTCGCTCGCTCCAATAACTCTTGATAGTGGAAGAGTAGGGCATTGAGGTCAGAAACTAATGGAGAAACCTCTTTCGGGTAGTTGTCGCTTAAACCTTGTTGCTCGCCGTTTCTTAACATCACCAGTTCACGTTGCATCTTACTGAGTGGCAATAGTGACCAACTGACTTGAATGCCGATGAGCAGTAGTACACCCACAAACAACAACATCAGAATCAACCATACTTGACTAGTAAGCTCGGTCAATGTGGATTCTAGTGGGTCTTCATCAATACCTATGGTGATGGTAACGGGCTCATTTAGTTCAGGTAAGTAGATGTCTTGCTCAATGTAAATCAGCTTCTCATCTTGTGGCCCTTTGACCGATGTGTGGATAGGAGAACGCTTGATGGTGAGGTCTTTGTCCCATAGAGATCGAGCTCGAATAATCTGGTCTTGGGTAGCAGCTCGCCAATAAATACCACTGTAGGGTTGGTTAAACCTAGGGTCAGACAGACGCTCTGCCATGATGAGGTTACCATTGTCGTTGGTTTCTATGTTGGCGGTTAACTCGTCCATGGTTAGGCTGAGCTGTTGCTTGACGTCATCGACCAAGTAATCGTTAACCAACTTAGGTATTCCAACGCCTGCCGCTAATATCATCGCACCTAGCCAAAAAGCCGCGGCGAGGAGCAAGCGGCTTTTTAGACTGACGTTTTTAAGTGTTCGTTTTTTTAGATTCATACGTTATCAGCCTGTCTTTGCTCATCTTGCTATGAGAACAACGATGGTCAGCACAGGCTGTCCACTTAATTGATGGTTGTGCTTAAATTGACGACTGCTCTTAGCTTAATTAAATACAGCATTATTCAGCATTCAGTTGGTAGCCAAGGCCACGAACGGTTTTGATGATCTTAGGTGCGATTTTCTTACGAATACGCCCGATAAACACTTCCACGGTGTTTGAATCGCGGTCGAAGTCTTGTTTGTAGATGTGCTCAACCAACTCAGTGCGCGAGATAACCTTGTTTTGGTTATGCATGAAGTAAGCAACAACTTTGTACTCCAATGCTGTCAAGCTGACGGCTTGGCCTTGCCATAACACTTTAGAACTGCGTGTATCTAGGCTTAAATCACCAATTTGAAGTATCGGTGCCGCACTGCCTGACGCTCGGCGTAGTTGAGCACGAATGCGGGCGATAAGTTCAACCATTTCGAATGGCTTAGTTAGGTAATCATCTGCACCTGCATTCAAGCCCTCAACACGCTGAGTTAGGGTGTCACGAGCGCTTAAGATAATTACTGGTGTGTTAATGTTTTCGTCTCGAATGCCTTTTAATACGGTAAGGCCATCAAGCTTAGGTAAACCTAAATCGAGAACAATCGCGTCCCACTCTTCTGATGTTGCACGGTAGAGTGCATCAATACCATCTTGAGAAAGCTCTGGAACCCAGTCGGCTCCCTCAAGTGTTTCAATAATTTGTTGGCCCAAACGAGGCTCGTCTTCAACGACTAAAATTTTCATAATTGTTCTTCTTCTTAATTCTTGTAATGACTGTTCGTTGTGCTTAATTGCTCGTCGTGATTAATGGTGTCTTTAAAGTTGCGGCTCTTACTTATTCACCGTGTTTAATTGCGTCTTTAAAGTTTCGTCCTTTAATCATGAGCATTTCTAACGTCTCAGCGTTGTATTCGACTTTGATGATGTTGTTTTGGTAATTGATTTTTAGTTCATACACCCAAATGTCGTCATCTTCTTCTAGCTCTACTTTAATAATTCGACCATGAAGATCGTTTTCAACCGCTGCATACATTTCTGAGAAAGGGCGGATATAACCTTCTCGAACCGCTTCATAGACTTCGTCTTGATCTTCTTCAAATTCGATACGAGTTCCTGCTTTGTGAACGTCTTGTACTAGGTCGTGACCATTATGATGTGAGTCAGCCCATGCGCCAGCAGAAACAAATAAGCCTAAGCTTATAGAAAACAAAGAAATCATAGCTTTACTAAACATAGCGAATCCTAGAGAAGGTTGATAGCGTTCAGTATAAAAAAGTAATTCTGAACAGAAAGTGAACCTGATTAATAATGAGAATTTGAACCTAAAAACTTCAAACTTATTGGTTAAAGGCTTGATAACAGCAGACTAACCATTGAGTGTTAAGAACATAATATCTAGCGTTGTTGAAGCTCGTCTTCGAATATCTTGTCTCTCATTTTCCAAAAGCGTCCGACTTTACGTGCGATGACGAATTGAGGTGGCCGGAATCTGTGTTGGTGAGCAACCACTTTCGTTGGTGACGCTTCTTCAAAAGGGCGGTGTCTGTCTGCAAGGTGAGGGCGAACAAACTGGTCTTTGAAGTTCTGCTTCTGCTTTTTGGTGGTTAATGACCAAAACTCATGCACTTGCGCTTGGTTTTCACCGCGATAGGTGACTTTAAGTTGTGATTTACCTTTATCATCTTTAAGCACGTTGAGGTCCATTTCTAAGCACTCGAATACCAAAGCATCTTTTAGGTTCAGTGCCTCTTTAAGTTTTTTGTCTGGGTCGACTAAGGTTGCATCGCACTCATGACAAATACGCGCGGCAATGTCGTTATCGGCCCCACATTCACCGCAATACTTTGCGCGAAAACGATAGTTACAGTGCTCGCGTTCCCCTGTGTCTTCGTCGGTAAAGTAGCCTTGGCATTTACGACCAAAGTGTTCAAGTAAGAAGCCGTTGCTGTCTAATTTACCCCAAAAGTTATTATTGAAGCCGCAAGCAGGGCAGGGAATGGTGATGATCTCACTGTCAGAATCGGGTTTTGGGTCACCCACTTCAGGTTGGTATAGATCGTAACTGTTGCCCGCATAGTCGAGCACTAAACACTCTTTTTTACCAGGAGACAAACGTAAGCCACGACCAACGATTTGCTGGTACAAGCTGATGGATTCAGTTGGGCGTAGAATCGCTATTAAATCGACATGCGGCGCGTCAAAGCCTGTGGTTAATACCGATACGTTGACTAAGAATTTGATCTTACGTTCTTTGAAATCGTTGATGATTTGATCGCGCTCTAGCGTAGGCGTGTCACCAATTACAATTGATGATTCGCCTTCTGGCAATAAGCCAAGGATCTCTTGTGCGTGTCGAACCGTCGCAGCAAATACCATGATGCCGAGTTTGTCTTTGGCCAGTTCAATGATTTGGTCGACAATTTGTGGAGTAGCGCGTTTAGATTGCTCGATCACCATGTCGAGTTCGGCTTCTTTATAGCGACCAGTGCTCGCTGGCTTTAACTGTGAAAAGTCATAGCTTAAAACTGGCGCATCGATCATACGTGCAGGGGTTAAGAAGCCTTCGTCGAGCAGGTAGCGAATTGGAAGTTCGAAAATACAGTCTCTGAAAAAGCGAGGTTCTTCAGATCGAACTTGTCCACGTGTGTGGTATTGGTAAAGCCACCCCATACCAAGACGATAAGGGGTAGCGGTTAATCCAAGCACCTTGATGCCCGGGTTATTCTCACGCAAGTGAGTGATTACTTTTTGATAGCTACTGGTCTTTTCATCGGGAACACGGTGACACTCATCGATCACCAATAGTGAAAATTGGTTAGAGAATGAGTCGAGGTTTCGAACGACGGATTGCACCGAAGCAAACACGACTTGTTGGTCGGTCTCTTTACGTCCTAAACCCGCAGAGAAGATCGAACCCTTCAGCCCGTAGCCTTCATACTTTTCATGGTTCTGCTCAACCAGCTCTTTTACGTGAGCAAGTACCAGTACACGACCTTTCGCAAGCCTTGCCAGTTCTGCAATTACAAGGCTTTTTCCAGCACCTGTCGGAAGCACAAGAACAGCCGGAGTTTGGTGTTTTCTGAAGTAATGAATCACTGATTTTACGGAATCAGCTTGGTACGGGCGGAGTGTATACATATCGCGTCTTGTAAGGTGGAAAACAAATAGTGTGAAATAGCTCAACTAATTGAGCAAAGGTGACTATAATACCCGACTTAGATTAGTTGAGGTATTCATGCGTTTAGATAAATTTCTGTGCGATGCATTAGGCGTCACTCGAAGAGAAGCAACACACTTATTAAAATCCAAGGCAGTGACAGTTAATGATGTCATTCAAAAAAGCGGTTCACTCAAGGTAACTGAAGAGTGTGTTGTCGAATGGCAAGGCAATGAACTGAATGTGCATGGCCCTCGTTACATCATGCTTTATAAGCCAGAAGGCTTTGTTTGTTCGCATGAAGATGGCGCAAATCGTATCGCGTTTGAATTACTCGATGAAATCAAAATGGATAAGCTGCATTTCGCTGGTCGTCTAGATATTGATACAACGGGTCTTGTGTTGATTACTGATGATGGTAAGTGGTCTCACCGTATCACATCACCAAAGCATAAGTGCGAGAAGACGTACCGTGTGTGGTTGGTTGAACCGGTTGAAGACGATTACGTTGAAAAATTTAAAGAAGGCATTCAGCTTAAGAGCGAAGATGGCCTAACACTTCCAGCACACCTAGAAGTTCGTGCAGAGCGCGAAGTATTGCTAACGATTCATGAAGGCAAATACCACCAAGTTAAACGTATGTTTGCTGCACTTGGTAATAAGGTAGAAGCGCTGCACCGTGAACGTATTGGCGAAATTGAAATGGACGAATCTTTAGAGCTAGGTGAATACCGCTACCTAACGCAAGAAGAAGTCGACTCTATCTGGAAGTAATCCTTTCAATCGTGGATGTAGCCGACCAAGGATAGCGTCGGCTGATTATTTTGACTGGTACTAGGACAGTTTCAGCCATTATTACTATATGTTCATGTATGTGTGCGCATATTCGTGTATCACTGTGCGTATTCGTATATTGCTGCGTGCATGCTCGTGCACAAATAAAACCTAGTACTTAGCCGGAGAGTTATGCAAACATCGCCCCCACAGAGCCCAAGCTCCCAACCAGAACCCCCTCAATTAGGCTTAGTGCTGTTTTTGATTCTAGGTGCGATTGGTGCACTGACTCCGCTCGCCATTGATATGTATCTGCCTGCGATGCCTACCATTGCCAAAGATCTTGGTGTGACGGCGGGTGAGGTACAAATTACGCTAACAGCGTATACCGCGGGTTTCGCACTGGGGCAGTTGCTGCATGGTCCGTTGGCAGATAGCTACGGTCGCAAACCTGTATTGCTCATTGGTGTGTTCTTGTTTGCTATCGCGTCTATGGTGAGTGCGACAACACACGGCATTGAAGCGCTGACTTACATCCGTACTGCTCAAGGTTTTGCTGGTGCTGCCGCAGCGGTTATTATCCAAGCGGTGGTAAGAGACATGTTCGATCGTGAAGATTTCGCGAGAACCATGTCTTTCGTTACCTTAGTGATGACGGTAGCGCCATTGGTCGCTCCGATGATTGGCGGCTACTTAGCGTTGTGGTTCGGTTGGCGCTCTATTTTCTGGGTGCTGGCTATCTTCTCTGTGATCGTAATTCTAGCGGTATCGATGAAGATCCCTGAAACGCTCCCCGCAGAAAAGCGACAGCCACTGCGCTTTAAAACAACGATTCGTAATTACGCGCGTTTGTGTAAGAACCCAACGGCGATGGGCTTGATTTTCTCTGGTGCATTCTCTTTTTCAGGCATGTTTGCGTTCTTAACGGCTGGCTCATTCGTTTACATTGATATCTATGGTGTTCGCCCTGATCTGTTTGGCTACCTGTTCGGTCTGAACATTGTTGCGATGATCTTGATGACGAGCATCAATGGTCGAATCGTTAAGAAAGTGGGCTCTCATGCCATGCTTAGAGTGGGCTTAACCATTCAACTATTTGCTGGCTTAGGCCTACTCGTCGGTTGGATGCTGGATATCGGTTTGTGGGGTATTGTGCCGTTTGTGATGCTGTTTATCGGCACACTGTCTACTATTGGTAGTAACTCAATGGCACTGCTTTTAAGCGGATACCCGAATATGGCCGGCACAGCGTCTTCGCTTGCGGGCACATTAAGATTTGGTACTGGTTCTGTGGTAGGGGCAATTGTTGCAATGCTACCAAGTGACACTGCAGGGCCAATGGCTATGGTGATGGCAGTTTGTGCAATACTGTCAGCATTACTATATTGGACATTAGGAAAGAAGGCATAATGTCAAAATACTATATTGAAATTCAGAAGTTAGTGAACGATGCGTTAGGCGAACTGTATGCTCTACATAAGTCAGGTAAAGCGATCGATGCGCCTATCGCGAACAACCTTTACCTTGTTCGCTGGGTAACAAAAGCGATTAAGTCTCAAGCGTATGATCGTGTGATTGTGCCGGACTTGGTTCGTTGGCAGAAACAGGGGCGCTCAAAAGGCAACAACTCTGATTTAACTTTTACCTTTAAACGTATTTCTGCGTTTTACGGACGTTTTTTCCCTGAAGGCGAAGAGCCTAAAGCACTAAAAGACAGTGATGTTGAAGCGTTCATGGACAAAATGTACGAGATGGGGTGGAGCGTATCGAGTGAAGACGAGCTAACGACTGGCGGCAAGATCCAATTCTTCACCGATGGTGAGCACTCTTTTGCCTTGTGTGGCAAACAGTGCGACGACTCTTTTGACGGTGAGTTGATGGTTAAGCCTATGAACTGGTTTGTTCGTGGTAACCACGCTGAGTTCATCCAAGCGGCGATGGAAGCGGGGTTCATGCTTCACAAAGTAACGGACTATAAGTCTGCAGTGAAGTATCACGGTGAATACATCGTTTACCCTGCTAATCAAGGCAACCAATTGGCTGAGATCCCAATTAGCGTTATTGGCTAGTAGCGGATTCGGGATACGAGATGAGAGATACGAAGAGCGGAATTATCCGCTCTTTTTTTGCCTCTCATAGCGCGTGTCGCTAATTTGCTGTTAAGTCTTTTCGCATCCCGTTACCCGAATCTCGTATCCGTTTTAATCTATTCGCATCTCGACACTCGAATCCCGTATCCGCTTTTAGTCTTTTCGCATCCCGTTACCCGAATCTCGCATCCGTTTTAATCTATTCGCGTCTCGACACTCGAATCCCGTATCTGCTTTTTGATGTGACCCCATAAAAGTAGACACTTAATACAGAGCATTGAGTGTAATGAAAGTAAAATCACAAAGACAATATACAGACGAATTTAAACGAGAAGCTGTTCAGCGATCTCTCGATTCTTCTGACACCGTTAAGTCAGTAGCACTATCCTTAGGAATATCGCCGGTGCTACTTTCTAAATGGAGATGCCAAATGACGTCGAAGAAGACT
>NZ_VFEB01000164.1:0-285 GCF_007858795.1 Vibrio sp. T20
AGAAAAAGGTAGCGGAGAGTGGGTTAACACAAAGCATGTCGAGAAAAGGTAACTGCTTGGATAATGCGGTTGCTGAAAACTTTTTTGCTTTACTCAAAACAGAGATGTATCACAACCAAAGCTTTGAAGATGCAGATGCTCTGATAGAGCAAATTAAAGAATACATCGAGTACTACAATACCAAACGTATAAAAGTGAAACTAAAAGGCCTGACTCCGATAGAATATCGAACTCAGGCCTTGAAAGCCGCTTAACAGAAATGTCCAACTTTACGGGGTCACTTCA
>NZ_VFEB01000112.1:0-330 GCF_007858795.1 Vibrio sp. T20
AATGGTTGGGCGTTTCTAAAGTGGGTTATTACAAGTGGCTAACAAGGAAACCATCGAAGCGAGAGACAGACAATGAGTCTTTAAGTCACTACTTGAGGAGAGAAAGCAAAGCTCAGTATTGTTTCCAGGCTATCGAAAGCTTTGGGAAGCAGCAGTCACTAACGGCTCTATTTGTAATAAAAAGCGAGTACAGAGGCTTCTGTAGGATATGGACGAGCGCTAAGACAAAATACGCTTATACCTGCCTATAACATTCTTGCCCGTCAATTTAAGGTGGATAAACCCGATCGAGCTTGGGTGTCAGATATAACTCAGGTGCGCTGTACTGAT
>NZ_VFEB01000132.1:0-266 GCF_007858795.1 Vibrio sp. T20
ATCCTGCACGACCCACCATTCTTTCTCCACGAAGGAATTAAAACTATCGTGGGCGATTAGCTCAGTTGGGAGAGCACCTGCCTTACAAGCAGGGGGTCACTGGTTCGAGCCCGGTATCGCCCACCATTCTCTAAATATTCTTGGAAGTTAAAACTCCAAACCACTTCTTATGTCGCTGGTTTGATTTTTCGACTGTGAGAGTCTTTAGAAAATGTGAATTTTAGAACACTGGTTCTTAAAGTCTCATGCTCTTTAACAATTTGGAA
>NZ_VFEB01000119.1:0-3690 GCF_007858795.1 Vibrio sp. T20
TATCGCATTTTCATTCTTAGTATCTCTTAACTTATCAAACTAAGAGAGAGAATGGAGGCGCCTCCCGGAGTCGAACCGAGGTCCACGGATTTGCAATCCGCTGCATAGCCACTCTGCCAAGGCGCCTTTAATAGTGATTTAAGAGAACAACTCTTTGTTCATCACTCTACTCAAAAAGTAAAAGCTAGATAGATGGTGCCCCGGGCCGGACTTGAACCGGCACAGCGCGAACGCCGAGGGATTTTAAATCCCTTGTGTCTACCAATTCCACCACCAGGGCACGCAATTCTTGCGATGCCGATTACTGAAAAGTAAAAACACCATCCCTCAGCGACCTAAGCCGTGAGAACGAGGTGTACTTTAACGGAAGGAAAAAATTCGTCAACAATAAATTTTATCTTTTAATTCAAGTGATTAATTATCGAACTTTAACGATTGAAATTACTACAGATCGCACAAACTGCACACACAACATCCTACATACACTACCTAATTCGACCTCGGATTATCTCTTGAACTTAACTATGGCTAGCGAATTCGAATAGGAAAGCCAGTCAACAGACTGACTTTTGTACAGAAAAGTAGTTTGAAAGCGAATCAAAACTTAATAATTTTCTTTTAAGAATTGATATGTAGGCTTGGGCACTATTGCTTCTATACTGCTGAAATCTCTACTAGCTAAAAACTCCCTAACTTTAGAAGCACTGATAACATCGCCATTAGTTTCAATTCGATCGATGATATCAACTTCAATACCGTACTCTGGGAGTAGCTCTCGCATTTTTTCATTGTACTGTTTGGTGATCATGCACTTAGGCTCATCACCTAAGAAGATCTTACTAATATTTAGCGTTTTTGCTATGTACTCACAGAAGAACCATGCTTCCATAGAAGCGTCTGCTTTAGCTTCTGTGGTGTCTTTGTCGAAGTAATCAGGGTAAGTTAACTCAGTACAGATAAATTTACCTCCTCTAAGCACAGTGGCATTATCTAAATGCTTAGTACTCTCTGCGACTAAGTGGAGGCGGTCTTCGAACTTAAAGAACGATTTATCTTCTTCGATAACAAAAATAAATAGCTTATCCACACTACGAGATGCATGTTCTAATAAGTGAAGATGGCCTTTAGTGATTGGGTTACAGTTAACCGCCACACTACCGATGACACCTTCACAATCTGATGCATACTGTTTTAATAATTCTAAGTAAGACTGTATTTCACAAGATTCAAGCGCCTGAGCTGTATGTCTGAATAGGAAGTACTTGAACTTTTCTAGGACACAGAACATTCTATTATTTGAGTCTAATTGAGTCGATACAGGTTCACTTTTACTGTTCAACACAGGTATTAACTTATTTGTTACGATCTCTCCCATGGCCTTATTTCCCTTAGGAGAGTAATGACAATGACGCGCGTTTAGATCAATGAAAAAGTCGCCACCCCGGTCAACATCATTAAGATCAATCGAAAACACATCCGGATCTTCAACATTTTTGAATTCATCAAAGTTGAAAAAAACAATTACATCACCCTGCTTGATCTCAGTTTGTACTAAATTATTCATTGCTAGAAGCAAATTCATCCCTAGTACACCATGATTTTCAACTCTAACATTATCAGTTACTTTATTAATGTTTTTCTGAACCTGACTGACAATTGTATTTTTGTCGCTCATACCATACGAAAAAGTTGTTGATGCTCCGAAGAAAAGCACTCGGCGATCTGATATTTCTGGTTGACCTGTGGTTGCTCTAAACCCATTTTTTACTGATATAACTGAGCTGTCATGATCAGATAAAGATACTTTGGTCGCTCTTACAATAGGCAGCACATCACAAAACAACTCATCAATTTTGTTCTGCTCATCTTTGCTATAGAGCGATTTGATGTAAGTCGGTGGACTATTCCTGCGACTCCAATCTCTTCGTTGCTTTAGATAGAGCTTTGTGTTGTTAACAAGAATCTTTTCCTCATTAGACAACTTGGTTAAATGATCTCCTCCACTTTGAACATCAATAAGTACTGAAGATGCTCCTTTGGTCGCAATGTACGACTTGATAAAGGCCACTTTATCAGAGTCGTTCACACTTGAATTTAGGATATCCAAACTCTTTACAAGATTAGTACTTTCACTTGTGGAATCTAATGAAACTTCAAGCTCTTTTGATTTTTCTGAGTCACCATTCATTAAATATAAATTCAATAACATGAAACTATATTCATTTTTTTTGAATTTGTAGACTAACTCTTCTATAAGACTAGTTGCTTTTTTATAGTCTTTTTTTTGTACATATAGCTCAGCAAGCCTAAGGTTTTTAGACATCTTGATTTTTGAAGGTAGTATAGGAAGTAATCTATATAAGCTTTTTAATACCCAGTAAAACGTTAACTTATACGATTGACTTTTTGATTGCATGAATAGAGCCTTTTACATTATCTTTATAACTTCGAAATTTCGAAGATGCTACCATATTAAATTTTAAAAAATGTAAGGTTAAGTAAGGCATTGTATTCATCTTAGTTACAAACTGTATTGTATAAAAAAGCTTACTTATTAGAAAACACCCGACTTGTTGTTAAAAGATATTAACCAATATTACAAGTTAATATTATATAGCTTATTTAGAACGGTTTTGATACAAACTGAATGTCATTCCCTCGTTTATTCCTCCCTTCATCTCTGCTTCACAATCTAACGCTATGGTATTAAATACGGACAAAAACCATGTGTAACTGTGAAACCATTAAAACGATACCAATATGAACGCTATGCCGTTCTTTGTAACCTCGCCTACCCTAGAGTTTTTAAACAAACTCGTTATGGTTTCGATCCTAATGGGCAGCGCATCATAAAGAACCAGTTTGCTAAAACCATGATTCGAGTGTTATGGAGCAGCGACAAAGACGAAGTGGTTGTCGTTATTAAAGGGTCACACAGCGTGTCAGACTGGCTGCTTAACTTCGCCCTATGGACGAGAAGCTGCAAAAGGATTGGACTCAATTACCGAGTGCATGCTGGCTTCTATCATCTGATGTTTCAGGAAAGCCAACCAACTCGTAATGAAGATAAGCTTGGCTTAACGGTAATTGAACGATTGGAAGCGACGCTCATCCCTCTCTTAGAGCAAGGCAAAAGAATCTCCATTACTGGCCACTCTTCCGGTGGTGCTATTGGTTGTGTGTTTGCTGACTACTTTGAGCAAAAGTATCCAGGCTGCATTAAGCGAATCGTGACCTTTGGGCAACCTGCAATTGGTGATTGGAGTTTTCGAAAGCACTATCGCTTGAGTAAGAAGACTTACCGCATCTGTTGTGACATCGACATCGTGACCTTCATGCCACCCGTACCTTTACTGTACTGGCATGTAGGAAAGGTCCTTTGGCTCTACAACGGCAGAATCTATGAGAACACCCCAACGCTTATTCGCCTTGGACGATCTATTTTTAGCTGGTTGATACGACCTTTTTCGTATCACTTAATGAGCAAGTATATCCGTAACAAAGATTTCTTTGATAAACATTGAAATGGGTACGTAGGAAGCTTTTAGCGAGGCCAGAAACGAAAAAACCAGCCACGAGGACTGGTTTTTTCTGAATGATGGAGGCGCCTCCCGGAGTCGAACCGAGGTCCACGGATTTGCAATCCGCTGCATAGCCACTCTGCCAAGGCGCCTTCAATAGTCATTTAAG
>NZ_VFEB01000041.1:0-275 GCF_007858795.1 Vibrio sp. T20
ATCAGTACAGCGCACCTGAGTGATATCTGACACCCAAACTCGATCGGGTTTATCCACCTTAAATTGACGGGCAAGAATGTTATAGGCAGGTATAAGCGTATTTTGTCTTGGCGCTCGTCCATATCGCTTCTTGCTCGCGCAAGAGCGATAGCCCATATTCTGCAAAAGCCTCTGTACTCGCTTTTTATTACAAATAAAGCCGTTAGCGACTGCTGCTTCCCAAAGCTTTCGATAGCCTGGAATACAATACTGAGCTTCGCTTTCTCTCCTCAAGT
>NZ_VFEB01000046.1:0-369 GCF_007858795.1 Vibrio sp. T20
ATATTCTGCAAAAGCCTCTGTACTCGCTTTTTATTACAAATAAAGCCGTTAGCCACTTGTAATAACCCGCTTTAGAAACGCCCAACCATTGGCATAGTCGAATGACAGGAAGCTTCACACTGGCCTTCTTAAGGATATACTCGAACCTTATTCTTTTTGGCTGTCGAAGAAAGCCTTCGCTTCCTTTAAGAAATCATTCTCCAGCTCTGCCATCTCAAGCTTCTTTTTCAATTGACGGATCTCTTTCTCCAGTTGTGTAACGGATGTTTCGGGACCGTGGTTAGGTATTGGGAGGGAGTTAGTCTTCTTCGACGTCATTTGGCATCTCCATTTAGAAAGTAGCACCGGCGATATTCCTAAGGATAGTGC
>NZ_VFEB01000039.1:0-425 GCF_007858795.1 Vibrio sp. T20
GTCCGGCAAACAGTCATCAAGAATTAACCCTTCTTGATGACAACCAAAAACCTTGGTTAGTTGCCATACGCTAAGACCCTTTCGGGTTGTATGGTTAAGTGACTAAGCGTACACGGTGGATGCCTTGGCAGTCAGAGGCGATGAAAGGCGTAATAACTTGCGATAAGCCCAGATTAGGTAGTAATAACCTTTTGAGTCTGGGATTCCTGAATGGGGAAACCCACTTACATAAGTAAGTATCCTGTTGTGAATACATAGCAACAGGAGGCAAACCGGGGGAACTGAAACATCTAAGTACCCCGAGGAAGAGAAATCAACCGAGATTCCGAAAGTAGCGGCGAGCGAAATTGGATTAGCCCTTAAGCTTTTAATGAGACAGATGAAGGCTCTGGAAAGTGCCGCAGTAAAGGGTGATAGCCCCGGAA
>NZ_VFEB01000034.1:0-1700 GCF_007858795.1 Vibrio sp. T20
CTGTGTGGCCACCAGCCGATCTCTAATCACGTTGATTCTTTAGCTCATCACTTAAATGTGTTGAGGCGATTGATCACGTTTCAATTTTGGTGGTCCCATGCCCTCTAAACCCAACAAGCAACGCATCGAACATATTGAGTTGGTGTTTGAAGTTTACTCTCTCATCCCAACTCAACGAAAGATCACAACGAACGAAGTTCATCAACGATTAACAAACACGGGCATTGAACGCTCGAAACGCACAGTACAACGCTGCTTGAACATCTTGACGACTTATCTAGATGTAGAAAAAGACGATAGAAGCCTCCCATATAGCTATCACAGAAGAACCCACCCTATATTCTCCTTGGGACCACAAGAATCTGTGCTTCTTGAATTTGCTTTTGAGAACTTGAAATCAGTTCTTCCTGAAAGTTATCTATCAAGTGTGCAATGCACTTTTATGCCCTTGCTATCAACGAATCATAACCTAAGGCCACGTAGTCATGTTCGACGTAAGCAGCCCTATCACAAAGGCGATTATGACGTAGCTGTCTTTGACAAACTTTGTCTATCCATCTATTACCAACGCGAAGCTCGGCTCCACCTACGTAACGAACAAGTACTTCAATACGTTTGTCCACTTGGGCTTGTGTTAGAGAATGATTGCCTTCAATTGATCTACCAGTTCAAAAAGCGTATTTGCGCGGCTCCTCTCAACCAAATTCAAGACATTTACGTCAGTACGTTTGAGTTCACCTACCCTGAAGGATTTTTACTATCTGAGGCCATTACCTCTAAAGAAAACTCAAGACCAAAATGTTTAACTAACCACACAAGGAATGATCATGAAAAATACTAAGTTACTCAGGACAACTCTCGTCAGCTCTATTGCTTTAGCTCTGACAGCTTGCGGAGGGGGATCCAGTACCCCACCTAGCGACCAAACACGCTCAATATCAAGCATGAGTGTTGTTAATGATGGTTTTCAGACCTTTAAGCCTCGCGCTCACGATCTAACTGGTTATCGAGCATACTCTAGAGCAGCCGCGTTCAATATGCCTTTAGATGACGGGCAAAGTGCTTACGTTTATGAGAACCCAGAAAACGGTGAAGTAAGCTCGATTAGCTTTGAAGGCGGTGATGCTGAGAGCGTTATGACTCCGACTATCGATATGATCGTCGACCTAAATACCACCTACTCGGTAATCAACATGAGTAATGTCACCGTCACCGTGGATGACGTGGTGTATGAAGGTAATTACACCCTCATACAGGACAAGAATACCGGTGATCTTTATCCATTGGTCGAGAGCGGCGTTCCTATCTACAAGAAGGTGGAAGCTGAACATGAGGCTTGGGTCACCAACACACGCTTTTCCCACAACGGAGATAGCACACGTATTTACTTAAGGCACAGTGATGAACTCAGCCTGCATAAAGCAGAACTTGTTGATGATACGTTTACCATTTCTAAAGTCTTTGATGATTACTTCCGAAACAATGTCATTCTATCAACAGGTGATATTGTCACCGTTCCTTGGAGTGGTGATAGCTTAACGTGGCTAGAGCCAGACGGTACAGAGCACAACTTTAATTACGATACGTCACAGTTGTCTGTTCCATTTCTATACGCAGATAAACTCTATGCAATTCGAGATTCCGATGATGCACTGATCGAGCTTACATTGAATGGCGCTACCTTAGACCAAACCGATGCT
>NZ_VFEB01000157.1:0-350 GCF_007858795.1 Vibrio sp. T20
ACTCAGGTGCGCTGTACTGATGGTTGGCAATACCTGTGCGTCGTCTTAGATTTGTTTTCACGCAAAGTGATTGGTTGGTCGACAAGTCGTATTAATAACGCAAAGTTAGTGCTAAGAAGCCTGAATAAGGCTTGGGAACAAAGGCAGCCCTTAGGTCACGAGCTTTTGTTTCACTCCGATCAAGGTATACAGTATCGAGCGTTGGAGACGATCCGTTGGCACCGTAAACGAAAGATTAAAGTCAGCATGTCGAGAAAAGGAAACTGTTGGGATAACGCTTGTTCCGAAAGTTTCTTTGCGCAATATAAGAAAGAGTGGATGAACAACTTAGATCAGCTTTCACGACAAGA
>NZ_VFEB01000048.1:0-228 GCF_007858795.1 Vibrio sp. T20
TGGAGCGATACATCGGGTTCGAACCGATGACCTCAACCTTGGCAAGGTTGCGCTCTACCAACTGAGCTAGTATCGCATTAGTTAATCGCTGCTCTTACTGCCTTGGGCAACAGATAGCGCCTAACTGTAATGTGGTTGCGGGAGCCGGATTTGAACCGACGACCTTCGGGTTATGAGCCCGACGAGCTACCAAACTGCTCCATCCCGCGTCCGGATGCATTGTTTAAG